>SVSZ01000025.1 GCA_015064025.1 Oscillospiraceae bacterium | reverse complement strand
TGGCAGCGAGCACGCAGACCTCCAGAAGCCCTCGCTTGAGTTGAATATCCATAGCATTCCTTTCGTATGATAAGGTTCACGTTACATACTATATCACACATAGTATGCTTTGTCAATAGCTTCCTTTCAAAAAAGAAAAAATAGAGACGGGCGCACGAGCGATTCGAAGGAATCCTTGAAACGGGGCTTGCATGCATTTTGCACGCAAGCCCCGTTTCAAGGATTGGTGATATAAAAAGCTTACCGTGGCCGACGGTGCTTCCTATGCGCCGTCTTTTTTGCGTGTCGCGGGAGGGCAAGATATGCACCGACGGGAGATGCAAGAAGAAGCGTTGCGTGCAGAAGAAGCGAGATCCACGTGGAGTAGGGTGTTGCGGAGCCGCGGAAAAAGAGGGAGAGCAGAAGCAAAAGGGCGGTCAGCATACATCCTGTGATCAGTCCGCAAAGAAGCGCCGAATGCCCGTGCAGCTTTACTGCCGAAAATCCACCGATGAAAGAGGTCAGATAGGCAATGAGGATTCCCTGAATGGGAATAAGGCGCCCCGGATCCGGAGAGAAATATGCCGCAAGGGAGGCAAGGAGCATAAGGATCAGCGAGGAGAGTATTGAAATGAGAAAACCCTTTGCGGCATGGAGAAAAAGGGAGGAGGAACCGCTATCCGCAGCTTGCCTTTTCGGGGATTGGATGCGTGGGTGTCGCACGGTCTCTTTGGTTTTGCCGTTGTTCATAATAAAAAGCCTCCGTTCGGAAGATGTTGCTAAAGCATATTCCGAGCGAAGGCTTTTTATGCATTGAGTCAAGCGTCCTCTGCCTTGACGTCCACACGGCTGACCGCGGTTTTGAGAATGCGGATCTTCGTGCGCTCATGCGTGGTTTCGATGACACAGGTTTCTTCCTTGATGCTGACGATCTTACCGATGATACCGCCGATGGTGGTGATCTCATCGCCTACCGCCAGGTTGTTGCGCATTGCGTTCTGTTCCTTTTCCTGCTTTTTCTGCGGACGGATCATAAAGAAATACATAACAACCAAAAGGCCGACCATCATGATTAAAAATCCTATATCCATTTCCAAGACCTCCGTTTTTGACATAATCGCAACTATTATACCCCCGAGTGCGCAAATATGCAAGTGAAAAATTGTAAATATTTTTGAAACATGGAAGATTTTTCTTGCGCGGGAAGAAAAAAGAAGAAAAAGATTTGAAAAACTTGAATTTTTTTCTTGTCTGTGATATACTATAAAAAATATCCGGAAAGGATCCTATCGGCTTTATGAAACTTCCATACCTCCCTTGCGGGAAAATTATCAATACACACGGCTTTAGGGGAACCGTTAAGGCGGAATCCTGGTGCGACTCTCCCGAGGTGCTGGCAGAGCTTCCCACCGTCTACTTCAAGACAGGCGAAGGATATCGCGCGCGTCGCGTGCTCCATGCTTCCGTCTTCAAGCAGTTCGTCCTTCTGGAGCTTGAGGGAGTTGGGGACGAAGAGGCGGCAGAGCGCTTGCGCGGAATCGAGCTGTATGCCGCACGTGAGGACCTTCCCGTGGAGGATGGAAGCTACTTCATTTCCGACCTTTTGGGGCTTCCCGTGCTTCATGCAGATACGGGGGTGAAGATCGGTACGTTGAAGGACGTCAATACAAGCGGGATGCGTGATCTTTACGTGATCAAAACGCCGCAGGGAGAAGCTCTTGTTCCCGCAGTTCCGGAATTCATTGTCCGTATCGATCCCGATGATGGCATCTATATCCGTCCCATACCGGGTCTGATCGACGGAGGGGAGAGCTGACATGCGCTTTGATATTATGACCCTCTTTCCCGACCTGGTTTCCACGGTCCTTGGGGAAAGTATTATCGGTAGGGCGCAAAAAAGCGGAGCCATCACGGTGCGCACCCACAACATCCGCGATTATTCCGAGGACAAGCACCGCCGTGTGGATGACACGCCGTACGGAGGTGGAAAGGGGATGCTGATGATGGCACCCCCCATCTATAACTGCTATGAGGCGATCCTTACGGCACAGAAGGAGGAGGGCTTTGCTCCCACTCGCCGCCATGTGATCTATCTTTCTCCCACAGGGAAGGTGCTTACACAGAAGCGTGCGGCTGAATTGGCGCGCGACTATGATAATCTCATCCTCCTTTGCGGGCATTACGAAGGTGTTGACCGCCGTATCGTTGAGGAGATCGTGGACGAGGAGATCTCTATCGGGGATTACGTGCTTACGGGCGGGGAGATCCCCGCATGCATCCTTACAGACTGTGTTTCCCGTCTTGTGGACGGCGTGCTTTCCGACGCGGAGTGCTACGAAAAGGAGAGCATTTCCTCGGGGCTGTTGGAGTATCCGCAATACACGCGCCCTTATGAGTTTCACGGACGGCGCGTTCCCGACGTTCTGATCTCGGGACACCATGCGAACATCGACCGCTGGCGTGACGCGCAGGCGATGGAGATGACCGAGCGTCTGCGCCCCGACCTTCTTGAAAACAACTGAATCATAAAAACCTCTCTACATACCAAGAAAAGGGATTGCAGAGGGGTTTTTATGCGTATCGGAGGAAGAGAAAGCTTTTTCTGGAATATAGCACAAGGATTGGGGGAACACTTGGGGCGTGAGGACGGAGAGAGAGGTGGCAAGCCCTCGCTTTACGCGCGCCTTGACCGCCGCTTTCGTCAAGGTCTTCTCGGTAATCTTTCGGGGGATGGCTATGACCGCACGGGGTGGCAGTTCCGTTTTCGCAGATACGGGATGCGATGTCGCGAGGAAAGCGTGCTCCTCGGGGCGAAGGAAGCCCTTGTACACTATCTTTCGGAGAGTGCCGTCGGGTACGTGGGACTCTTTTTTTTGCTTGTCGGGCTGTCCTTTCTGATCCTTGTGCTGATCGTGGATGAGCTCCTTGCCGACGGACGGCAGATGCTTAGCTCTGTTTTCTTTATATTTCTTGCCGTGCCATTGATGACTTCTTCCAGAAGTGTGGCGTCTGTCTTTGGAGAAAGCTTTTTTACCCGTCGTGTGCTTTGCGGGTTTTGCGGCAGGGCTTCAACGGTGTTCCCCGAAACGGGACGTGGGGAAGCGCGTCCGATGACTGTTTTGCTCCTTACCGCATTGAGTGTGCTTTTTGCGGGGATGCTCTCACCATATGTTTTTTTCTGTGGGCTTCTTCTTTTTTTGGGCGCTGTTTTTCTGCTTTCTGTCCCCGAGGTCAATCTTCCGCTGATTCTTTTTTTGTTTCCGTTTCTTCAGCTGTCGGAGCACCCGACGCTCTTGCTCCTCGGTCTCGTTCTGATCCTTTACACCTCTTTTTTTTCAAGGGTCTATTGTGGGAGACGGGATTTTTCCTTTGAGCTTGCCGATCTGTTCGTTTTCCTCTTTTGCTTCCTTCTTTTTTGGGGGGGCATGTTCGGTTACGGGGATGCTGAGGACGGCATTGTGCTCTCCCTGCTTGCAGGCGCATATTTTCCCTTTAAAAATCTTCTTTCACAGTCCCTTTGGCGTCGCCGTGCAAGAGCATCGATGATGGCGGGAGCGGC
The DNA here is from genome assembly GCA_015064025.1 of Oscillospiraceae bacterium. GTDB lineage: Bacteria > Bacillota > Clostridia > Oscillospirales > CAG-272 > UMGS1865. The sequence goes on along the minus strand of SVSZ01000025.1, from coordinate 21,278 downwards.
GATTTGCGCTCTGTTTGGTATCTTTCAGTATTTTTTTACCGAGCTTGAGCTGCGTTGGGTGGATGCCTCGCGCTTTTTTGATATCGGCGGCAGAGTTTGCTCCTTTTTTGACAATCCCAATATGCTGGCAGTTTATCTGCTTCTTTGCTTTCCCGTTGCACTCTGCGGTGTCCTGGACGCAGGAGAGCGCGCACTGCACCGATGCTTTTTTGGCGTCGGGACCATTGCGATCCTTATCTGTCTGATCCTTACCTGGTCAAGAGGCGCGTGGCTTGGGATCCTTTTAGAGGTTGCTTTGACTCTGCTTTTCTACAGTCGCCGCTCCTTAGCATCCCTTTTGTTTTCTCTGCCGTTTGTCCTTTTTTCGATTCCTTGGTTGCCGCAGAGCATCTTCCGACGCTTTATGAGCATCGGCAATCTTGCCGACTCCTCGATCAGATACCGCATTTATACGTGGCGCGGAGTTGTACGGATGATCGGGGCGCATCCCTTCGGGATCGGTGTGGGAGAGGATGCCTTTCATGCCGTCTATCCGCAATACGCACTTTCGGGGATTGAAACGGTGATGCATGCGCACTGCCTTCCGCTTCAGATCACGGCGGAGCTGGGAGTGATGGGATCGCTCGTCTTTTTCGCGGCGGTTGGCATGGCGCTTCTCAAGGGATTCGGAAAACGGCGCACGTTAGGAGCGCCGTATGCCCTGTGCGGAGTGATGACAATGGGCTTTTTCGATCACCTTTGGTATGCGCCCGGGATGATCCTTTTGCTGTTTGCCGTATTTGCATTTTGTTTGATTGAGGAGGAGGGCGTATGAAAAACGGAGAACGGGAGCGCGTCGGGGGCTTGAATGGGCTGGATTGGTGTATCCTTCTTCTTATTGCAGCTGTTTTGGTCGGCGCTCTTTTCTGGTATCTCTTCAGAGGAAGAGATATGGGGGAAGAAAGAGAGATCCGTTATACGGTGCGTGTTTTCAACGTCGATACCTCGCAAACGGATGAAGAAACGCTTCGATCACTGATCTCTGTGGGGAGCACGGTGTACTCAGAAAATGGGACGGCGGTACTCGGAAGTGTGGAAACGGTCACATTCAGCACACGAAGAATTGCCGCAGTGCGCGACGGAAGCGTTATTTTCACAGAGGATAAGGGACACACGAATGTTGACGTAACGGTACGGGCGATGGCGAACGCCAAGGTCGGAGACGGACTTCGCGTCCATGATCTGCGCATTGCCGCAGGGATGAGCGGAGGCTTTCGTATGGGAGGCTTTTGTGCCCAAAATGCCTCTGTGATCTCGGTGGAGGTGGTGGCGGAATGAAGGAGCGTCGGGGAAACGTTCTGGATCTTTTTCTGATTTTGTTGCTTGCCTTTTCACTGATCGGCGTGATCGGACGAATGGCGGAGGGCGGTGTATCTTCAGCCGCTGAGGAGGAGGCTTTGATCGATATATACGTGCCCGCGACAGAGGCACGGCTTTTCGAGTGTCTTGAGATCGGGGAGACTCTTTATCTTGGCTCGGGAGAATATTACGGAGTGCTGACGGAGATCGGTGTCTTTCCCGCACAGGTGCGCCTTGAAAAGGACGGACGTGTTTACCTCGGAGCGTGGGACGCGGACGGGCCCAAGGATCTCGTTTTTACCGTCCGTGTAAAGGGAGCTTTCCGTGATGCCGTCTTTCACCGCGAGGGGAGAGAGTCTCTTTTGGTGGGAGACGGTGTGAGCCTTTACGGTACACGTGCCCATATTAGCGGAAGAGTGAGTGGCGTTGAGCGCGCAGAGAAGGATTGAATTTTTTAATTTTATATCTATTTTGCACGAAAAGTTAGTTCGCATACTATAAAAATCTCACAGTTTGCCTATTGAAATTGATGTTGAATTTTGTTATACTATTTGTAATAATAGCGTATTGGATTCCGCGCTTTTTGCGGACAGGCTTTACTTTTGCAGATAGGGAGCAAGTTTTATGATTTCACGCGACATCGTTATCAATAATACCAGCGGACTCCACGCACGTCCCGCTACTTTCTTCATTCAGAAGGCGAACACCTATAAGTCCTCGATTTGGATCGAAAAGGACGACCGCAAGGTGAATGCGAAGAGCCTTCTCGGCGTGCTGTCCTTGGGGATTGCGAAGGATATGACTGTCACACTGATCGCGGACGGTCAGGATGAGAATGCCGCAATTTCAGGTCTTGTGGAGCTGATTGACAGCGGTTTTTCCGAAATTTGATCGAATAGCCACATGCGGTGTGCGTCGGCGGAACGCTTGGTTCCGAGGGGCACGCCGTTTTTTGTAGAAAGGGGGAGATGCGAGTGCAAACGGAGGACGTAAGAGAACGTCTGCTTGAAAAAGCAAACGGATTGCCGCACGTGCCCGGCGTTTACATCATGCGGGATAAAAATCACCGTGTGATCTACGTTGGAAAGTCACGCAAGCTGAAAAGCCGTGTCTCTCAATATTTTCAGAACGGGGAAAAGAATGTCAAGACTGCACGCATGGTGAGCGCCGTGCATGACTTTGATTATTACCTGTGCGATAATGAGATGGAGGCGCTTTCCCTTGAAAATACGCTTATCAAGCAGTATACTCCCAAGTATAATATCCGTCTCAAGGATGCAAAGTCCTATCCGTATATCAAGCTTTCGGAGGGGGAGTACCCGCGCCCTGTTTTTACACGGAAGCGGGGTAACGACAAAGCAAAATATTTTGGTCCGTTCTCGGGTGCGGCAACAGCACATTCGTTGATCGAGCTTCTCAGCAAAACCCTGCGGCTACCTACCTGCTCGCGCGTTTTTCCGCGAGATATCGGACGGGGACGCCCGTGTATCAATTATCAGATCGGGCGTTGCTCGGGTGTCTGCACAGGGAACGTAAGTCCCGAGGAGTATGCGGAGAGCATCCGCTACGCATCGCAGATCCTCGGCGGGCGTGTGCGCGAGGTACAGAAGGACCTGGAAGCACAGATGTACGCTTATGCCGAGGAGGAACGGTACGAGGCGGCAGCACGTTGCCGCGACACTGTGGCGGCGCTTGAAAAGATCGGACAGCGACAGAAGGTCGTCGCAGATCCCGATACCGAGCAGGACGCGATCGCGTTTTATTCGGACGACGTCTGCTCCTGCGTTTCCGTGTTTTATATCCGCGCAGGTGTTCTTCAGGACAAGGCGGAGTTTTTGTACGGCGCTGACAGCATTCTGGAGGCTGAGGATATGACGGCATTCCTTTGCGAGCACTATAAAATGCGGGAATATATTCCCTCGGAGATCCTTCTTGCCTATGCTCCCGAGGAAGGGGAGCGCGAAATGCTGGAGGCATACCTGTCCGCACGTGCGTCGCGTCGCGTCAACGTCAAAACCCCCGAGCGTGGGCAGAAGCATACGCTGTGTATGCTGGTGGAAAAGAACGCCGCGGATCATGCAAAGCAGTACCGCGCCAATTCCGAGAGACAGGAGGAGACGCTGGTGCGCCTTGCCTCCAAGCTCTCGCTTGAAGTGTATCCCGAGCGGATCGAGGCATATGATATCTCCAACCTCGGACAAGAGCATCTTACCGCGGGTATGATCGTTTACGAGGGGGGAAGATTTAATAAATCGGACTACCGAAGCTTCCGCATCAAAAGCGTGGAGGGGACGGACGACTATGCGTCCATGCGTGAGGCTCTTTCGCGCAGGCTTGAGCATCTTGATGACGATGAGGGCTCCTTTTCCAAAATGCCCGATCTCATTTTGCTTGACGGTGGACGGGGACACGTTTCCTCGGTGCGTGAGGTGCTTGCGGAGCGCGGACTTGATATTCCCGTGTTCGGTATGGTCAAGGACGACTATCACAAAACGCGTGCGCTGTGCACAGACTGTGAAGAGATCAGCATCGCGCGGGAACAGGATATTTTCACCATGGTCTACCGTATTCAGGAGGAGGTCCACCGCTTTACGGTAAGTAAAATGGAGAATGCAAAGCGAAAAACGGTAAAGCACTCAACGCTTACTAAGATCCCGGGGATCGGGGATGCAAAGGCGAAGGCCTTGCTTTCCGCATTCGGCGGTCTTGCGGGTGTGCGTACAGCATCCTATGAGGCGCTTTCCACCGTACGTGGGATCTCCTCCCGCGATGCTGAGGCGATACGGGAATACTTTGATCGAAAGAAAACGGGAAAGGAGGGGGACGCGGTATGATGCGAATCATCACAGGAAGTGCGAGAGGCACGAGGCTTGCGACTCTCGAGGGAGAAACGACACGACCGACTGCGGAGCGTGCAAAGGAAGCTGTCTTTTCGATGCTTCAATCCGTGCAGGATCTACGCGTGCTGGACCTTTTCGGCGGTTCGGGACAATTGGCGCTTGAAGCACTCAGTCGCGGTGCTGCGCACGCAGTCCTCTGCGACCGTTCAAAGGAGGCTGTGCGCGTCATCCGAATGAATGCGGAGAAAACGCATCTTTCGGAAAAATGCGACGTCCGCGCCCTTGATTGGCAGCTGCTTCTTCCGATGCTCTTGCACGAGGGGAAGCGATTTGACCTCGTTTTTCTCGATCCACCCTATGCTCTGGGCACCCTTCCTGCGGTGCTTGAGCAGCTTGCCTCCCTTTCGTTGCTGAACACAGGTGCACGGATCGTTTGCGAGAGTGCCGCAGAGGAGGATGTTTTTGCGGGAGATCTTCAAGCGGCATCCTGCTACGAGGTGTTGCGTGTGGCACGCTACGGAGCCGCATGTATTACGGTTCTGAGAAAAAAGGAGGTGGAGGCATGAGTCTTGCGATCGTACCGGGAAGCTTTGATCCGATGACTCTTGGCCACCTTGACGTGGTTCGATATGCCGCCCGTCACTACGACGAGGTTGTGGTTGCCGTGATGATTAACAGGGAAAAGCAGTACCGATTTGATACGGAGACGCGCCTTGAGATCGCGCGCCGCACCGTGGCGGAGCTTTCTAACGTGCGTGTGATCTTTGACGACGGGATGCTTATTGACCTCTATGACCGTTTGCATGCGGACGTTGTATGCAAGGGGTGGCGCAACGAAGCGGATTACGCATACGAGATGAATATGGCAGAATGGAACCGCGAGCACAATCCTCGCTTCCGTACGGAACTCATCCGCGCCGAGGAGGTGCACAAACATCTCAGCTCCACGGCTGTCAGACAGATGCTGGATAGCGGGGAGTCCATGAAGGACTCGGTACATCCGGATGTTGTCTTTTTGATAGAGCAAAATAAATAAAATTCGGAGGAACAAAACATGACGAAAACAAAACTTTCCATTGGCGCTGCATTGGCGGTCGCAATCCCGGGGATCCTTATAGGACTTCTTTTGCTTTTGATCCCCACAGATCTTCTCATCAGTCTGCTCTTCATCATCATGGGTATCGTGACCGTGATCTCCAGCGTTCCGGGACTTGTTGCGGGAGTCGCGGCGTTTTCCACGGTCGGAGGAAAGGTCTCCCTCGTCGTTTCCGTGATCTCTGTGATCGTCGGATTTTTGATGATCTTTAACCATAACGAGCTTTTGATGATCTTTCTCGGCATCTATATGCTGATCCTGCCGATCGTCAACATCCTGCTTTCCAAGGAGCCTATGACACAGCTTAAGGCAGAGCTCCCCAAGATGATCATCGGTCTGATCCTTATTCTTCTGGGGCCTGCCAACACGCTCAACATCCTTCTTCGTGTTGCGGGGTGGGTGATCATTGCCCTGAGCATTATCGCAGCAATCTTGATGCTCTTTGGCGGCAAGAAGACCGTGAACACCAAGGTCGGCGGCAGAATTTTTGTTGACGTGGACGGCGACGGCAAGGTGGATGCCGTTGATGAGAACGGTGACGGCGCCGTGGATACCGTTTACGTAGACAGCACAAGCACCTCCTCGGAGGATCGATGAACCGTAATACAAAGCTTTTGTCCAACGCGGGCATCATAGGAATCGGCACGTTTGCTTCAAAGCTGCTCGTGTTTTTGTTGATGCCGCTGTATACCGCATGGCTGACGACGGGAGAATACGGGGCTGCTGAGGTGATCACCAGCCTTTCCAATTTTCTCATTCCTTTGGCGGCAGTCGGTGTCAGCACGGGGATCTTCCGTTTCGCGGCGGAAAGGGAAGCCGATAAGGAGGCTGTTTTTTCCTCCTCTATAGCACTGCTTGGTATCGGGCTTGGAGCCTTTCTTACACTTTCTCCCTTACTTCTTCTGGTCGACTACTGTCGGGAATACGTGTGGCTGGTGGTTCTGTACGTTTTCTTTGCGGATCTCCAGGCGGTTGCCGCGCAATATCTGCGCGCGATTGACCGAACGGCGCTTTTTGCCGGGCAAGGCATCCTCAATACGGTGCTAACGGTTCTTTTTAACGTTCTGTTCCTTTTCTTCTTTGATATGGGCGTTACGGGATACGTGCTTTCCGTAGTGCTCGGAAACGTTTTTACCACGCTCTTTATGGCGTTCAGGGCAAGACTTTGGCAGGTCTTTCGTCCTTCCAAGATCAACCGAGCGCTTATGGGGGAGCTGCTTCGCTTCAGTCTCCCCTTGATCCCCACGACCGTTTGTTGGCTTGTAACGGATCTTTCCGACCGAACGATGGTGACCTATTTTTGGGGGGAGGACGTCAATGGCATCTATTCCGCTGCCTATAAGATCCCCACGGTCATCAACCTTGTCTCGGGCGTGTTTTTGCAGGCATGGCAGTTTTCCGCGATTTCCGAGTCGTCGAATGAGGAGGAATGCTCACGCTTTTATTCACGTGTCTTTTCAAGCTTTCTCTCGGTCGTAACGATCGGAACAGCGGGCTTGATCCTTCTCTCTCGTCCTCTTTCCTCGGTGCTCCTCAACGAAGCGTATTGGGATGCAAGGCTCTATATGCCGGTTCTTCTTTGTGCCGCATGTGCGGAGGCGGTCGTTTCCTTTCTCGCAAGCGTCTATCTCGTGAGAAAAAAGAGCGGACATTCCTTTGTTACAGCGTTGATCGGTGCGCTCTCCAACATTGTTCTGAATTTGATTCTGATCCCCGTGATGGGAGCTCTCGGTGCGGCAGTTGCCACGCTTGCAAGCTACCTGCTTGTGATGGTTGTGCGTTTGATCGATGCGCCGCGCATCATTCGCTTTCGGATCGCTCTTCCGCGCTTGCTTGTAAGCCTTTTACTTCTTTTGGGCGCGGCGACGGTGATGACGCTGGAGCTTTCATGGATGTATCCCATCACTGTGTGCTTGACCGTTTTGCTTATTGTCATCAATGCACCTGCCCTTGTGCGGGGGATCCGAGCGATCTTCAAGCATGAAACCGTATAAAAATATTGCCTCGCATAACGTTTTCGTATGCGAGGCAATATTTTTATATCACGTAGAAGAAGATTCCGAAGAACTGAAGAATGCTTCCGAGAACGACGAAAAGGTGGAAAAGGCTGTGCATGTAGCGGTGGCGCTTACCAAGTCCGTAGATCACAGCACCGACGGTGTAAGCGACCCCACCGAAGAGGATGAACATCAGCCCGGGGAAGGGAATTGCTTCGATCGCGGTTTTTGCGGCGATCACAATGCTCCAGCCCATGCCGATATAGCATGCCATGGAAAGCTTACTGTATTTTTTCAGATCAATGGCGGTAAGGGTCGTTGCCATGGCAGCGAGCCCCCAGACAACACCGAAGAGGATCCAGCACCATACGACGGATTCTTCGCGGATCTTTGTCAAAAGGATCGGGGTATAGGTGCCGCCGATGAGAAAATAAATGGTGCAGTGATCAATGACCTGCATGACCTTTTTTGCCATGGGATGCGTAAGACCGTGATAAACACTGGAGGAGGAATAAAGGAGGATCAGAGAAGCACCGTAAATGGCGCTTCCGACAACGCCCCAGGCGTTGCCTTTGATCGCGGAAAAAACAACGCAAAGCACAAGCGCGGCAATGCCGAGAGCACCGCCGACAATGTGCGATACCATATTAAAAATCTCTTCTCCCTTGGTGTAATCGGGGAGTGCGCGTTGAATGAGCTTGGTTCTTTGCATGGGTATCTCCTTTTAATACAATGTTTTTTTTCATTTCTTGACACTATTTTACCATATGAAAACGAGTTTGTCAAGTGTTATGAACTATATTTATGGATTCGTTTTCTACATTTCGTGGTTTTCAATACCATATTTCGCAGAGAAACGAGCTTTTTATGGCAATAACGACAAAAAGCAACCCCCTGCATGAAACCATGCAGGGGGTTGCTTTCATCTATATTGATCCAAGAACCGATACAGATAATTACTCCTGTGCTTTCTTTCTTTGCTCAAAGCAAGCACTGCAGTATACGGGTCTGTCATTGGAGGGCTGGAAGGTGATCTTCGCCTCTCCGCCGCAGTCTGCGCATACCGCCGTGAAGTATTCGCGGGGAGCCTTGCCGGCGTTCTTCTTTGCGTCACGGCATGCCTTGCAAGCCTTGGGCTTGTTCAAAAAGCCCTTTTCCGCGTAGAATCTCTGTTCACCGGCGGTGAAGACAAATTCATTGCCGCAATCCTTGCAGACAAGGGTTTCGTCTTCATAGACCTTTTCTTCTACTGCTGCATCGTAGTTTTCATCCTGGAACATTGTGTGTAACCTCTCTTCGTTCTGATAGTGATATTGCCCTCGGCGGATTTTGACCGCCATCTTTGGTTTCCCAACGCTTTGATTAAGCTATTCGGGCGTATGTTAGGGGTTCGGAAGGGCGGAGCGAAGCTTCCGTCTGATGCGGTAGATTGCATTTTGCACCGATTTTTCATCCTTGCCGACGAGCTGTGCGATATCACGTGCGGTTCTTCCCGATAGATAGAGCCACCAGATGCGGTTCTCAAAGGGGGAGAGAAGGGCTGTGATATGACGGGAAAGCGTGAGATAGCTTTCCTTTTCGACAAGAGACTGCATAGGGTCAGTTCCGTCTGCTTCAACAGTACCGTTTTCAAGACTGACAGTGTGGGGCTGTTGACGTCTTTTGCGCGCATAGGAGATCAGACGGTTTCGGATGCAGATCTTTGCAAAAACGCCGAATGTGACAGATTGCTCTGAACGGTAGTGCTCCACGGCGTTGCAAAAGGCAATCGAGGCTTCTTGACGCAGATCATCGCTTTCATCGGCTTCGGTGTCGTTGCAAAGGAATGCGCTTACCATGGATTCGATCAACGGGGCATACGCATCGAGAAGCTCCTCAAATGCCTTTGTGTCACCGCCTTTGGCGCGAAGGAGACGTGCATCCTGATTGCTGTCATTGCAGTGCTCCACCATGCCGAAGAATCCTTTCATTTTGATAAAAGTTTACATTCCACACGATAATTATAACACATTTTTGTTGAATGTCAACATATTTTTTTCGAATTCGGGATGGTAAATTTTTCCCTTTAAGAGGTTTTTAACAAAAAAAGAAATTGGCTTTTGACGATTATGACCGAGAAAACAAAAAAGATTCGTCAAAATGAACATTTAACACAAAAAAAGATTGTGAAAAATTAAGAATCAAAATAAAGAAACACGGAGGTTTCTCAAATGGATTTCGCATTTGAGAACCCCCGTGTCGGAGTCGTTAATCAAGTACGGGAAGCGTAAGGATCGGACAAAGTCCCGTTGCGGCGAGCGCATCCACGGCTGCTTTCTCGGAGAGGGGAGACGAGATCAGTGCAAATCTGCTACCCTCAAGGAATACGGCGTCCTGTGCACCGAGTGCTTTCTTTGCCTTTTCCGCACATTTTTGGCAGCCCTCAAAGAGGTATGCGCGACGGCAGACGTAGGCAGTGGGATCCGCTACGTCATTTTCCGCTGCACGTGTCCATACAGGAAGGCGTCTTTCATCCTTGCGGTGGGAGAGCACGTCAAGAATATCTGCCACCACAGCACTTGCCGTGGGGAGCTTGCCCGCGCCCGCGCCGTAGAAGAGGGCGCGACCGAGCATATTTGCATCCACCAAAATTCCGTTGTAAACGTCGTCCACGTGAGAGATCGGATTTGTCGCAGGAACAAAATAGGGAGAAACGAGCGCTAAGATCTTACCGTCGATCTTCTCCGTGTGTCCGATCAGCTTGACCGCACCGCCGAGCTTGTCCGCTGTCTCGGTATGATCACGGGTGATCCCCGTGATGCCCGTCGTGGGGATCTTGTTCGGGTCGAGCAGCGTTCCGAACGCGAGCGCTGCCAGAATGACGATCTTTCGTGCGGCGTCAAGCCCCTCGACGTCTGCCGTGGGATTGGCTTCCGCGTAGCCCTTTTGCTGAGCCAGGCGCAGAACATCTGCAAAGTCGGCGCCTTCATTCTTCATCTTCGTCAAAATAAAGTTGGTGGTGCCGTTGAGGATTCCGCTGACGGCGAGGATTTCGTTGGAGGCGAGGTCTGTCTGCATCGGGCGGATGATCGGAATGCCGCCGCCTACGCTTGCCTCAAACAGATAGGAAGCTCCGTGCTCACGTGCAAGCTCAAGAAGCTCGGTGCCAAAGGTCGCCACGACCTCTTTGTTGGAGGTGACGACGCTTTTGCCTGCCTCAAGCGCCGCGCGGGTAAAATCGTACGCGGGATGCGCGCCGCCCATCATTTCCGCCACGAGAACGACCTCGGGGTCATCAAGAATGATCTTGACGTCATGCACCACGCGATCTCCCAGAGGATGATCGGGGAACTCTCGAAGATCGAGAATGTATTTGATATTGACGTCGTCGCCGCAGTATGCCGCGATCTGCTTTTGATTTTCAAGCAGGACCTCGGCGGTGCCGCCACCGACAACACCAAAGCCAAGAAGTGCGATTTGTAACATGGATATATCTCCTTCCGTGGAAAAAACTGCCGATTTTGGGGGTTTTTCGGCATCTACCTTATATCATACCACAAAAAGTTTCAAATTGCAAACAAAACTGTTGAAAAAAATAAAAAAATATGGTATACTTTCCAAGGAGTGTACGAATGATACCGTAAAGAACAAAAGGGAGGGTGCTTCATGCCTTCAAAAGCGACCAAAAAGCTGGACAACGTCAAGGCGTTTGTGCTGTATCTGATGCGCAACATCAACTATCCCATGACGTTTGTAACCGTCAATGACGTTGTCATGCAGACGGATTATATTATGTATATCGACCTTGCCGAAGCATTTCAGGAAATGCTTGAGGGACATCTTGTGAAGGAATCGGGGACGGATGAGCGGGGAGATACACTTTACGAGGTGACCCGCAGAGGCGCAATGATCGCAGAGGAGCTTTCCCGCGACATGCTTCCCGACGTGCTGGATGAGGCATTGCGCTGCGCCTTCCGCTATCTTGATCTGAAAAAGCGAGGTGTGACGCTCGATTGCTCCGACCGTCGCTTGCCCGATGGTACCTTTGACGTTACGCTAACGATGAAGGAGAAGGGAAAGATCATTCTCTGTACCACGGTAAATGTGGATTCCGAGTACCGTTCGCGGCTGTTCCGTCAGAACTTCCGCGACCGTCCCGACGTGATCCTTCGCGGTGTGACGGCATTGCTCTCGGGGAACGTTGACTATCTCTTCGATAAATAAATGCAAACGAGGGTGAGGCAAGTGCGTTGAAATCGCATTTGCCTCACCCTCGTTTCTCTCAGAACAGATATGCCGTGCTTCTCTTTTTGAGTACGTGCTTTCGCAGACTGAAAAAGTAGTAGCGGCGGATAAGATAAAGGTCTTTTGCCTCCTCTCTCTGTGTGCAATAAAAATATCCCTTACAGATCCCCTCAGAGCGGATCCAGTAAGGAGAGACCACGACCACGGCACATCCCTCGCGCGTGGCAAGCTCGCGTGCATTTGCAGAGAAAAAGTCCCCCGCATGCTCTTTGAGGAACAAAACGTAAATTCTTTTGTTTTTGGTTTTGTCAAGCAGCAAACGGTTGCTTCTACGGGATTCCAGAAGCGCTGTGAGCAGGATCCCGAGCATGAGACAGACGCAAAGGGGGAGGGCGATCAGAAAAAGCACGGTGCCAAGGATCAGTGCAGCTCCCGTTTGCAGGAGGGAAGACAGTACGGTAAATGCGTTGATCAGAAATGCCGCCAAGCGGAAGCGGCGGATCCATTCCAAGGCGCGCTTGAAATAAGAGAGCAGGGAGTTTTGGCTGAACAGGCGATACAGATACCCGAAAAAGCGACGCTCCTCTGCAAGCTCTCTGTTTTTAAGCACTGTGTCCAGCTCCCGCGAAGCCCTCGTCATCGGTTCTTCTGCTTTCATCCGTATTCCTCCACTTGCAGACTTGTTTGCACCGATTCTTGACAAAAAAGGGGAGAAAAATTCAAAAAACTATTGTAAAAACGTTATATATTTGTTATAATACAAAGAGTATGAGTCCGAATGGACGGAGAATCTCGGAAAGGAGGCAGATGCATGAAGCCAAAAGACAGTGTTCCTTCCCCTTACCGTTGGGCAGGTCAGCTTCTTTCTAAGGTCGGCGGACGCCTGCTTTTGATTGAGGCGCTCCTCATCCTCCTTCTGTTTGTTCCCGTGTACTGCATGCTTGCAAGCGTCGCAGAGCTTTTGTTGTACGCGGTAGGAGAAGTGCTATTTTGGGCAGTGCTGATCTCGGCGGTTACAACGCTTTTGCTGCTCGCCGTGACCTTCTTTTTGGTGCTTCCCATGCTTCTCGGACTTTTCTGTATCTCCGCACGGCTTTTTCGAGGGGAGCACGTTGTGCTTGCCGACCTGTTTGAGGCGTTTTCTTCCCGTGCACGCTACAGGGAGGCTTTGAACGCGGGGCGTGCCACGTTTGTCGGCGGTGCACTTCTGTACGTGCTTTTGTCGGCTCTCGGCTTTGCTTTTGAGCGGCTTTTGCCGCAAGCGCCGTTGAACGGGGTGCTTTGTGCGATTGCCTTGGGGGGGATCTGTCTGTGCTTTTACCTCTTCTTTCCGTTTCTCGGAAAGCGTGTATTCCGCTTTGCTACAGGCAAGGAACGTAAGGGGCGCACTTATTCTGCGGGACTTCGCACCCGTGCACGCTTTTTGCCGTGGATCCTTTTGGGGCTTGTGACCTTTGGCATCCTGCTTCTTGCAGACGTGCTTCCAAGGATGCTCACTGCCTGCTTCGCACAGCTAAAAAACGATATCAAGGAGGACGGAACAGCACCGTCCCTCTCGGATAAATCATCCCACCCGCCCATTCGCGGGAGGTGAAAACGAAAGGAATTTTGACTATGAACGAGAAATTTTATCTGACGACCGCCATTGCTTACGCATCCCGTAAGCCCCACTTCGGAAATACCTATGAGGTCATTATGTCCGATGCTGTTGCAAGATATCAGCGTATGCGCGGCAAGGACGTATTCTTCTGCACGGGAACCGACGAGCACGGTCAGAAGATCGAGAATCTTGCCAACGAGCAGGGCATCACGCCCCAGAAATATGTGGACGGTGTTGCGGGTGAGATCAAGGGGATCTGGGATCTGATGAACGCAAGCTATGACTACTTTATCCGTACCACCGACGATGATCACGTGGCAGCGGTGCAGAAGATCTTCCGTAAGTTCTACGAAAAGGGCGATATTTACAAGAGCAAGTATGAGGGCTGGTACTGTACTCCCTGTGAATCCTTCTTTACCGCGACCCAAGCGGTGGATGGAAAGTGCCCCGACTGCGGAAGAGAGCTTTCGCAGGCAGAAGAGGAGGCATACTTCTTCAAAATGAGCAAATATGCAGACCGTTTGATGAAGCACATCGACGAGAATCCCGACTTTATTCAGCCCGAGCTCCGCAAAAAGGAAATGGTGAACAACTTCCTCAAGGCAGGACTTCAGGATCTTTGCGTTTCCCGTACCTCCTTCAAGTGGGGGATCCCCGTTGATTTTGACGATAAGCACGTCGTTTACGTATGGCTCGACGCTCTGACGAACTATATCACGGCGCTTGGCTACGATCCCGATAAGAGCTATGAGGAGCAGTCCGAGCATTTCAAAAAGTACTGGCCTGCAGACGTGCACATCATCGGTAAGGATATTCTTCGTTTCCATACCATCTACTGGCCGATCTTCCTGATGGCTTTGGAGCTTCCCCTGCCTGCGAAGGTGTTCGGTCATCCGTGGTTCAATTTCGGTATGGATAAGATGTCAAAGTCCAAGGGAAACGTGATCTATGCGGATAAGCTGGCGGAGCACTTCGGTGTGGATGGGGTGCGCTACTATGCACTCTCCGAGATGCCCTTCGCCTCCGATGGCTCCATTACCTATGAGGCGGTCATCAAGAGATACAATATGGACCTTGTCAATAACCTTGGGAACCTTGTCAAGCGTACGTTGGATATGGAGAAGAAGTATTTCGGTAAGGTGATTCCCGCACCCACGTGCCCGGATCCTCTGGATGAGGAGCTCAAGGCGGCATGCAAGAAGGCATACAGTGAGGTTTGTACCGCGATGGACGATTATCACATTGCCGATGCCCTGGAAAGTCTTTTTGCGATGTTCAGCCGTGCCAACAAGTATATTGACGAAACAACGCCCTGGACTCTTGCCAAGGATGAGGCAAACCGTGCGCGTCTTGGCACCGTGCTCTATAATTTGATGGAGTCGATCAGACAGGGGGCTGTGATGCTCACTCCCTTTATTCCCGCAACCGCTGAGGAAATTCTTAACGAGCTGAACACCTCGCGTCGCTCCTTTGAAACGCTTGACGGCTTTGACGGTATGATCCCGGGAGACACGGTCAACGATTCGAAGGTGCTCTTTGCCCGCGTGGACGAGGAGAAGAAGCTTGCGGAATTCGAGGCTGAGAGACAGGCGATGATCGCCGCGGCACAGAAGGAAGAGGAAAAGCCGGAGAAGCCCGAGGGGTGTGCCTTGATCGGTATTGAGGATTTCATGAACGTCGAGCTTCGCAGTGCGAAGGTGATCGCATGTGAGAAGGTACCGAAGGCAAAGAAGCTTCTCAAGCTGCAGATCGATCTTGGCTATGAGCAGAGACAGGTCGTTTCCGGAATTGCCAAGTGGTACGAGCCTGAGCAGCTGATCGGCAAGAAGATCATTGTGGTTGCAAACCTTAAGCCCGCAACTCTTTGCGGCATTGAGTCCGAGGGTATGATCCTTGCATCGGGAGAAGAGACCGTGCGCGTCGTATTCCTTGCAGAGGACACGCCTCTTGGCGAGCGAATTCGCTGATTTATATTAAAAAACGAAAAAACTTCAACTTTTTTCGAAAAAAGACTTGCAAAACAGTTTTTCATATGGTATAATATTCCCGTTGCGCAAATCGCAATGAATTTTAGGGTGGTCCGCTGCAATGCTCGCATGAACATCCGGTATAATAGGAGGACTCAAAAAATGAATTTGATTGAGGCTTTTACAAACGAGCAGTTGAAGAGTGAGGTACCCGTGATCCGCATCGGTGACACCGTCCGTGTTCACAACAAGATCAAAGAGGGTAACCGCGAGAGAATCCAGATGTTCGAGGGAACCGTTATTGCAAAGCATGGCGGCGGAATCTCCGAAACCTTTACCGTAAGACGTGTCTCCTACGGTGTCGGTGTTGAGAAGACGTTCCCGATCCATTCTCCCAACGTAGAGAAGGTAGACATCATCCGTGTCGGTAAGGTCAGACGTGCAAAGCTGTACTATCTGCGTGACCGTGTCGGTAAGGCTTCTAAGGTTAAGGAACAGATCTGATCTTTTCCAAAGCCAGAAAATAAAATCCGCTTTCGTTCACGGAAGCGGATTTTATTTTTTATGATCGAAATATACACCGTGCGGCGCGTTTTTTCGGTTGACAGCCGTAGCCATATCTGTTAAAATACAAGGCGGTGTAACTTAAAATAAAGGATGGGTAGAAATATGTCGTACGGACTTCAGTTCGGTGTTGTGTGCGCAATGGTGCTTCTGGGATGCTCCAAGGTCACGCTGCAAGGAAGCGTGAGCCGCGGGTATATCCGCAATACATCGGACAGCGTTTTGTTCAACGCACAGCTTTTTGTTGTGATCGGTATCGTTATGGCGGCGCTGTTTCCCTTGGGGAAGATCGGTTGGGATGGCATTCTGATGGCGTCAATGACCGCAGTCTGCACCGTTGTTTTTCAGAGCTTTTACGCGCTGGCGCTGAAAACGGGACCTGTATCACTGACGGTGCTGATCGGAAACTTTGCTCTCTTTTTTACCACGGTGTTTTGCGTGGCAGTGTATCATGAAAGCGTGTATCTGACGCAGCTTTTCGGTATTGCGTTTCTGGTTCTTTCCATGATCCTCAGTGTGAAGAAGGGGAAGGATGAAAAGGGCGTCAGTGGGAAATGGATCCTTTTTGTTGCGCTGATGACGATCGCCAATTCTGCAGCCTCCGTATTCATGAAGGTCTTCACTATGGACATGAGTGCGAGGTTTGAAAATTCGCAAAACACCTTTATGGTGATCGCGTATGCGATCGCCGCCGTGCTTGGGTTTGTGTTTTATTTTCTCAGCGCTCACACAGGTAGGCGTGAAGGAAATACCTACGGCTTTTTCAATCGCCGTGTGCTTTTGTATGCGCTTTCCATCGGTGTGATCCTTGGCATATATCAAAAATTTTATCTGATCGGGCTTGAAAAGATCGACGGCGGCTTCCTTTTTCCGACCTATTCGGGTATGCAGTCGCTCTGTATGACGGTGATCGGGATCCTGTTTTTCAAGGATAAGCTTTCCGTCCGTCAGATCTTCGGTGTCGCTTGCGGGATCATTTGCGTGGTGCTGATGAATGTTCGTTACCTTAAGCTCTTTTGATGCTTGCGTGTTTTGCGTGCTTTATTATGAAAAATGAACAAGCATCGATTTTTTCGATCGCTATTGATAACTGCGTTCCCGATATTTGTAACGTAGTCAATAAACAAAAGAGCGGCATGTCTGCTTGAAGAGGGCTCGAAGGAGCCTTTTGCAAAAAGCTTCTCCTGCGCTATCATTTCCCATATAAACATATAAAAAGCACATAAATTATAGACAAACAAGCGCTGATTCGGTACAATAAACGTATCGAGGAAATACGGGAGGTGCACCATGCTCATTACAGACAAGGAAGCCCTAAAAAAATACAGCGCTTCACACAGACTCTGGCAAGGGATCCCCGGCATTGAGGTGACCAAGGGTGGAAAGATCTACCTTACCTTTTATTCGGGAACAACCAGCGAGGGAATCGGGAATTATGTTCTTTTGCTTCGCTCGGATGACGGAGCGGAGTTTGACGACCCCGTAGCCGTGGCGACAGAGCAGGGGGAATACCGTTGCTTTGATCCTTGCGTATGGATCGACCCCTTGGGTCGTCTTTGGTTGCTTTGGGCACGCGCTCCCGAGCATGCTGTGCGTGCGGTGATCTGTGAAGATCCCGACGCGGATGAGCTTATCTTTGGCGAGGAGTTTACCGTGGGACACGACGTCATGATGAACAAGCCTACGGTTCTTTCCGGTGGGGAATGGATCTTTCCCGTGGCAGTATGGAACAACGGGATCCGTGTGCTTCCGTCCTCGTATGACCCACGACGGGAAGGATACGGCTCTTTTGTCTACAGTACGGAGGATTACGGAAAAACATTTGTCCGTCTTGGCGGCGCAGACGTTCCGGATCGCACCTTTGACGAGCACATGGTTGCGGAATTGAAGGACGGAACGCTGATGATGTACGTTCGTACAAGGTATGGCATCGGCGTCTCTTATTCCTATGACCGCGGACTCCATTGGAGCGCGGGGCGGGACAGCGGCATTCCAAGCCCCAATACAAGATTCCATTTGCGGCGGCTTTCAAGCGGCAGACTGATGCTGATCACCCACGTGGATTTCACTGCAAGGGACCATTTGACCGTTCTCTTGTCGGAGGATGACGGAAAAACGTGGAAGTGGAAGCTGTTGCTTGATGCACGCAATCAGGTCTCCTATCCCGATGCCACGGAGCGCGACGGATTCATCTATATCACATACGACCGAGAGAGAGGGTGCTTTCAAAAGTCCTTGAAGGAGGCGTACTCCTCGGCGCGAGAGATCCTTGTCTCAAGGATCACGGAGGAGGATATCATACAGGGGAAGCTTGTCAATCCCGAGAGCTACCTTGCGCGCGTTGCGTCGAAGCTTGGAAAATATGCGGATGAAGAAAGCAATCCCTATCTTGAATTGGTGGATCCCGACGTTGACGTAGTAGCGAAGAGCCTTCTTGAGGCATACGGAAAATCGGAGCTTGTAGAGAAGATCTTCGAGGCGTATCCCGTCCATTGCATCAACGTTTCAAGGATCGATTCGGCACTTCTTGACGCACGTATCGCGCTTCTTGAGAGCGGTGAGGGAGATGCTTTCCTTCACGTGAAGGGGATCATTGAGGTGATCCGTGCCGCGTCAAGCGAGGAACGTGAGCTCTCACCCGTGATCGCACTTGTGCGGAAATACGTTCTTTCGCACCTTTCCGAGGATATCTCGGTTTCCGACGTTGCGGATGCGGTCGGCATCAGTCGGTATTACATGTCGCACCTTTTCAAGCGCGAGACGGGAACGAGCGTGATCGATTACATCGGTGCGCAACGGATCTTGCTTGCCAAAAAGCTGTTGGCAGAAGGTGGGGACGGGATCGGAGAGATCGCGTATGCCTGCGGATTTTCAGATGCCAGCTACTTTACAAAGCGCTTTTCTGCCGCCGTGGGAATGACCCCGGGGAAGTATCGCGAGCTTCATAAGACGTGAAAAAAATAAAGACGCCGACTTGCGCAGTTATCCAAGTCGGCGTTTAACGTTCTATCTCCAAATCTTCCGAGCGGAACATATCGTCATCCAAAAATTCTGTAAGGGAGATATGAAATCCCTTTGCAAGCATGATCACTGTGCTGAGCGTGACTGTTTTATTGCGCCCGTTCATGATGCACTGCATGCTTCCGTGCTGAATTCCGGATTCTTGCTCTAATCGGTACTGGGACATATTTCGTTCTTGTAACAGCTTCGAAACACGTTTTGCAACCGCGTCATTTACAGTCAAGATAACACCTCCGATCAAAAATCATACTGTAGGTCGAGCTACTCTTGTATTTTATCAAGAATGCATGAAAAATATAAGAAGTTATACCTACATATGCTTGATTTTCTTTTGCTTTTGTGGTAAAATAAGAAGGTAAACCTGCGTATTGGAGGCACAAATATGATTATAAGTTTCTGCGGGCATTCTAAATTCCATAAAACGGAGGAATACGAGAAAAAGATACTTTCTTTTTTGGAGGAGAAGGTGGGGAATAATTCTGCCGACATGTATTTGGGAGGATATGGCGATTTTGATGAGTTTGCATATCAATGTTGCAAGAAATACCAAGAGAAGCATCCTTTGGTATCTCTTGTGTTTGTTACTCCGTATTTAAGCGTTGAATATCAGCGAAATCATTTGGAGCACCAAAAAGAAAGATACGATTCAATCTTATATCCGGAGCTTGAAAGCAAGCCACCTCGGTTTGCTATTATCTACCGTAACAGATATATGGTAGATCATGCGGATTTTGTGGTGGCTTTTGTGGCTCACAATTGGGGAGGGGCTTATACGACATATAAGTATGCGAAAAGAAAAAACAAACCAATCTATAATCTTGCGCGCTTTGAAGAATAAAGGGCATATACTAACGCGGAGTACGAAATGTTATCAGTGATATCAAGGGATATTGATTTTTCACAAGTAGTGACAATAGAAAAAGAGGCAGATCAAAACGGAAGCCGCGTTCGCGACACTGTAGGCGTACAAAGGTACGATAAGTGTCGCGAACGCGGCTAAAAACATACGTACCATACGAACCGCAGAACTCACGTCGCCCTCCTCCGTCAGGAGGGGAGACACCGCCACGCGGTGTGGGGAGGAGTGAGCGTGCACAAGCGCTGCTTGCAAGGGAACGATCCTTCGCGATCTTTCCAACTGCTTTTATACTCCCCCCGAACCGTCGATCTCCAACCCCTGAAAATAGAATTTTTGATCATCTCTTGTAAAACGTCGGGATTTCTGCTATAATGATAAAAAAGCTTGTATCGGAACGGAGGAGAGGGATGAAACGTATCGTCTGTGTGCTTCTTGTACTTCTTATGCTTCTTTCTCTGTTTTGCTCCTGCCGTGAGGAGCCCGTGCTTTTAGAGATGCATTTTCTTGACGTAGGACAGGGAGATTGCGTTCTTCTGCGCTGTCGGGCAGGGGACGTTCTGATCGATAGCGGTCCTGTTTCGGAGCGCGATCACGTGCTGTTTCTTCTTTCGGAGCTGGGAGTGGAGAGTCTGGAGCTTGCCGTGTTCACGCATTTTGACGAGGATCACATCGGCGGAGGCTCTGCCGTCCTTTCCGCGTTTCCCGTAAAGGAAATATGGATTCCGGAGGAGAGCTCGGAAAAGGATGAAAAGAACGAGGTCGAGCGCGATTTTTTAGGGGCTTTGGAGAAAAGCGGCACTGCAGTGCGCCACGTGAGTGCGGGAGTGTGCGTAACATTGGGACGGGTGACACTTTCCGTCCTGGCGCCACTTTTGCTTGCGGAGGCAGAGGGAAATGACGGCAGCATCGTCGTAAGAGTGGAGTGCGGCGACGCACGCGCGCTTTTTATGGGAGACGCGGAGGAGGCGACCGAACGGCGGCTTCTTTCGCATTACGGCAGCAGCATTCTTTCGGCAGAGCTTATTAAGGTCGGGCATCACGGCTCCTCCACGTCAAGCACCAAGGCGTTCCTCGGGGCGGTAGATTCCTCTTATGCGGTGATCTCCTGCGCGGCGGGGAATGATTACGGTCAGCCGCACGGCGAGGTGCTTGCGCGCTTTGAAGCGCTTTCTTGCGAGGTCTTGCGCACGGATCTGTGCGGTACGGTCGTTTTTACATGTGACGGTAAAGCATTTACATACGAAGGATCAAAGGAGAATTGAGAAGATGAAGGTTTTGATTACGGGCGGCTCACGCGGGATCGGTGCTGCTTGCGTGCGTACATTTTGTGAGCGCGGAGACAGCGTTGCCTTTCTTTACCGTGTAAGCGAGGAGGAGGCGACGTCGCTTTCCCTTGCGACGGGGGCACACGCGATCCGTGCGGATATTTCGCGTCCCGAGGAAGTGCGCACGGCGGTTGCCGAGGCGCAAAAGATCCTTGGTGGGATCGACGTGCTGGTCAACAATGCGGGGATCGCGCAGATCAAGCTTTTTACAGAGCTGGAGGATGCGGATTGGCGGCGCATGATCGACACGAATCTCAGCGGTGCCTTTTACGTGACGCGCGAGGCGGCAAAAACCATGATCGCAAATCACAGCGGGTTCATTGTCAATATCGGTTCTATGTGGGGAAAGGTGGGTGCCTCCTGTGAGGTGCATTATTCTGCGGCAAAGGCAGGGCTGCGCGGAATGACGATGGCGCTGGCAAAGGAGCTTGGTCCCTCGGGGATCAC
>SVSZ01000131.1 GCA_015064025.1 Oscillospiraceae bacterium | reverse complement strand
TGCTTGCCCACTGTGCCGAAGGCACAACATCATTGCCGTAGGCTACATCATTAGGCGAAGCCGACATCACTTGCCCGTAAGGGCAAGCATCGTTCGGCAGACCTGCTTTATCGCAGGTCGCCGTGAGATAGCCCCTTTTTGTTGCTTTGTAGGATATTAAAAATTGCGCTTGCATTTTTATGATGGGTGTGATATAATAGCCATGGTTTGAGAGGTGATATTATGAACTGCACGATGTACGCGAAATTTTCTCGTATGTTTAAGGCAGAGGGTATCGCACGTGCGATCGAGGTGGCGAAGGAGCTGAACTTTTCGTCGGTAGAGTTTATCGAATGGGTTGCCGACGATTGGGAGAGCTGCATCAAGGACGTGGCGTCTGCAAGGGAAGTGAAGCGGGAGCTTTGTCAAAACGGGCTGTCGGTCGCTTGTTATTCGGTTGCCGTTACGCTTTGGGAGGAAGGGATGAATCCCGATACGGTGACGGAGGCGGAGAAGGCGCTGTATCACTACGCAGAGATTGCGGCGGCGGTGGGGTCTCCTTTATTGCATCACACACTCATTATGACACCCGTGCAGGACAAGCTCTCCCTTGACGAGGCGCTTCGATGCGTTGTTCCCGTTGCGGTTCGCGTTGCCAAGTACGCATATTCACTGGGAGTGCGTTGCATTTATGAGCCGCAAGGAAGAATTTTCAACGGTGTCGAGCGCTTTGGTGCGCTCTATCGCGCGATCAAGGCAGAGTGCCCATACGTTGGGGTTTGCGGAGATGCCGGGAACCTTTTGTACGTGGACGAGTCGCCGGTGGAATTTATCCGTACATATAGAAATGATATTTTGCACGTACATATCAAGGATTGCGCACCCGTTGAGATGCGCGAGGATATCCCCGAGTGGAGCATTTCTTCGGGCGGTGTCCCTTATGTGGATTGCGTTGTCGGTACGGGATGTATCGACCTTGAAGCTTGCCTTACGCTACTGAAGGAGGTCGGCTATCACGGTGCGTTCGGGTTTGAAAACGGACCTGCCGAAAAGTTTGCCGAAGGTGTCATAGCGGGACAAGCGATTTTGAAAAAAATCTTTGATGAAGGTCTCTGACCTTCTAATAATATGCTACAATGATTTCAAACACTGTTTAAGGAGTATGCTATGGAATTCTTGATGTGGCTTGCAGTGGCGGGCTTAATTACACTTTATACTGTGCAGTCTCTTTTTACCAAGCTCTATACCGATCACTATCCGGGAGACCCCTCGATGGCATCCTCGGTGCTTACCGTTGTATCCGGGTTGAGTGTCGTTGTGATCACCTTTTTCTGCTTCGCCTTCTGTCAATTTACACCCAATCTCTTGAGTATTCTGATCGGTACGCTCAACGCGGTGGTACTCTTTGGGTATAATCACTTTCTTGTCAAGGCATCGGGGAGCGGACCTTATTCCATCGTGATGACCTTCAATCTTTCGGGCGGGATTCTTATTCCCGTGATCGCATCGCTCGTGATGGGCTGGGATTCCTCGTGGGCAACGGAGTTTCAGATCGTTCTCAATACGGTGTGCATCGTTGCTATTATTTCTTCCGTATATCTGGTTAGCCAAAAGAAGGAGGCAACCGAGGAAAAGCAGGGGATCTCGCTTCGCTTTCTCCTTTCGTGCTTTGGTCTTGGTATCTGCAACGGTGTTTACGGTACGTTCCTTACCCTGCAGCAGCAAACAGCAGCGGCGGGAGGCGAAGGGAATCGTGACGAGATGGTCATCGTTACCTTCCTTGTTGCGGCGCTCCTTGCATTTTTCACGGGTCTGATACGGACAAAGGGAAGGATCCTTCCTCATTTCCGTCAAACGAAGGCCTCTCTGTTTTTCTTGATTGCTACGAGCGTGGTGTTCGCTCTTGCCGTCAACGTGATCGTGATGATCATTCCGTACTTCGATACCACCATTCTCTATACGCTGGATAATTCGTCGGTGTTGATTATGAGTGTTCTGATCTCCGCGATCTTCTTTCACGAAAAGCTTTCGGCAAAAAACATCCTTGGGATTGCCCTGATGTGCGCCGCGCTTGTGGCGATGAATTTGCTTCCCGCACTGTTTCTGTAACAGTATTTGATAAGGCGTAAAAGATTTTGTATTTTTGAAAGGAGGGGATACGATGCTATTGAGCTATGAATCTATCAGCGACGAAAAGGATTTTATTCCCTTTGGAAAATTTTTTCACGAAAAACCGATATGGCCTGCACGCGGTGATCTTCCTTACCGTATGCACGGTGCGATTGAGTTTATTTTTGTTCTGAGCGGTGCCGTAACGCTGATGAACAACAAGCAGACCTATGAATTTCAGCCCGGCGAGGTGGTTTTCCTGAACAGCTTTGAGCCGCACCGTTGCTGGTATCATGGACCGAGTGAGGTGTACGTGGCTCTTGTTAGCTCCGGCTTTTTCAATGATGACAATGAGCTAGGAAATATCTCCTTTCCCACTCACAACCCCTACAATCCCGGGTTTGATTCGGTCTGCCGCTTTTTAGAGTATGCAAGTAGTGAGTGGGATAAAGATTCGATCTCCTGCAAGCGTGCCTTTGCGGAGGAGATTGCGTATCTGATGAAGAAATACTATCCTTACGAGCCAAAGAAAACGTTGGAAAAGGGGTTATCCTCCGTTGCGGATGCTCTGCGCTACGTCGACGGACACCTAACGAAAAAACTGACACAAGAGATGGTCGCGGCGAAGATGGGCTATTGCCCTGCCTACTTTTCGGGGCTCTTCAAGGATTTTGTCGGTGTCACCTTCCCGGATTATATCAATTATCGGCGGATCGTTGAATTCGGGCGATTGAAGCGCGAAAATCCCGAGCTTTCCATAGGAAAGCTGGCGCAGATGTGCGGTTTTACCAGTATGAACACGTTTTATCGTGCTTACAATAAATTCGGCGAGGAGACTGTAGATAGCGCAAAGAAATATTAAATCTAAAAAAATGACACAATCTTTGCAGAAAAAAGGATTGACAGAATTGAATAAAAAAGTGTATGATAAACACGTAAGGGGACTTGACGGGTGTCTATGAAGAAAAATAGGACAAGCGTTACGGGTCCCCTTGTTTTGACTTTTGGAAGCATTTTGTCAATTTTTGTAAGCAAGGAGGAAAAAAACATGAAAACACGAAGGACACACAGATTGCTTGCGTTTCTGTTGACAGTCGTCACGATACTGCCGCTTTTGGCACTTGACGGACTTGCGGCGGGAACGGTGGCGATCGACGAATCCACCTATGCGGGCATCGTC
>SVSZ01000024.1 GCA_015064025.1 Oscillospiraceae bacterium | reverse complement strand
CAAGCGGTGTGTCATTTTGTTTCTACACGCAGGCTCCTTCTGTCATTTTGCAAGCAAAATGCCACCTCCCTCTCGGAGGGAGGCTCAATAGCAACCCGTTTACGGGTAGCAAGTATCCGTTGCATGGCCGGCAGGCCAATCTCAAGCACACTTGTGTGCAGCCGGTATCGGGTAGGGCTATGCCCGAAAATGAAATACCACCCGCTATGCGGGTGGATATTTATTTACCGTGTAAATTCTATTGCTCGAACCCACACATTTTTGCACAATGGGCAAACATGTTATAACGTGCGTACACTCACTTCCCCACAGCATAGCACCTTGGCGCACGTTTGGGTTCAGAGCCCCGGCTTGGGGAGATACTCTTAACAGAGTATCTCCCCAAGCTATGAGTTATGAGTAGCTACGCCAAGTTATGATGTGCCTTCGGCACAGTTTGAAGCAACAGGGCAATCATATCATAATGTTTGCATGTTGCCAAAGCCAAAGGCAACCTCATAACGGTGAGCGCAAGCGAGCCTTATAACTCACAACTAAAAATAGAGTATGTGGACACAGATGCATTATGTGAAACTCGGTAGCATAGCCGCCCTCTCCGTCACGGCTTCGCCGCGCCACCTCTCCCAAAGTGAGAGGCTAGGCTCCCCCTCCGGGGGAGCTCCCGCGATAGCGGGTGAGAGGGCAATCCTCTGGGGCGAGGTTGTAAAGCAAACTGCGGTAGTGAGCGAAGCGAACGTTGGGAGGATCACGGAGTGACATGGGGATCGTCCTTTTCATTTTTGCTGTGCCAAGCATTTTTACGACTCAAAAACAATTACTTCGCACGGTTTCCCTACTTTTTCGGCATATTTTATAACAGATAATGTCCCTTTTGAGTTTCCATTCCAAAAGACAATGACTTTATCTGCATAATCAACGATCTGTTCGTTTCTTTTGATCGGTGCTGCACGACCATACCGTTCATATTGCGGTAAAAATTCGGTAAGTACCATCCCTTTTTCCCGCGCATATTCTGCGGCACAAAAATCCACGCCTTTTGCTCCACCGGATACGATCTCATCATCATCGCGAACATATTGTCCTACATTCACAGAAGTGATGTCTCTTGAACCAACAATTGCAATTTTCATAAAAACCTCCTAATATTTTTGTATACTTGAATTAAGTATACTTGCAACATTATACCATAAAATAAACTTAAAATGTACTTATATTAAGTTTTTTTGAGGATTTTTTATGAGAAACAAAAACAACAAACATCTCGGTATTGAAATTGATCCTGAACTCCACTATAAATTGCACTATATTTCAAAATATTACGGACGCTCGGCAAACGGAGAAATATTGTACTTGATAAGACAAGAGATCAAAGCCTTTGAAAAAAGCGAGGGAGAAATTCAAATTCCGCCCTCATCCGACGCACATTGATTTTTGCTTTCTAAAGCATAAAAACAGCGCTCACTCTAATAGAGATGTTCTTAGCGGAGAATCTCATTTTTAATAAAGTTCAAACCCATATTTACAAACAAAAAGAGAGAACAAATCGGTTTATCACCGAAATGTTCTCTCTTTTTCTATTGGGCGATATGTTGGCAAGCAAACGCGATATACTCACAAATCCCGCATGGGATTTATAACGCTGAGCGCTTTTTGTACCTGCTATCCGATCACCCTATAGATCAACGGTCGGCGCTGTGGCTGTTCGCCAATCTGCGTTGCCGCAAGAAGCACCTCCGCGGCATGTGCAAACAAAGCATCATCAGACGCGTAAAGGGTTGCGATCGGATCACCTCGGCGTACAGAATCGCCCGTTTTTGCATGCAAACGGATGCCTGCCCAGGGGTCTATCCTGTCTTCTTTTTTGTTGCGTCCCGCACCAAGCAAAAGACTTGCAAGTCCGTAGTCCTCCGTGTTCACACGCGTAATGTAACCGTCCGTCGGCGCGCAAACCGTGTGCCGGTAGGGGGCTTGACAAAGCTTTTCGGGATTTTCAACGAAAGAAACGTCGCCCCCCTGCGCACGAACCATGGCAAGAAAAGCCTTGAATGCCGCCCCGGAGGAAAGTGATTCCCGCACCCTTTCCTCGCATACGGAAATTGCCTCCCCTTGTGCCAGGAAAAGCATCTGCGATGCCAGCGACACACAAAGCTCGCGCAGATCCTCGGCGCCGCCTCCGCGAAGCACCTCGACCGCTTCCTGCACCTCAAGCGCATTGCCGATCGCACTTCCGAGCGGAGCATCCATATCAGTGACAAGTGCCACCGCACGCTTCCCCGCGCGCTTGGCAATATCGACCATCAGCGTCCCCAACGCAATGCTGTCATCAAGGGATTTCATGAAAGCGCCGCTTCCCGTTTTAACGTCCAGAACAATACAGTCATCATTGGCAGCAAGCTTTTTCCCCATGATGCTCGACGCGATCAAGGGCATGCTGTCAACGGTTGCCGTCACGTCGCGAAGGGCATAAAGGAGCTTATCGGCAGGTGCCAGCTCACCGCTCTGTCCTACGATCGCAAGTCCTGCTTGCCTGACAGCCAGAACAAATTCCTCTCGCGTCATTTCCGTGCGAAAGCCGGGAATCGCCTCAAGCTTATCGACTGTGCCGCCCGTGTGACCGAGCCCTCTTCCGCTCATTTTTGCAACCGTCAGCCCCAAGGAAGCTACAATGGGAGAGACAATGAGGCTTGTTTTGTCACCCACACCACCCGTAGAATGCTTATCTACGCGGATTCCTTCGATCCCTTCCGCATCTAAAATCTCACCGGAATCTCTGATCTCCATGGTAAGATATGCCGTTTCCTCGGCACTCATGCCGCGAAAATAGATCGCCATGCAAAGCGCTGACATCTGATAATCCGGAATCTCACCCTTACAGTATCCCGAAATGAGAAAAGCGATCTCCTCGCGCGTCAGACTGCCGCCGTCGCGCTTCTTTTTGATCATATCGTATACTCGCAATTCGCCCATCATGGACCTCCGTCAAATGTTCTCCCTGTCAAACGAGTGCGGCAAAAGCTCCTCCAGCGTATACCGTTCGGTCTCTTTGCCGTTTGTCAGAAGGATCAAAAAATCCTTGTTGCAAAATTCTGCAAGCACCTGTCTGCAAATACCGCAGGGCGGGCATAACTGTTCTTCCCCTCCCCGCTTTCTTCCAACTACGGCAATGGCGGAAAACGCGCGCTCCCCCTCACTTACCGCCTTAAAAAGTGCGGTGCGCTCCGCGCAGTTGGTAGCGCCGTAGGAAGCATTTTCCACGTTACATCCCGTAAATACACGTCCCGAAGCGGTAAGAAGCGCCGCACCGACGCAAAATTCGGAATAGGGTGCGTAGGCGCGTTCTGACGCCTCATAAGCCTTCTTTATCAGCATTGTCTCATCCAAGTTCTCTCAGCCCTCCTCTCGCTTCACGGCATCGTAAAAGCTCTCTCCTGCGATCTCCGAGGAATCAATTCCGAACATATCAAGCACCGTGGATCCAATATCCGCAAAGCTATTTCGCGTTCCGAGATCAACACTCGCGCGAATCGTCTTCCCAATAATAAGCATCGGCGTATATTCTCTTGAGTGATCCGTCGACGGAGTAGAGGGGTCGCACCCGTGATCGGCAGTGATGATACAAACGTCATCCTCGCCGATCGTATCAAGGAAGCCGCCCAACCATGCATCAAACTCGGAAAGTCCCCGTGCATACCCTTCAACGTCATTTCTGTGCCCCCAAAGCATATCAAAATCCACGAGGTTGACAAAGCAGAGCCCCGAAAAATCTCTTGTGGCGGCAAGCTTCTGTGTGATCTCCATCCCGCGGCGATTGCCATCGGTTGGCAAATGCTCCCCGATTCCTCGCATGGAAAAGATATCACCGATCTTCCCCACGGCAATCGTTGACAATCCATGCTCCGTCAGAAAATCAAGCATCGTTGTTCGCGGCGGCTCCAAAGAAAAATCATGGCGGTATACCCGACGGTAATTCGGATATTCCCCCTCAAACGGGCGCGCGATCACGCGTCCCACCGCATGCTCACCCTCAAGCATTTTGCGCGCGACCTTACAATATCCGTACAATTCCTCCACGGGAACACGGTCCGTATGAGCCGCGATCTGAAAAACACTGTCTGCCGAGGTATAAACGATCAGATCCCCGCTCTCCTCATGCTGCTTACCGTAATCCAACAGCACCTCAGTTCCGGAATACGGGCGGTTACAAAACACTCTCTTTCCCGTCAAGGCTTCAAACTTCCCGATCACCTCATCGGGAAATCCATTGGGATAGGTCGGTAATGGCTTTGCGGATACGATCCCCGCAATCTCCCAATGTCCCACCGTGGTATCTTTTCCCATCGACGCCTCCCGCATACGGGCAAAGGAAGCCTTCCCACCCGTCGTCATCCCAACGCCTTCTATCGAGAAAAGTCCCATTTTTTCCAGGTTCGGGCAGTGGAATGCCTCGTGTGACCGAATGGCACGCAGAGTATTGCTTCCCGCATCCCCGAAAAGCGCCGCATCGGGCATCTCACCGATACCAAGGCTGTCAAGAACGATCAAAAAAACACGTTTTCCCATATCAAGCAAGACGGAGCGCAACTTCCATCATCTGCGTGAATGCGCTTTGCCGCTCCTCAAGGGTGCTTCTTTCATTATGCACGATAGAATCGCTCACCGTACAAATACAAAGTGCGCGCTTCCCCGCTCTTGCGGCATTGCAATAAAGCGCCGCTGATTCCATCTCCACACCGAGAACGCCCATTTTTGCCCAGGTAAGTCCCGAATGATCGTCCTCATAAAAATGATCCGACGAGAAAATATTTCCCACCTTATAATTGACACCGATCCGCTCGCATTCCTCCGCGGCGCGACGTACAAGCTCAAAATCCGCAATGGGGCAGAAGGTACCCGGCAGGCGGTACTGCGCGGCAAAATTGCTGTCGGTACAAGCGCCCATAGCAATGATGATGTCCTTCAGATGAAGCTCGGGGTCATAGGTCCCGCAGGTCCCTACACGTATGATGCTTTCCACGTCGAAAAAGTTGTAAAGCTCGTAGGAATAGATGCCGATGGCAGGCTGACCCATGCCCGATGCCATTACGGAAACAGGCTTTCCGTTGTATGTACCCGTGTACCCGTGCACACCGCGCACGTCGTTGACAAGCACGGCATCTTCAAGATAGGTTTTTGCAATAAACTCCGAACGCAAGGGATCTCCCGGCATCAGAACCGTTTTGGCGAACGCGCCCTTTTCGGCGGCGATATGAGGTGTAGACATATAGATTCTCCTTTCAATAGCGGTCCGTATCCGCAATATCTGTTTCCTTGGCAAGACGCACGATACGACTGCTTCCCAAGCGGTCAGCACCCAGCGTCAAAAAGTCCTCGGCATCCTGCAGGGTGGAAATACCGCCCGCCGCCTTGACCTTGACCTTATCCCCTACGTTTGCACGCATCAAAGCAACGTCCTCACGGGTCGCGCCGCCCTTGGAAAAGCCCGTTGAGGTTTTGATATAATTCGCTCCCGCTTCGGTAACAATGCGGCACATGCGAAGCTTTTCCTCCTCCGTAAGAAGGCAGGCTTCAATGATCACCTTCAGGATCTTCTCCCCGCAAGCCTTACGCAGGGCAACGAGCTCCGATAGGATCTCCCCGTCGTTTCCCTCCTTAAGTGCACCGATATGAATGACGGTATCGATTTCGTCCGCCCCCTCGCGGATCGCCTCCTCCGCTTCAAAGCATTTGACCGCGGTGGTACTGTCTCCGTTCGGGAATCCCACGACCGTACAAATCTTCAATTGATCTCCTACGTACGCCTTCGCTTTTTTCACATGGCACGGCGGGATACAGACCGATGCGGTGTGATATTGCATGCCCTCATCACACAAGACTCGGATCTCCTCCCACGTTGCCGACGGCGAAAGCAGCGTATGATCGCAATGTGAAAGTATTTCATTGATGTTCATAGTTCTTCTCCTGTACTGTATTTTATATTTGTATTTTTCAAAAAGGACATGGGAGGCGCCTCGAATCCACAGATCAAGACACCTCCCACACAGTATTTATCATTGAACGAAATCGAGTTATTCCGCCGTATCTTGTGAAGACTCAAATGAGTTCTCAGAGAAGAAGACCAGAAGATCGGCAGAATCGATCGGCTCGTCGCCGTCACGTCTGACAAGATCATCCACTAAAAGGACAGCATATTGGCTCACGACGGATTCCTCAACGATCAAGCCCTCCTTCGCAAACTCCGTACGCAAAAGCTCTTCTGTGCAAGCAAGCTGGGCTTCCTCGTCCATCCGCTTGATCCCGTTCAGCTCCCCGGCGATCACTTCCATCATCTCGTCATAATCCGATTCTCCGTCGGCGGGAATGCCAAGCGTTGAACCGATCGCACTCATACCGATATTCGTAACCTCCGGAATCAAAGCGGACATGGATTGATTCCCCTCCAATACAGTGATCAGCTCTCTGACGGTTCCGTCCTTTGCAAGCCTTCCGAGCAGATCATCATCCATATCGGAATTGGCAAAAACGCCGTGTCTGATAAGCACCTTCAACATTTCAAAGGTCGTATCAAGATCGTTTCGTATCAAGTTGATATTACCGTTCTTTGTATCCTCGTTCAGAATGTGAACCGATTGATCGATAAACCCATCAAAGATACCGCGCTCGTCAATGTAGAGGTCCGCAAGGCTTATATTAAGGAAATCGTCACCCGCAAGCCACGCATCTGTCGCAGCATGCACAGCCTCCGAAAGGATGGGAGAGAGCGTTTTGGAGGAATGAACGGACTCGGACAAGTGATCGAACAGTTCCATTTCACGCTCTCCGTACTCATCATAGTAGGTTTGCGAAAGTCCGATCAGATTGCCTCCGAACTCGGAAATTGCATCAGCCTCCTTTGTAAGTCCCACGTACGTATCATTCACGTCAAAGGTCGTCATGATGTCCGAGATCACCGATCCGCCAAGAAAGCGGAAGGTGTTTACCAACAGATTTTCATCGATGGGAGTCACATAGTCGGTTACAATTTCTTCGTACACCGCCTTTTCGTCGGGCTTGAGTATGTCCGTTTCGGTAAAACAGGAAAGTGCTGCAGGGACAAAATTCGCATACGTGCCGATCGGTATCATCCAAACCAACACCACGACCAAAGCATTCCCGAGTGCCATGGCAACCGTTGCAATCACAGACGCAGGCGTCCCCTTTTCCTCCGGCAGCTTGCCCGTCTTTTTTCTGACCAAGGAAACGATCAAAAACACGATCCAGGAGATAAGGTCAAATACCATGAAATAAACAAGGAAAAGCAGAGGCGCTACCAAGGAAGCGACAATGCCGCTCAACGTTTCACGAAGTGTGGGGAGGCTCATAAAGAATTCGGAAAACGTCGGATTCCCATCAAAAAGCAAAGGGATCAGAGTTCCTGTCGCAAAGCTGTCGGAATCCAGAACAGACTTCGTCAAATATGTAGCCAAAAGTGCCAGAGCAAAGCTTACGAGCACTCCGAAAAAGCGAAATTTTGTTTTATGAAGCTTTCTGAAAAACACTGCCCACAGCACACGTGCCGCCATATAAAGCAGCGGAACGACGAAGAGCATAATACTGATAAGCATAGTGATAACTCCTTTTAAGTCAAGGGAATTCATTTATACAAGTATATCACATTTTTCACGCTTTGTCAACGAAAAAAGCAAAAAACAAGACCGTTCGACAATCTTCAATAAAAAAAGCGCGACCGAACGAAGTACATTCACACAAACTCCGTTCGGTCATCACACAGATATCACTCTAAAATATTGGACGCGGCATCATATGAGCACTGCCGTGCTTCACGTCATTCGTTCAAGATATGCGTGAAGATACCACAGCAATAAAACAGCCCCTATGCAGGCAATCGATGCATACAGCCACAGTGCTTCAAAGGACAAAAAAAGTCCTACACCTCCAAGGCACACGCTGACGGAAAGCAAAACTCCCACACACTCCGGTGTCTGCAATCCTTTTGCGTAAAGTCGGTGGTGAAGATGTGCGCGGTCTGCGGAAAAGGGACTTCTCCCATGCAGCAGCCGACGCAAAACCGAGGTTGCAAGATCCGTGATCGGATATGCAAACAAAAACAGCGGTGCCAAATTGAAGATACTGATCGCAGGAAAGGAAAAAAGAGGCAGAGACAGCATTCCAAGGAAAAAGCCGATCGCCCCGGAGCCGCAATCCCCTGCAAAGATCTGCGCGGGATATCGGTTATAAAGGCGAAACGAGAACAGTGCGACAACCAAAAGCAGAGAAGCCTGCCAAAGCCCTTCCTTCCCAAGAAGAAGCAGTGCCACGCCAAGAAGCGCGGCTTCAAGCCCCGCGCATCCCGCAAGCAATCCGTCCATCCCATCGATAAAATTATGGGCATTCGTTAAAAGCACCAACCAAAGCATGGAAAGCACGACCTCGGTCTTCCCCGTCGCAAGTCCGCTTCCAAGCACCGCCGCCAAGGATGAAGCGATTTGGAAAAGAAGCTTTACGGGTGCCCGCAAGCAAAACATGTCGTCCGCCAGCCCCACCGCAAGCATCAAGCCGCTCCCCCACAGCGCAGCGAACAGATGCTGTGGAATATCCCCGTGCAAAATGCAGCCAATGACAAGACCGAAAAAAATAGCCAAGCCTCCGCTGCGCGGAATTTTCTCAACGTGCATGCGACGCGCATCCGTCGGCACGTCCACGGCACCGATTTTCCATGACAGTGCAATGATCAACGGTATCAGCACGTATACAAGGGCAAAAACAAAAAGCAAGATCAAAAAAAACATAGCTGCCTCCAAAAAAGGGAAATATGTAACGGCACGTAAAAAAAGGAACAATCACCTTGATTGTTCCCTTTTTTGGAAAGAATATTCAATGCATCACAGAAAAATCAATGCCGCTGCATCAACGGATCTGTACAAAGCCAAGCTTCTTCTGAATCTTGGAAAGCGTGCGGCGAGCGTAATAGGAAGCCTCCTCAGCGCCCTTCTTCATCTGTGCTTCCAGATAAGCCTTGTCTGCCATCAGCTCTGCAAATCTCGTCTGCACGGGAGCCAGCGCATCTGCGGTCACCTCTCCGACAGCAAGCTTAAAGTCCCCGTATCCGCGCCCCTCAAATTCACGCTCGATCTCATCGTACTCCTTGCCCGTAAAGCAGGAATAGATGCTCATCAGATTGCTCACACCCGGCTTGTCCTCCGCGAAACGGATCTCGGAGCCGGAATCGGTAACGGCGCGCTTGAATTTTCGAATGACTGTATCACGGTCATCCAAAATATATACAACGGCGTTGACGTTTTCGTCCGACTTGCTCATCTTTTTCGTCGGTTCGGCAAGAGACATGATCTTTTTTCCGCTCTTCGGCATGATGGGCTCGGGAATAGTGAACAGGTCCGGATAGATCTGATTGACACGCTCCGCAATATCGCGGCAAAGCTCTACATGCTGCTTCTGGTCAATACCGACAGGCACCACGTCCGTTTGGTAAAGCAGAATATCTGCAGCCATCAAAACAGGATAGGTAAACAGCCCCGCATTGATATTATCCGAATGCTTTGCACTCTTATCTTTAAATTGCGTCATTCTGGAAAGCTCACCGAACATGGTAAAGCAATTGAGGATCCACGCAAGCTCTGCATGCTCGTGAACCATGGACTGCACATAAAGCGTATTCTTATCCGGATCGAGTCCGCAAGCCATGTAAAGTGCCAAGGTCTCATAGGTTCTTTTGCGAAGCTCCGCAGGATTTTGCCGCACCGTGATCGCATGCTCATCCACAACACAGTAAAACGTTTTATAAAGCTCGGAAAATTCAGAAAAATTTCGAATCGCGCCCAAATAATTGCCAATCGTAAGGTTTCCACTCGGCTGAACGCCCGAATAGCACACCTTTTGTTCTCCTAACATCTCAATCGGTCCTTTCAAAAAAATTATCGCCTTTTATTGTAACATATCTTTTTACTTTTTACAAGTATAAAATAAAAAAAAGCAGAATATGCCAAAAAACCCTTCCATGCTTCCAAATAGGAAAAGCGCAGGAGCTCCCGCGCTTTTCCGTTGTTATATACCGTCTGGATTTATTCGGGAAGATAGGAGAACTCCTTCATCCACTGATAGTAAATACCAAAAGGCGAATAGTAGTAAATATCGGAGGCACTTGCCGCGGGAGCATCGGACTCACCGCCATCGGCAGCCCCCTCGTCACCCTCGGTGCCTTCTTCCTCGGCATCGTCATCCGAGCCCGCGTTTGCAGGATTCTCGTAGCTCGTGATGTGAACGACCTTCTCGTGCAAAAGTGCCAAAGAAGCATCATCCGCAAACAAAGCCTTCACAGCATCGGTCTTGATATCGGAAAGAACGGGTGCCTTTTCGGGATCAAGGATCTTGGAGAAGTCTCCAACGACCGCCTCAAGCTCTTCATAGGTAGTACATGCATCCAACAATGCAACCAAAGAAGCATTGAGCTCCTTCATATAACCTACCAGCTCGGTATCCAACTCACCGTAGACGTCCATCTTCGTGGAAAGATCCTTCACGTCGGTCTGCTCGAAGGAAAGCGCCTCGATCTTGCCGGCTTCTCCGCTGCGCATAGAACCGAGTGTTTCATGCGTGGAATTGAGGGAAAGGGTAACACCCTTTTCAACCTCTGCGGTTACGTAGTACAGAAGGTACTGAGCAGCCCCCTTGTACACACCTCCTGCCTGCTGTCCCTCGATCACCATTTCCGTGAAATCTGCAACAGGCTTCATGCTCTCCTTGCCATCCTTCACTTCCTTGGCAAAGCCCTCGGCAACGTAGCGGAGATCAATAACGGGAGTCTTGGCACCGCCAAAAACGTTCACGTCGAGCTTCGTAGCCGTTGTGATATCGCCAAAGTAAATAAGGAAGGTGTACTGATCGGTCTTTCCGGACTTATCTACCCAGCGAAGCACCTTCTGCTTGTTACCGCCGTCCTCGATCCACTCGGAAACCGTATCGTAAATATAGGAGTTCGTCTTGAAATGATCAACGTAAAGGTCACCGTATACCTCAATATCATAGTACGTCGTATCCATGGCATCAAAGGCAACGATATAGTTCAGGGTACTCTCGCTGACGGTCTTCGCACTGCCGCCGACAGAGGCACTCAAGGTGTTTTTGTAGTTTGCACTGGAGGTACCCGTGTAGTTGACAATGGAAAGCGTGTAGCCGGAATTCTTCATAGCTCCGTACTTAAAGCAAAGATCCATTCCAACCTCATTGTAAACAAGCTTTCCGTCCTTATCGGTATTCTGGGTCTGTTCGGGGGTTGCGATCACCTCAAACGCAGGAACACTCACGCCATTCTCTGCATCAAAGGAATCGTATGCCGCGCCAAGAGTGTTATACACATAAATGACAGCGGTCATCTTCTGTGCGGATTTGTTTTCGGTAAAGGTCTTGTATGCAAAGACGCCCTTTTCCTTCTTATCACACTCAGCGATCCACTTCTTCAGCGTTTCGTTTTGAGAAAGGACATCCTTGGAATACCCGGTCGTACAGGACAGGTCATAGGACGTCTTCTCGGCATAAGCATCGGAGGGCAGGACAAGATCAACACCGATCTTTGCCGCGGATGCCGCATAGGAGGAAAGGTCAAATCCAAGCAGCGGATCCACCAAGGAGCTGCGGTTCTGCTTCTTTCCGCTCTCCCATACGTTGGCGTTCATTTCAGCGGGCATGTACGCAAGGAATGCGTTACCTGTCGCGTAGATATCCATATTGTAAAGGAGCTTTCCTTCCTTATCGATCTTGCGCTGAACGAAATAGGACTTTTCACCCGCCTCAAGGTTTTCAACCTCGCGCTCCTTCAGATCGTAGTGCTCGTCAAGCACACCGTACTGAAGAATATTGCGTGCCTCAACGTCGGTATTAATATAAGTGATGATATCCATGCAACGGGAAACGTCCACAGAATCGGAGCAAACACCGAACATGTTGCTGTAGATGTCCTCGGAGGTTGCGCTCGGATACTTCACGGGGATCGCATAGTAACGGGTTCCGTCCTTATCGTCATAATAAAGAGCAGATTCGCCCGTGTTCTCATCAATGACCTCGGTAAGGATGGTAAGGTCACCCTTGAGGAACTTGATCGCAGTCTTATCGTATACGGTCTTTTCGTTCTTCTCACTGCGGAAGAAATCGCGTCCCTCCTCGTTGAGACGGTAGGAGTTGAGCTTGAGATAAGAGCTTACGAAATCGGGATTTGCAAACAGGGAGTCCACGTCCAAAGAGGTGGAGCCGCGCGAAAGCTTGGAAAGATCCTCATAAAGTGTACCGAACACGGAAAAATCGGTTCCGTCGACCTTATACGTATCGGGATCGATCGACCAGTAGTGAGCCAGAAGCTCAAGGCACTCCTCATACGTCGCATCAATGGGAAGAACGGAAGAATCGGTCATCGATCTGATCTGATCCAGATAGCTGTACAAATGCTCATTGTAAAGGTTTTTGATCGAGCCGTCAAGAACGTAGCCGGAGAAAATAACGTCCGTCAATTCCTTGTTCATCAGCATGTAGGTGTACTCACCGATGACGTTGTTGTTGGGGATCGCATACGTTGCACCGTTCTTCTGAACAGCCGAAAGAAGCGTGGGAGAAAGATACTCGCGAAGCGTCTTCGCGTTCGAAGCGATCGAATCGTCAAGCTTTGCAAGGGCACCCTTGGAGACAAGCTCGTTGAACATTGCCTCACCCGTCGTTCCCTTTACGTCACCGATGTATACGATATCCACCTGATTGGGGAGAAGATCGGGATACTTATCCTTGAGAAGACCGTCCTCACCGACGACTGTCTGAGGTGCGCTCTGCGTGGTTTCCTCCTCGCTCTCCGCATCGGTCACGGGAGCTTGATTCATCTTGTTCTCCTGCACGTACTTGCTGTACGCATCCATGGACTTATTCAGTTCCTTGTAGTACTCACCCTCGGTAAGATACTTGATCGTGAGACGAGCCTTATGCTTTGCCTCGGTCAAGGCACTCAGCTCACGGGTCACCTCGTCGGCAACATCCTTGCTGACCTTTTCCTCGGACACTATCCACATCGTCAAGTGTACCGTGTTTTTGGCCGCCATTTCCTCGATCGCGTTCTGTACATCCTCATCTGTTTCCTCAGAACAGCTTGCCAGGAAGACGGAAAGCATCATCACGAGACACAAAAACAAGCAAGTCAGTCTCTTCTTCATGTTGAATCCTCCCTATTTTGCCTGCCTTGCACGCACGGATTGCGAAGCAAAGCACATTTTTACCACTATATTTTACACCATTTTCCCACTTATGTCAAGTGAATTTTTTGTAACGGAAAAACCCGGGTGGGGTGCATTCGTTTTTTCGGTCATGAAGTGTTCACAAAAACAAGTCACAACGCACAAAAAGCGAAATCAACATTGCTGCAGAATGCTCACAAAAACGTACACATTATACAAAATGCGATTCGTCTTTTTGTTATTTCGAACCAAAAACGATCACTCCATAAATCCCTTCAAATGTCTTGCTCTGCTGGGATGACGGAGCTTGCGCAAAGCCTTTGCCTCGATCTGGCGGATACGCTCTCTCGTGATGTTGAATTCCTTTCCGACCTCCTCAAGAGTGCGTGTACGACCGTCCAGAAGACCGAAGCGAAGCTTGATAACGTGTGCCTCGCGGCGCGTCAGTGTATGAAGCTGCTTTTCCAGCTCCTCACGCAAAATATTGGTCGAGGTGGCTTCCGCGGGAGAGGGGGTATCCTCGTCGGGGATGAAATCGCCGAGATGGCTGTCCTCCTCCTCACCGATGGGAGTTTCAAGAGAAACGGGGTCCTGCGCAATCTTCATGATCTCGCGCACCTTTTCCGCGCTGAGTGCGATTCTCTCACCGATCTCCTCCGCAGTGGGTTCTCTGCCGTTTTCCTGAAGAAGCTGACGGGAAACGCGGGAAACCTTGTGAATGGTTTCCACCATATGCACGGGAATGCGGATCGTACGCGCCTGGTCGGCGATCGCACGGGTGATCGCCTGGCGGATCCACCACGTTGCGTAAGTGGAGAACTTATATCCCTTTGCGTAATCGAACTTATCGACCGCCTTCATCAGTCCCAGATTTCCCTCCTGGATCAGATCAAGGAAGAACATGCCGCGTCCGACGTATCTCTTTGCAATGCTGACGACCAGACGGAGATTCGCTTCCACGAGCTCTGTCTTTGCATTCTCGTCACCCGCCATCATACGCTCGGCAAGCTCCTTTTCACGCTCCGAGTTAAGAAGCGGAACGCGTCCGATCTCCTTGAGATAAAGGCGAACGGGGTCATCAATGGCAAGTCCTTCCTGTTCAAGGATACGTTCCATATTTTCCGCGGCGCTGAATGCTTCGACCTCGCTCTCGATCGCATTAAGCTCCTCACTGGAAATATCTTCTTCAAATGCGATTCCGTTGTCCTCCAGGGTCTCGTAAAGCTTGTCAATGCTCTCCGCATCAAAATCCATTTCCTCGATCGCTTCATCCAGATCAGTTGCGGAAAGCTTACCGCTTTTTCCTTTTTCGATCAGCAAATTGACGTCAACCTGTTTTTTTGCAGACACTTCGGCGTTCGCCGTCTGCCCTGCTGCTTTTCCTTCAATTTCGAGTTCTTCGCTCTTCACTTCAGTTTCCTTCATCTTGATCTGTCCTTCCTTTATGTAGTTTTGCTTGCTTTTCTCTCAAATATGCCAAGCGTGTGTTCAAATCCTCGCTCTTCATATCTTCCTTCCTGCGAACCGACTTAAGCGCCGCTACCGCACTTCGGAAGACCTCGGGACCGTTTTGCGTCAATTGCCGGCGCGACATTTCCGTTTTTTCAATGCGCCCCATTTCATCGGGGGAAAAATCCACCCCAAGCATCTCAAATCGAAAACCCGCCTCCGAACGGTGTCCCGCCATCACGGCATCGAAAACGCGCTTGTGAAATCCGGTGATAAAATCCTCCGAGGAAAGAGGTATTTCCCCGCGCTCCACCGCGTCACGGTATTCGGGAAACATCAGCAGCAATCCAAGCACTGCGCTCTCCGCAGATGCGGCACGCGGATTTTGCGATGCCTCACGGTTGATCATATCCCCGTAATTTTTTACGGACGACTGTGCCTCGCGGCTCTCCCTTGCCGTCTGCTCACGCCGACGGCGTCTGATAAACTGCTCTGTGGAATTGCGCAACACGTCCTGCGGGAGCTCCAACCGTCCCGCAATATAATGCAGGTACAGCTCCCTCTCCACAGGAGAATGGTAGCCTGAGATCAACTGGCACAGCTCGTTTGACGCCTTCAGCTTCTCTGAACCGATCGAAAGATCGTAACGTGAGAGCACGCCCTCAGCACGGTGTTCAAAGCCTGTACGGCTCTCTTCCAGAACACGGCGGAAGCGTTCGGCACCAAAACGCTGTATATACTCATCGGGATCCTTCGCATCCTTCAGCTTCAGCACACGCACCTCCGTTCCGACCTCCGAGAGCAGTCGCATGGCTTTTTCTGCGGCATTCTGTCCCGCCTCGTCGGAATCGTAGGATATGATAACTTTTTTCGTATATTTGGCAAACACACGCGCGTGCTCGGGTGTAATTGCCGTCCCGAGCGTCGCCACCGCATATTCAAATCCTGCGGCATGGAGTGCGATGACGTCCATATACCCCTCACAAAGGATCATCCGCTCCGCGCAACAGTTTTTCGCGAAGTTGAGCGCGAACAAATGCTTGCGCTTATTGAAAGCGGGCGTATCCGAGGAGTTGAGATATTTCGGTTTGGAATCGTCCATAACGCGTCCGCCGAATGCAACGATATTTCCCGACGGATCAATGATGGGAAACATCACACGGTTTCGAAAAATGTCGTAAACGCTGTTGTTTTTCTGACTTCTGGCACAGAGATATGCGGCGATCAACTCCTCGTCGCGGTATCCCTTGGCGCGCATATGATCGCGCAGCGCCGTAAAGCTGTTCGGCGCAAAGCCAAGACCGAAATGCTTGATGACAGCGGGAGAGAGTCGGCGCACCCTTGCAAAATAGTCCAAGCCCGCAGCTCCCAGCGAAGGATCAAACAGACACTCGCGCCAAAAGCGTGCCGCCTCAAGATTCATCTCAAGAATTCTCTTGCGCGGAACACCGCCCGCACGCGTATCCTCAGCGCTGTCTCGCGGGAGTGGGATGGAGGCACGGTTTGCAAGAAATTCCACCGCATCCGTAAAATCAAGATTTTCTGCCTTCTGTACGAAGGTAATCACGGAGCCGCCCGCGTGGCAGCCGAAGCAGAAGAACATCTTTTTGGTGGGAGACACCGAAAAGGACGGTGTTTTCTCACTGTGAAAGGGACATCGTCCGACCAAATTGGAGCCTGTCCGCTTGAGCGTTACGTACCTTCCGATCAACTCCTCAATATCGGTTCTGTCCACGACCTCCTGTATAAAATTTTCGGAAAATCTCATTCTGATTCACTCCGTTCTCTTCCGCATCAA
This sequence comes from Oscillospiraceae bacterium, assembly GCA_015064025.1. Taxonomy (GTDB): domain Bacteria; phylum Bacillota; class Clostridia; order Oscillospirales; family CAG-272; genus UMGS1865. Next base: position 8,977 of record SVSZ01000024.1, on the reverse strand, counting down.
ATGCTCCACACGTGCGGAATAAAAAGCTTCTTATAGGTCTCGATGGCATAACGGTCGGTCATGCCCGAAATAAAATCGCAAACACAGCGGGCAACCCCCTCTGCTTCCGCATTTCTGCGATAGAGCTCGGGCATCTGCTCAGGTCTTGCAAGGAAGTAATTGAACAATTGCCCCAACATCTCATGCGCCTTACCGTCCTCGGATTTGGCAACCGAATCGGTATAGACGCGTTCAAACAGAAAGTCTCTCAGCCTGTCGGTCGCCTCCTGAATATCAGCCTCCATGCAGATCTCGTTTTTGTCCGTGCTTGCTCCGATCACCGACGTGACCATCGTATTGATCCGCTTGCTGTGTGTCTCCCCGAGCACCTCACGTATTTCCTTCGGGATATCCTCTGCATGAAGGATCCCCGCGCGGCAAGCATCGTCGATATCATGGTTGATGTAAGCAATACGGTCGGCAAATTTAACGATAACTCCCTCAAGGGTAGACGCCATACATTTTCCCGTATGATTGACGATCCCGTCACGCACCTCCCACGTCAGATTGAGACCCGCACCGTTGTTTTCAAGCCGTTCCACGACACGCAGACTCTGCTTATAGTGCGTAAAGGAAGGATCGTACAGCATACGCATCGCATCCTCTCCGGAATGCCCGAAGGGTGTATGTCCCAGATCATGTCCCAGTGCCGCCGCCTCCGTAAGGTCCTCATTCAAGCGCAATCCGCGCGCGATGATGCGTGCGATCTGCGTGACCTCCAGGGTATGTGTCAAACGGGTACGGTAATGATCTCCCGTGGGTGCCAGAAACACCTGCGTCTTGTTCATCAAGCGACGGAAGGACTGCGAATGCGTGATGCGATCGCGGTCGCGTTGAAACTCTGTACGTACGTCGCAGGGCACGTAAGGATGCTCACGGCCCCGCGTATTTGCGGTCAGAAAGGCGTACGGAGAAAGTGTGCTTTTTTCCCGATCCAGAAATACATCTCTTAAATTGCTCATATTTCCACTCCTTGTCCGACAGATATTTTGATCGTTCCTACGGTATTCGTCAAATGCTCCTTCGAATTCTTAGCGATCTAATTGATAAAATACGCAGTTTTCTTTGAAAATACTTTTTTTCGTTTGTTTTTATGATATTATTTCTCGTTTTTTTACAATATGATACCGATCCGCGCGTTATCGGTAGTCAAACCGCTTTCCGCGGACTGTGGGGACCGTATTTCCGTTGCTCAATTCGCGGATCCGCAGACAAAGTGCCTCCGTTACACTCTCCTTCACCGCTAAAAGGACCGTAACGCGGTCGGAGAACACCGTATCGTCTATCACGGCACCGAAGCGCGGAAGCTCTGCCGTGTAGCGCTGGTATTCCGAATAAGAGCAGGAGATCTCCAGCTCCGTATACTGCTCGTAGGTAATAATATGCGCAGCCTCAAGCGCAAGACGCGCCGTGTGCGAATATGCGCGCACCAGCCCCCCGGCCCCCAAAAGAATACCGCCAAAATAACGGGTAACCACCACAACGGCATCGGTCACGCCGCTTTTTTTGACCGTGTCCAATACGGGAACGCCCGCAGTCCCCTGCGGCTCCCCGTCATCCGAATAACGTGCAACGATCTCGCCGTTGCAAAGATAAGCCCAGACGTTGTGTCTGGCATCGGAAAACGCACTTTTTCTCGACTTGATCCGAGAAAGTGCATCCTCCTCGCTTTCCACGTGCGCGGCATATCCTATGAAGATGGACTTCTTTTCGGTATATTCCGCTTCTCCCTCTCCCTCAAGGGTCGTATACAACACAGTATCTGCCATATTTTCTCTTCCTCACAATCATTTCAAGAAAGACAGAGAGCGCTCATTCCTCCGTCGGTTCTTTCCAATCGGGATCAAATGCGCGAAGCATTCCGTGAATCTTGGCATCCACAGTCGCCGTGACCCGAACGTATTCCGCTCCGTATTCCACATCCTCAACCGTCGCATTTTTGTAAAGCGTATTGACAGCGCCCGCCTGTGCGTTCGGAATAAGAAAAGTCACCCGTCTCTTTCCCTCAAGGATCAGCGCTTGAAGGTTCCTTACCAGAAGCTCGATCCCCTGTCCCGTAACAGCGGACACCATCACCGTCCGTGCATGCGTCGCAGGCGTTCCCATAGAGGAATCTGCCGTCACGCCCTTATCGCATTTGTTAAAAACGTAGAGCTTGGGCTTTTCCGAGGCACCGAGCTCGCACAAAAGCGACTCCGTCACCTCCAACTGCTCATGGAACTCGGGATCAGAGGCGTCGATCACGATCATCAGTGCATCCGCATATACCGCCTCGTCCAACGTGGATTTAAAGGCGTGCACCAAATGGTGCGGAAGCTTTCGGATAAAGCCTACCGTATCCGTGAGCAAAACGCTCTCACCGCTTGGGAGCTCATACTTTCTCGTTGTCGGGTCAAGCGTTGCAAACAGCTTGTCCTCTGCAAGGATCCCCGCATCCGTCAAGCGGTTAAGAAGCGTGGATTTTCCCGCATTCGTATATCCCACAATGGCGATCTTCGGGATCCCACTTCGATCGCGCGAGGCACGCATCGTGGCGCGGTTACGCTCCAGCTCGCGAAGCTCTCCCTCAAGCGCCGTCACTCTGCGGTGCATATGTCTGCGGTCGGTCTCAAGCTTACTCTCACCGGGACCTCTCGTACCGATTCCGCCGCCAAGACGCGAAAGCTCTGTCCCGTGTCCGGTAAGCCTTGGGGCGGTGTATTTGAGCTGTGCCAATTCGACCTGCAATTTTCCCTCGCGGCTCACCGCGTGAAGGGCAAAAATATCAAGGATCAGCATGGAGCGGTCAATCACTCGCACACCCTCTCCCAGCGCATCCTCCAGATTTCTGATCTGTGAGGGAGAAAGCTCCTCGTCAAAGACAACGAGCTCAAGCTCCGCGTTTTTGCAAAGCACACAAAGCTCCTCCACCTTTCCGGAGCCTATCAGTGTACGGGGATCCGGCTTATCCTTATTTTGTATCATTCTGGCAGCAACACTGCCACCCGCCGTTTCCAAAAGTCGGGCAAGCTCGTCAAGGCTTGCATCAATTTCGTCGGAATATCTGTCATCGGTGCAAATTCCAACCAGCACCGCACGGTTTTCCTTATATTCGGTCTCCATGGGAGCACCTCCTTACGGCATTGTTAAAAAAACAGAGGACGTTCGCATTCTCTTGCGGCGCCCTCTGTCTCTTCGATTCGTCCCCAGATTACTTCTGGAAGGACGCGATTCTCTTCTTGAACTTATCTACACGTCCACCTGCGTCAACAAACTTCTGCTTGCCGGTGAAGAAGGGATGACACTTGGAGCAAATTTCAACCTTCATCTCGCCGCCCTTGGTGGACTTGGTTTCTACGACCTCGCCGCATGCACACTTAATGATGCATACCTCATAGTTAGGATGGATTCCGTCTTTCATTGTTTTTTCCTCTTTTCATAGATTTGATGTTCTTTGACATCGATTCGCCGCTTTTTCGCGACATACGCAAGTATTATAGCACAAACAAAAAGAAATTGCAATAGTTTTTTATTATTTTTTTCTCTTTTCGCAGATTTTCATCAAAAAATTCAAAAAAGCATTGAAAAACGAAAAAACGTATGGTAAAATCAGTAAAAAGCTCCTATGCGGAGTCAAAAATCGAATAACGCAAATAAGAAAGGATTACCCCCATGGCAAAACTGATCAAGGTAGGAATCATCGGCTGCGGCGGCATCGCCAACGGCAAGCACATGCCCTCTCTTAAAAAAGTGAAGGACTGTGAAATGGTCGCATTCTGTGACATCGTTCCCGAGAGAGCCGAAAAGGCAGCAAAGGAATACGGCACGGAAAATGCCAAGACCTACGTCGATTACAAGGAGCTCTTAGCGGATCCTGAGATCGACGTGGTACACGTCTGTACCCCCAACCGCTCCCACAGCTTTATCACGGTGGATGCACTTGAGGCGGGAAAGCACGTTATGTGCGAAAAGCCCATGGCGATCAACTCCGAGGAAGCAAAAAAGATGCTGGACGCCGCGAGGCGCACAGGCAAAAAGCTTACCATCGGCTATCAGTCCCGCTTCCGCGATGACGCACAGTACATGAAGAAGGAAGCGGAGGACGGCACCTTCGGCGATATCTATTACGCAAAGGCTACCGCTCTTCGCCGCCGCGCAGTTCCCACGTGGGGTGTATTCCTCAATGAATACGAGCAGGGTGGAGGTCCCTTGATCGACATCGGGACACACGCACTGGATCTGACGCTTTGGATGATGAATAACTACAAGCCCCTTTACTGCGTCGGCACCTCCTATCACAAGCTCAATAAGGACACCAACCAGGGCAACGCATGGGGAAACTGGGATCCGGAGAAGTTTACCGTTGAGGACAGTGCCTTCGGCTTTATCGTCATGGAAAACGGAGCCACCATCGTGCTTGAGTCCGCATGGGCACTCAACACTCTGGACTACCGTGAAGCCGTCACCTCCGTCTGCGGTACCCTCGCGGGCGGCGATATGATCGACGGTCTTCGCATCAACGGTATCCGCAACGGACGTCAGTACGTGCTCAAGCCCAACTTCAACGCAGGCGGTGCTGCCTTCTTTGACGGTGAGCGCGGAGAAAGCGCGGCTGACCGCGAGGAGCGCCTCTGGATCGAGGCGGTCCGCAATGATACCGATCCCCTCACCCTTCCCGAGCAGGCTTACACCGTGACCCGCATTCTGGAAGGCATCTACACCTCCGCTAAGACAGGAGACATTTACAGATTCTGAGGAATTTCATCCATAAAACGTCGCCGAGAAGATACGGTCAGTATCTTCTCGGCGACGTTTTATATTTTCATGATCCGATCCACGCTCCAAGCGGCGTCAGATCGATCAGAAGCCCTGCAAAAACAGCAATGAAAAAAAGGATCAGCAAAACGCGCGCAGAATCCTTCACGGGACGGTTGTTGCGAAAGAGCACCGCGATACCTACACCTGCATTGACGAAGAGCCCCGAAAGCATCGCCCCCACGGAGAGAACCCCCTCCATATAAAGGGAGGTCAGAGCAATGGAGGACGCACAGTTCGGGATCATGCCGACAAGGGCGGATAGGAGACTTGAGAGCACAGGGCGGTCAAGCACCAGAAGCTTGATGTTATCCTCGCCCACACCTTCTATAAGCAAATTGATGGCAAACGTAAAGAGCAAAAGAAAAATAGTGATCCGGAGCGTGTGCTTGATGGCGGAAAGCCAGAAGCGATTGCCGCAATCGCAGTTCTCTCGCTCACAAAGATCCTCGATCGTGGCGTGCTCCCCTCCTCCGATGCCGTGACGCCGCAAAAGCGCGCTCACACCATCCACACAAAAACCGGCGACAACACCCACGGCAAGCTTAGTTCCCAGGAGCCGCAGGATCAGAAGCGGATCGGCACCGCCCGAGATCAAGATCGGAAGCATCTCGTCCGACGTTGAAAGATAAACCGCGATCAAGGTTCCCGTCGTGATAACGCGCCCTGTATAAAGTCCCGACGCGGCAACAGAAAATCCGCACTGAGGAAGAATTCCGAGGACACCGCCGAGTAAGGGACCGACGTGCCCCGATCCCTTGAGAAGGCGCTCGGTCGCATTCCCCGCGCGATGCTCCAAAAGCTCCATAAAAAGATAGGTCAAAAAGAGAAAGGGGATCAGCTTCAGCGTATCCGTAAGCGTATGAAGTGCGGCATGGGAGAGAAGATGTAATACGTCATGCATTGCACGCACCTCCTTTTCCGCGGCAATCCGCACAAATTCCGTAAAGAATGCTTTGTCCGCAATCCACCGAAAATCCGTGCTCACTCAACAGATGTGAAACAAATTCCGCCGTCGCATGACAATCCAGATGCATCACGCGTCCGCATCGCGTACACTTCTCGTGAAAATGCTCGCGGCAGTCACAGCTTTCCCCCACGTACTGATAGACACATCCCCCACGCTCGTCGCTGTGAAATTTTTTCACTGTATCGCTCTCACACAAAAGCGAGAGATTGCGGTACACACTGCTTCTTCCGACACTGACATCCTTGGATACCGCAAGATAGATCTCCTCTGCGGTAAACTGTCGGTCATGATTTTCTTCAAAAAAATGCAGGAGAGTCTCTTTGCCTGCCGTCCTGTAAGCTTTTTTCATATAACAACCCTTCAATTTGAGAACAGTTCTCAAATTATAGCACAACAAAAGGAGGTTGTCAATAGAAAAAGCAAAAAAACATCATCGCTCCTCATCAAAAAAGTGGGATCTTTTTCCGCATTTCGGAAGGCATCTTGACAAGAGTGCGAAATTTTCGTATAATAAAGCACAGATATTTCATATAACAAAACGGAGGCTTCCTATGGGAGACTGGATCCTTTCTTTTTTACAATATTATCTGCTTGCACTGTTTTACACACTGGGGGCAATCGTGATCTGCGGTCTTGCGGCACACCTTTCCACCAAAGCCTTTATTTATCTCACAGGCGGCGGGAAATTCGTGTACGTCACGTCCGTGATAGGCACACCGATCCATGAATTGGGACATGCGCTTATGTGTCTCTTCTTTGGACACAAGATCACGGATATGAAGCTTTTGCTTCCCCCACGCAATGCCTCGGGAGCGCTCGGTTACGTCTCTCACAGCTACAGCCGTAAAAATCCGTGGGCGGTTCTCGGCAATCTTTTCATCGGTGTAGGTCCCATCTTTTCGGGTCTTGCCGTGATCGTTTTAGCGCTTGTCCTCTGCTTCCCTACCCAGTGGAACGCCTATCTTCTGTCAACCACTGCTCTTGACGGCGGAGAATCGCTCTCCGAGATCGCCAAAGCAGTTTTCTCGCTTCTCCTCTCGATTCCAAAGGCGTTTGAAAATTCCCCTTGGAGAGCGCTGATCGGTATGATCGTCATTCTTTTCGTTGCTCAGCACATCACATTGAGCACAGCAGATATCAAGGGCGCCCTTTCGGCGTTTCCGCTGTACCTGTTGCTGCTTCTGATCTTCACGATCCCTACAAAGCTGCTCTGTGTTGATGGAATCATGCTGGAAGGTCTCTTCCATTTTCATATCTGGATGCTTTCCTTCTTCGCACTTTCGATCGTCTTCTCACTGTGTTGGCTCATTCCCGCCCTCCTGATCCGAGGTATCAGAGCGCTTCTCGGAAGATAAATAAAAAAACACCGCCTCGGTGCACTGCTCTATCGCAGGTACACCGAGGGGCGTGCCTTCAATCAGAAACGGTATAACATTTCGGTGTTATGCCGTTTCCTTTTTCATATATTGTTTTCTATCGCGTAAATGTTATCGGAGCATTTCTTCCGCTTCCCCGGATTCGAATATAAATACATATTTGAACAATGAATCGTTTTGCCGTTCCTTTGGCATGGCAATGCAATTTTTAAGGGCTGACTCCGGGACGATCCTCTTGATATTATGCAAGCTTGGTCACGGAATATTTGCTTGAATATTCCTCGTACTTATCGCTGTAATGTGCGTTACCTGCTTTAAGGCTCTTTATCACCTCGTGAGCGTTCATCGTATGCTCGCTTACGTCGATGATACCGACGGCAACGTTGGAGCAATGATCACTCACACGCTCAAAGTTGGTAATGAGATCCGACCATATAAATCCGGTTTCGACGGTGCAAGAGCCTTCCTTAAGTCTTGCGATGTGGTTATTACGGAGAAGCGTTTTCAGATTGTCGATCACCTGTTCAAGAGGCTCAACGTCGTATGCAAGAGCAATATCGTTGTTAATGAAAGCGGTTTCGGTCAAGGCAAGTATTTCATTCGTTGCGGCGCAAAGAACAGCAATTTCCTCTCTTGCGGCAGGTGAGAACTCAATGCCTTTTTCACGAAGCTCCTCTACCGATTCAAGCACATTTACGGCGTGGTCGGAGATACGCTCGAAGTCGCCGATTGCCTTGAGGAGCTTGGTCACGGTTGCGCTATCCTCATCGGACACCTGACTCTTACTGAGCCTTGTGAGATAGGTTCCGAGAATATCTTCGTAGTGATCGGTATCATCCTCGATCTTTCTGATTTTCTCGGCAATTTCGGGGGAATACTTCCTTATAGATTCTATACTCAGCTTAAAGCCCTCTACCGCTTCACTTGCCATCTTGGATGCAAGCTGACAGCATCTTTCAACTGCAACGGGAGGTGTTGCAAGAAGACGTTCGTCAAGCTCGACAACCTTTTCGGGTTTCTTTCCTTCGGGAACGAGCTTATACGCAAGCCTTTCAAGGAGAGAGGATGCCGGCAGAAGAATAACGGTACAAAGAACGTTGAATATGGTATGGCATATTGCAATTCCCAAGTATGTTGCAGATTCATTCAGTATCATCGGCTTAAAGAAAAACGAGATAAGGCTGAACAACGTAAGACAAATTACAGTTCCTATTACGTTGAACGAAAGGTGGATAAACGAGGCGCGCTTTGCGTTTTTATTCGCACCGAAGGATGAAAGCATAGCGGTTACACAAGTACCGATATTCTGACCCATGATGATCGGAATCGCCGCAGAATAGGATACCGCGCCGGTTACACTCAACGCCTGAAGAATACCGACGGAAGCAGACGAGGACTGAATAATGGCGGTGACGAGTGCGCCGACAAGCACACCGAGAATAGGATTGGTAAATGCAAGGAATAGGTTTTGGAACTCGGGAACCTCTGCAAGCCCCTTTACCGCATCGCTCATAGCGTCCATACCGAACATCAGCGTTGCAAAACCGAGAAGGATGGTTCCCACGTCCTTTTTCTTTGAGGACTTAGAAAACATTGTAAACGCGATACCGATAAGAGCGAGTATGGGTGTGAAGGACATCGGTTTCAGAAGCTTCATTATGATATTATCGCTTGATATACCGCCAAGACTGAGAAGCCAAGAGGTAACCGTAGTACCGATATTCGCACCCATAATCACGCCGATGGACTGCTTCAAGGTCATTACTTTAGAGTTCACGAAGCCAACGACCATAACCGT
>SVSZ01000023.1 GCA_015064025.1 Oscillospiraceae bacterium | reverse complement strand
TTAACATTTTATCAGATTTTTTCAGATATGCTCTTTCTTTTTTTGCTTTTTTATAATTTATTCGCTATATCTGTTGGTTTCACCCCAACATTTATTATAGAACCCATTTTTATTACAAAAAACGGAAATCCCCTCGATAGGTCGAATATATGGAGTGAGATGAAGAAGCTGTGCCGTCAGGCAAATGTATCGGAAAAGAAAGTGTTTCCGCACAACCTTCGGCATCTGTTTGCGCGAACTTATTACAATTTGCAGAAGGATGTTGTTAGGCTCGCGGATATTCTCGGACACTCAAATATAAATACAACAAGAATTTACACGACAGAGAGCGGAGAGATCCACAGAAAGCAGATACAATGTCTGGGGCTTTTAAGGTGTTAACTGCATAATATTGATTATGTGGTACGAGTGAAATTGTACATATAAAATTATAGCACACTATTTTATACTTGTCAATCAGCTCATTAAAAAAATGTTTCTTTTTGTCGAAAAGCTATAATATGATGAATTTGTTTTCAAAAAAGAAATATGACAAACGGACCAATGAAAAATATTGTTTCATTGGTTTTGAAAGCGCGCCGATAGGCGCTTTTTTTATTACTGAAATGAAAAAAATAAGAGGTTTTCAAAAAATGCACACCACATAATCAATATTATGTGGTGATGAAATCCGCACATGAAGACAGTTTTGAAAAAAGGAGGAGAAATAATGGCGCTTTTTTGCGAAAATTGCGGAGCCCGTCTTTCTTCCGATGCGCTTTTTTGTGAGGCTTGCGGGGTTCGAGTTGATAACAATGAGGAAAATCGTGAAGGGGTTATTGAATCCTATGCTTCGCGTGAATATGTATTTTCCGTTTTCAAAGGGCGTGGCTGGCAGGAAAAGTGGAAGCGCTTTTGTGCTGACCGTTCGGTAGGACATCATGGAATTATTCTCACCAATACCTCCGAGTGTCCGATGGATAAAAAGGATGGCTTTTATGAGGTGCTGGAGCGGTATATCACATATCGCGCGGAACAGGGAACGTTATACTGTGTTTTGAACGTCGCGACACAAGCGGTCAAGTCACCGATACTTGGTGGCAAGAACAACTCTGTTGAATTTCTTGTAAAATTATTGCGCGAGATCTACGAGGTCTCCCCTATTGAGTATCTCCTGATTTTGGGAGATCGCAACGCGATTGCTTCGGCAAGATGGGAAAGTGCGGTACACTTTTCCAAAAGAGAAAATGGGGATTCGGACGAGTTTGTAGATTCGGATCTTCCGTACAGCACGCTCAACGCTACCTCTGCTTTTGAAAATTATGCGCTACAAGCAAAAATTTATGTAGGACGCGTCCCCGGAATTGCCCAAAACGGCTTTTTTGAGGTGTGTGCATATATGGAAAACACGATGCGACTTGAACGCCGTGTTGCAAAGCCACAAATTTTTTCTATGACCTCACATGAGTGGTCAGAGTCAACGCATCATCAAATTGATCGCCTACAGCCCGATTGGCACGAAATTCCCACACAGACTTTTGTATCAAAGGAAGAGTTTGTGGATAAAAACGACGGAATCACGGAAGAGGATTTTGGTCGCTATCGGATGACGGTTCACCCAAGACCCGAGGGGCATGAGCTCTTATGCTTCCATCTCCACGGCGGGGCGCATTCGAATTATTGGTATAGCAAATTGCTTTTGGACGGTTCGAAGTGGGGGAAGGCATTCTCGCCACGCTGCCTTCCTGTTAAAGAAGATAAGGCGTACGTTATTTGTACGCAAGCGTGCTATGGAGCCAAGCCGTTTTTCGTAGAGGGAGAGAGCCAAAGCGTTTTGATTACGGCATTGCAAAACCGTTGTTTGGGATTTGTAGGATCGACGCAGGTAGCATGGGGGCCGAAGCCGAGCTGTTACCGTAACGGCATAAAGCTCTATCTTGCGGATGCTGTTTATGAAACTTTTCCGATGTACGTAAGTGAGGGATCTTCTTTGGGGTATGCGTTCACTTCGGCGATCAACGTTATACTTGATGCACTGTCTGCAAATCAGGCACCGGATATTGCCGTCAGCGTAAAAACCGTTTCGGAATTCGCGTTGTATGGGGATCCTTCCATTCGTATTGTAGAGGCGACTCAAAGGGACGAAGCACAGAGAGAGAGAAGCAATGCAAAACCGGGAAGCGGACTTCGTATTGCTATGCCCGACGTAAGACGTGCTGTGCGCGTGCGTCTGGCAAGGGTGTCTGAACGCCTTGAAAAAATAATGGATGATTATATGGCATCCACAAACAAACATTTTGCCGACGTAAAGCCGCAGTATTACGAAGCAGACGGCTTTGACGGCTACAAAGCGGTTTATGCAAAGGATAACGCGTACGGATGCGTTGATGCGATGGCGGTTTACTTTGACAAGGACGGAAACGTAATGGCTGAAATTATAGCACAATAACAGGAGGATACAATGCTGAAGGGAATTGTGGTTTATATGCTGACAGGTGTTGGTTCTCAGAGTGAGGGCGTTTATCCTTTTTTATACGTTGGAAATAACGTTTACAAGCGCATTTGGCTGGAAGAAGACGGCTCTCTTATGGGAAATGCCTTGCTTCCCTACGACGGGAAAACAGTAGAGCTTGTGGGCGATTACGACGTATACGGGATTTTTTGCATCCGAGAGATCAAGGTGTTGTTTGATATGGATTTCAAAACCGAAAATAAACATTGACGGAGGAACACAGTATGAAATGTACAAGCTGTAACAGGGAAATCAACGACAGTGCAAGGTTTTGCAGATATTGCGGCTCTCAAGTACAGGCGGTAAAGGCAGCGCAAGCGGCGACAGGAGCGACCTGTCCGTCTTGCAAAAAGGAAATTGCCTCAAGTGCAAAATTTTGCAAGTACTGCGGTGCGGCGATAGAGAGCGCGGAAGCGATGAACGTGGTAACACAACCAACCGCCGCAAAACTTGGTGAAAACGCAGAGGTTTTGGCAAATTACATTACGTGGCATATTTTGCCGGGGCAGTTGGCGGTAAAAATCGATGAAAACGATATTGCTGCATACAAGACCATCAAGGGAGTTTACATAGCTCCCGGTACAAAGGCACTTTTCTTTGTCAACGGAAAATTTGTCGCATCCTTGGACAGCGGGAAATATGCTTTCAAAGAGTTTGGGTATGAAAATGAGGAGGATGCCCCGAAAGAACCGAAAAAGCGTACGGTCTGGGGATTCTTCAAGAACATAGCAAACCATATCGCAAACGGTGTTTCCGCATTGTTCGGTCGTAACCGCGCGGCAACCCATGATGAACAAGGAAACAAAAACTTCTATACGGTCGTTTTGGTCCGCGGAGCGGATTTCCCATTGGTATATGATCTTGATAAGGTAGCGACGAAGGGATTACGTACCGATATTGGTATCCATATTCTTTGTAAGCTGACAAATCTCAATGATTTTTTTGAAGCTCAGCTTACCGACAAGAAAATGGTCAGTATCAAATCCTTTGCGGAAAGCCTTTTGCCGTCAATGAGAACAGTAATTAATCAAACGTTTGCTATGGTGGCACCGCAGGACGTAGATTACAACGCAGAGCTTTTTGAACGTGTGTTGAATGGACTGAGGACAAGCTTTAAAGAGATTTATCCCTATCTTTCGGTTCTTTCCGTAATCAGTCTTACAGCCAAGCGCGAGGAATTGGAGCAGATTCGCGCGATGAAGGAGGAGCTTTATATTGCCGAATTGGAACTGGAGCAGCTCCAACTGAGAAACGATTATCTTAACCGCTTGCAGAGTGTGGAGCATAGCAATGAGCTTCGCATGGCGCGCGAGGACGTTGATTTTCACGCGTTGATGGATAAGATCGACGAGGAACGGCTTCTCAATGAGGATAAGCGTGCGGAATTTGAGCAAATGCTAAAGGCACAGGCACTCATCCGCGAGGCACGTACAGCCGTTGACGTTGAGGTTGCTATTAACAAATTAAAGCAGACGGCTTTGCTTAGTGAGGAAGAACTTCAAAAATTGAAGAATGACGTAGATCACCGCTTGGCAATGCAAGAAGCATCTCAGGGACATGAGCTTGCAATGGCGACTCTGCAAAACGATGTTGTTTATGAGCGCGAGAAGCTTAATTGGAATCTTGAAAGACAAAAGAAAGAGTTTGACGCAGCACTTGAGGAGGCGCGGGAAAGAGCGGCATTCGGTGATGAACGCCGTGAAGCGGATTTCGATTTCCAAAAGCGCGAGGATCAGCATGACCTTGACATTCTCAAGCAGATGCAAGCGATGCGCGAGGAAGCCCTAAAGTCGCAGCACGCGCGTGAAATGGAAGAGAAGAGATTGGAAAGCGAGACCTCGATAGAGCACCATAGGATCAATGCGACCATGTCCTTTGAGCAAATCATGGCATCCAATCCGGACATTTCACCCGAAGCGGCACAGGCTCTTGCCGAAAAATTCAAAGCGGAAGCGGCAAGCGCGCAGAACGACAAAACGGTTGAATTGACAAGACAGCACAGTGAGGACCTTAAGGCGATCATGGAACAGCAAATGGCACTGACGCGTGACATTGTCCATGCGCAGAATCAAGCCAATGCCAACGCCGTTGCCGCTAAGCAAGCGGAGCTTGACAGAGTGCATGGGGATTCTGAGAGAAATCAAGACAGGTTCCTTTCGGGCATGCAAACCACTATCACAGCCGTTGCGGATGCAACAAAACCCACTGTAGCACCCGTGACACAGCCGACAAACCCGAAAACCTCGGAGACTTTTGTTTTTTGCCCGAATTGCGGGAAGAAGCACGGACCTGAGACCTTGATCTGCGATGCCTGCGGGACAAGCCTGTGATCAATACATGAAGGAGACGTTTTTATTATGATCAAATGCAGCAAGTGTGGCTATGAAAATTCCGAAGGTGGGGGGTTTTGTTCCAATTGTGGTCAAAAATTGGAGAAGTCCTGCCCTCGATGCGGAACAAAGGTTCCCGGTGGGGCAAGGTTTTGCTTCGAATGCGGAGCCGGTATGACAGGAGAGGTGCAACACTCAAGCAATGGGAAAAACTATATCGCCGGAGATGTTACGGGTTCCTACAATACATCTTATACGACGACCAATATTTACAATCAAATGCAGGAGCCGGATGCAGAGTGTAGCTTTTGCGGGACCAAAATTCCCGCTGCAGCAAAATCGACATTCGTGTGCCGCGGTTGTGGGAAATTTTTCTGTGCTAACCACCTGAACTCAGAAACGCAAAAGTGTGCATCCTGTTCCGCCGAGGAATCGAATGCAAAATTCGAACGTTACAAGGCAGAAATCAGAATGCAGAAATATGACAGTGCGTTGATGTATTTCAAAGGTGCCATGTCGGATCTTAGTGCTGATCCCGATGTGTATTACTATGCGGCTATCGCAGCGTTGCGTGGAAGACCTGCACGCGGGCAGGAGCAATACGTTATTGATGCTGTAGAAAAATACATTGATCTGGCAATTCAAAACAAGCCGAAGGGCATTTACTATTACCTTTTGGCATATGTCAAATACGACTTTTACGAGAGAAACTATCGTCAAACCAAACCCAATTATAAGGAGGCGTTTGCTTTGGCAATCAAAAATGGTGTGGGGCGTCAAGAGATCGAAGAGATGTATTCCTTAATGCGAGTTACAAGACCCTCTTGCCTTTGATTTCCTTCTTTGATAAATTTGAACTTGTTTATTTTACTTACTTTTATGAAAGGACCTATTATATATGAACAATCAGTTTAATATTAAAGAGTATTTTACGGAAAATTATAACCTTGGTAACAAGCCTACGGTTTCAAAATTCCATATTACCTTTATGAATATCATCCTGATATTGGTTTCTGTTGCATTGATCTTTGTTTTTGCACCTGTTGGTTTGATCGGTACAGCATTGTTTGTTGTGCTTTGGATCGTTTTGCCGATCTTGAAGATCAATAAGCAAAAGGCTGCGGCTGCCGAGTGGCAGAAGAACTTCAACATTCGCAGTCAAACTTGGGATACGGAATTTGACAAGTTCCATGCAGCAAGAATCGCAAAGATGAATCCCATGGATCTGGCAATTAAAAAGTTCGGACTTGAGTCGGAAGATGGTATGGATGGCGGTCTTCGATTGGGCGTTGCGAAATGGTCGGATCGAAATGCAACGGAAATGAATAATTTCCCCGCAGAGCCTTTTCCTGTATACGGACATAAATACGACGGATTCTATCGACTTTACTGTAAGGATGGAAAAACCAGAACAGATTCAAATGAGATCACTTGGTTTTTCTTCGGCAAGGATCAAATCTATGTCTACACGCTGAACTATAAGTTGAGCGAGCCGGATCGAAAGAGAGATAACGATTTGCAGTTTTTCTATTCCGATATAGTCTCTGTGCAGACAGGCTCTTCCACCGTAGAGCTTGATAAGAACAAGGGGTTTGGCAAGAAAACCGAATCGATTGATGCGGAAGAGTTTATTCTTACCGTTCCCGGTGACAAAATACGCTATGCATTTACTTCCAGCGATAGAGTGAACG
The DNA here is from genome assembly GCA_015064025.1 of Oscillospiraceae bacterium. Taxonomy (GTDB): domain Bacteria; phylum Bacillota; class Clostridia; order Oscillospirales; family CAG-272; genus UMGS1865. Next base: position 19,167 of record SVSZ01000023.1, on the reverse strand, counting down.
CATCTATTCAGGGAATGAAGAAGTTGATTACAGCGAAAAAGACAGCAGCTCTTAATGTCAGACAAGCACCGATGGTTTGATCTTCAATAAAATCTCAAACAAGTTCATTTTTATAAATTTGTAAGATCGTATAGATCTGCAATCCTTAAGGGGCTGAGTCAAAAGCTTATTAAAAGGCGATTGGCTCAGCCCCTTCCTTGCGCAAAAAGGCGACGTTTGTCCGGTTGCTTTTTCGGGAGGTAAGCACGATAAATTTCGAAAAAGGCAAGCATCATAAATTTCGAAAATGCCATTGCAAATGAAGATTGGCTGTGCTATAATGATATGGAACAATAACGTTAATTAATCATTTATTCTTGGAGGATCGGTCATGTATAAAAACAAAAAAGTATTGCTGATCGCAGGCGGCGGAACTCTTGGAACCTACGTTGGCAGAGAGCTTCTTGAAAAAGGGGCTTACGTGGACGTTATCTGCCTTGAGGACCGTGTATCAGACTGTGAAAGGCTCACTTTTTACAAGGAGAACGTATCGCTTGCGTTTCTTACAAGCTTCCTTGACGGACGTCATTATGACGGCATCGTCAACTTTATCCATTACAAAACGGTTGAAGAGTACAAGCCTGTACATGAATTGCTGATTGGGAAAACCGATCATCTGATCTTCCTTTCCTCCTACCGTGTATACGCAAATGAGGAGGTGCCCGTGACAGAGAAGGCGCCGAGACTTCTGGACGTAACGGCGGATACCGAATTTTTGGCAGTGGAGGACTATGCACTGCCCAAGGCACGGTGCGAGGATTTCCTCAATGAATTTCACAAGGGCGAGCACTGGACGGTCGTCCGCCCTGTGATCTCCTTTTCCCACAGACGCTTTGATCTGTTCGTGTATTCGGACAACGAGATCGGTGAGCAGGTTGAAAAATACGGCGCACTCCGTCTTCCCGCATGGGCGCAGGAGCTTGTGGCGGGGATTGATTGGGCGGGAAACAGCGGAAAGCTGATTGCCAATCTTCTTTTCAAGCCCCAAACGTACGGTGAAGCGTATACGGTATCCAGCGCTCAGAATCTGACCTGGCGTGAGGTTGCCGATATATACAACCGTTTGTTTGGCTTTCGGGTGGAGTGGTGCTCCGAGGAGGACTTCATTGCGGTATACCCCTGTGTGACGACCTACAAAAAATGGCTCTATCTTTATGACAGAAAGTATAGCCGCCGTATCGACAACCGTAAGATCCTTGCGGCAACAGGACTGACCGATGCCGATTTTACCCCCATCGAGGCGGGACTTCGGATCGAGCTTGCGAACAGAGATGCCGAGAAAATGGAATCGAAATAAAAATACAAGAGATCCTCGCGTGCGAAATGCATTTGAGGATCTCTTATTTGATGGCATTTTTTATCTTTCATTATACTTTTTCGATTTTTTGTATTCGGACGGCGGAATTCCGTATTTGTTTTTGAATGCTCTGCTGAAGGCATAGATGGAGGAAAAGCCTGTTTTTTCCGTGACCTCGGAAACACTTTGATTTTTGAGCAAAGTCTTCGCAAGCTCCATTCGTTTAGTATTGGCGTATGCGATCGGACTGATTCCGTGCTTTTCCTTGAATTGCCTTTCCAGATAAAATTTGCTGTAGGAAAATTGTTTTTCCAGTGCGTCGAGATCGGTATGAAGACCGAATGTGGAATCTATAAAATCCTTTAACTGTTGTGCGATATCATAGCATTTTTCTTGCTCAGCCGATAGACATCCTTGGAAATTATCGTGTATCAGCTCGGCTATAAGCTCGGTCATTGCCCCCTTTGCCGAAAGCATGCGGTTGGAGGAAAAAGAGACGATGACCTTGTAAAATAAGTCTAAGGCTTGCTCATGCTTTGAAAAGACAACGAACGGCGTTCTGGGAAACTCGGAGAACAGATCCTTTTGAATCAGAGAACGTTCCGAGGGGGTGAGCATGGGAAGATCCTTAAATGAGACGGGCGTTATTTCGCTGTCGGGGGTATATATAAGATCGAAATGAATGTGTGGTTGCGATAAGGCTTGCTTTGTGCAGTCAAAGCTGTGAGAGAGTCCCGGACGAATCAAAATAAAGTGTCCTTGATTACATTGGTAGGGAGCTCCGTCGAAATAAAGGGTCATGCTGCCGTCCTCAATATAAATAAGCTCGTAATCAAAAATAATACGTTGCTTTATCACGCTGCCTTGCTTCAGAACTGAGCGCGTTGCAACCCTTATATACGGATTGACCGTATGGACGTCAATTGTGCGCATTCGATCACCCTCCTGCAATAAATGTTAAATATTCGGCAAAAAATGCTATTTATATTATAGCGTATTTTTGATACAATTGCAATATATCAAGGAGGAATCGAAAAAATGTTAAACAATCTTACCACCAAAAAGAACATCAAGAGCTTTTCCGTTTCTCCCGAGAATCTGACGGGAGAGAAGGGAAAGGGCGGCATGGCAATAGAGGGAAGCGCCTCCCATGCTGCACGCGAGCTTGGACAGGGCTGGAAGGTCAATCCGTATCTTGTGCTGGAGTCGGGAACGAATTGTGTTCTGGCAGACGTCAAGGGACAGGGCGCGATCAAGCACATCTGGATCACCGATAGCACGAAGGCGGGAAGACTTCTGATCCTGCGAATTTATTTTGACGGAAGCGAGCGTCCCTCGGTGGAGGTACCGCTTTCCGACTTTTTCGCGAGCGCGGATTATATGGAATACAGACAGCTTTCGAGCCTTGCAATGTGCGTCAATCCCAAAAAGGGAATGAATTGCTATTTTGAAATGCCCTACTTCAAGTCCTTCCGCGTGGAGCTTGAAAATATCGGTGCGAATCCCTGCAACGTTTTTTATCAGATCGACTGCGAGGAAAAGGAGATCTCTTCTGACAGTCTCTATTTCCACGCCCAGTTCCGCCGTGTCAATCCTCTGCCCTATAAGGAGCCGTACGTGATCCTTGACAACATCCGCGGAAACGGTCACTACGTTGGAACCTACATGCATTGGGGTGTCAAATCCAACGGCTGGTGGGGCGAGGGAGAGATCAAGTTTTACATCGACGGCGACAGCGATTTCCCGACCATCTGCGGTACGGGCACGGAGGATTATTTCTGCGGTGCGTATAATTTCGACGTGGACGGAAAATACGTTGAGTACACGACTCCCTACACAGGGCTCTCCAAGGTGCGTGCGACCGACGGGATCTACCGCGCGCAGCGCTACTTCAATATGTACCGTTGGCACATTGTCGATCCGATTTATTTCAAAGAGGATCTGCGTGTCACCATCCAGGCTCTCGGCTGGCGGAGCGAGGGGCGTTATCTTCCGTTGCAGGACGATATTTCGTCGGTGGCATATTGGTATTCCGATCGGTTGGATGACGTATATCCGACGCTTCCCGATGCAAACGGGCTGGAGATCATATGACTTAAATAAAAAAGGTGCTGTCTCAAATCGCCGATTTGAGGCAGCGCCTTTTTATCATTGAATTTCAAAGTCGAACACTCTGAATTCTTCGCATCCATGGGTAGAGAGCGGAATGAGCGTAAGCCTTTGGATCTTCCAATCGACTGTGTGCTTTACAAAACGCTGATGATTGTCGGTGACAAGCAAGGTATAGATTTCGCCTTGCTCGCTTTTGCCTTCCAGACGGTATTCCTTGATCAGCGTTTGCGGAAGCTTGAATTTCGTTTGCACCAGCGGATAATTGCAGGGCATATTGTGGTAGTCGCGGTTCATGTCGTTGTCGAAGACAAGACGAATCTCACGGATCTCCGTGTCGCTGTCGAAGCTGTATTCGACCGTGTCCCCGTCCCGTCCGATCCAGCAGTTTTCCCCGCCGCGGTCCCGTCCGTTTCTTACCACCTCTGCGGTACAGTGCGCGGACTTGGTAAGCGCCGACAGCTCTCTTGTATGCCACGGAATAAAGCAATCGTCTTCCATGAGCGTTTGCTGAAGACGGGGAATATTCACGTCCTCAACACGGCATCCGTTGTGTATTGCCTGTGCGACTGCGGTGCCAAGTGCCTGACCGAGGATGCCACAGGTTGCCATGACCCGTGACGAGGAGAGAGCGGCGTGGGTGACACTGATGTTTCTGCCCGCGAAAACAAGATTCTCGATATTTTTCGAGATCATGCAGCGAAGCGGAAGACCCCAGGGCTGAGGGGCGGGATGAAAAATGGTAGGATAGCTGTCACGGTAATAGAAGCCCTGCGGAAAATGATCGTCCATCGTCCAGCCCGCATAAGCGACGATGTCCTCAAAGCGCCCTTCCGCCTCTACGTCGTTTTGCGTGACGATATGCTTTCCGACGTAACGGCGACTTTCGCGCTTTCCGGGAAGAAAGCCGATCCATTCAAGCTCCCAGTTCTCCACGCCGTGATCTCCACGGTTTTTCATGTGATCCCAAACACCGTAGCAGATCTTGAGGAGCTCATCGCGGCATCGGTCGGTGTCGTGAATGCAATCCCATTCGCCTCCAAGCTCGATCCACCAGAAGTTGTTATCCTTGTCGTGATCCTTGTAGGGAAGATCGGCATCGGTCTCGTATTTGTAAGCCCATGCGGGAGGAGTGAAGCTGACAGGATGATCCGTTTCCCGTATCTGGAAAAGACAGCTCATGCCCATTGTCTTTTGGTCGGCAACGTCGGGCGGGATGGATTCGTTAAAGTCGCTTTTGGCTTCTCTGCCGTACATATAGTCCGCCCCTGTGAGTGGCGCAAGGATCGAATCTCCCGAGCAGTCGGCAAAATAGGTGGCATAGACCGTGTGGAAGCTTTCCGCATTGGATTGCCATGCCGTGACGGATCGGATCCTTTGTCCATCCATCTCCGCGTCCAGACAGCTTGTGTTCAGGAGAAGCGTGAGGTTTTTCTCTGCCATTGCCTTTTCGTAAAGCACACTGTCCCAAAGCGTATACTTGTGGGCGGGATTTTGGTAAAAGTTTTCAAGGAAGATCTCTTCGATGATGCCGCCCTCGCGGTTGTCCTTTCCATGCGCGCCGCCGATCCACATGCGGATCTCGCTGGATGCATTGCCTCCGAGCACGGGACGGTCCTGTATTAAGATCACCTGTATTCCGTGACGCGCTGCGGCGATGGCACAGCAAAGCCCCGACATACCGCCGCCGACGATACAAAGATCTGCAGAATAGGATAATTTTTTCATAACAAAATCCTTTCCGATTGACTTTTTTGGCATCCTGTGATATCATTATAGCACGTAAATACATGAAACAATAGAAATTTTACGCTAAAAATATAGAAAAACGGGCAAAATATATGAACTTGATTGAATTGATCGAAAATTATATCGTCTATCTGATCACCGAATGCGATCTGTCGGTGACGCTTCATCCCAAGGAGACGGAGTCGCTGATCACCTTCAGCCCTTTGATGCGCTTCAATATTCACGACAATTCCTATTGCACGTGCGTCAAAGCCTCTGCCGAGGGGCAGGCACGTTGTCTTGCACAACAGGAGAAGGTACAGGAGAGATGCCGTGAGGAAAAAGCAGAGTTTTGCGGCATCTGCCACGCGGGGGTTTTCGAATACGTATATCCGCTTTCCGACGGTTCCCGTATCATCGGCTTTGCGTCTGTCAGCGGCTATGCCGCCCGTGCGGGTGAGGAACGGATCGAGAGAACCGCTGAGCGCTTTGATTATTCCGTGGAGCTGTTAAAAAAAGCTTATGGAACCCTGCGCCCCACACCGCCCGACAAAAAAAGGATCGATACCCTTGTATTGCCTCTTTGTCGGATGCTTGAATTGGCATACAGACGGGAGGAAGGCAACGTGGCAAAGGACTCCTTGATCACACAGATCCTCCGATATATTCATAGAAATTATGCCACGGATCTGACAAGTGAGGAGATCTGTCGCGCTTTTTACTGCAGCCGTTCTCACTTCAGCCATATCTTTAAAAAAGAGACGGGGAAGAGCTTCCGCGAATATTTGACGGATGTTCGCATGGAGGATGCCAAATCACTGCTACGGTATTCAAAGCTAAGCGTTACCGAGATCGCTCTTTCCGTGGGCTTTGGGGATCCCAATTATTTTTCCAACGTTTTCAAGCGGTGCGAGGGGTGCTCTCCCCTTGCGTACCGCAAAGAGACAAAGCTCTGATTTCGGCTCTTGCTCTTTTTGAAGCTTGCGGCGGCTTAGGAACGAGAAGCCGATCGGAACGCGGACGGGGAGAGAGATGTGTGCTTTTTGAAGAAATTGCTGAAATAATATTCGTTTTCAAATCCGCAAGCGGATGAAACGTCCTTGATCAGAAGGTCCGTATCCGCCAGCAAGGTTTTTGCTTTTTGTAAGCGTAGTGCAATGATATAATCGGACGGAGTCATCCCCGCAATGCTTTTGAAACGACGCAAAAACTGTACGTAGGATAAGCCGCTTTTCTTTCCGAGCTTTTCCAGATCTACGCCAACGTGTAATGACTGACGGATTTCGTCCATGGCGTGCTCAATGGGGTCGTCCGAGCTTTCTGGTGCTTTGTTTTCCATTGCATACTGCATGGCAAGGTCGGAAAACAGATGCGAGCGGTATTCAAAATCGTTACCGAACACTTCCGTATCCAGTCGCTCCAGCATGGAAAGAGTGGATGCAAGCCGTTCTTGATTGTGGAAGATGATGTGATCGGTATCGAAGACGGGGATGTCGGATTTATATCGGAAAAGATACATGGTAACAGGGGAGATCACGTGCCTTTGGTAGAGCACGTTTTTTCGGAACAGCGCGCCCTCGTTCTTTTGCACGATGAAGCACGTCCCCTCACGCTCCATAGAAAAGCTTCCCTCCTTGACGAGGGCAAATATGTCGTCCGAGCCTATAAATTTTTCCATGATGAACTCCTCGCGATTTACGCAAAGGGCAACGGTCAATTGTGCTTTCATAATGATCTCCGATGATAAAATATTATATCCTCATTATAACAGAGTGTATTGCAAAAGTCAATACGGCGGGGCTATAATGTGGACGTATCAAGTCCATCGGAGGAGAATATGGGTTATATTTCTATATTGATCGCATTGCTTGCGGGGACGACCAAGGGGTTTCTGGGGAAGAGGATCAGTGGTACCGTCAGCACGCAAAGACAGTCGGTATTTGTAAATGCGGTGCGCATGGTGATCTGTGTTTTCATCAGTCTTGCCATGCTTACCTTGGAAGGGGCGAGCGACGGATTTTATGTGGATGTGGAGGCGTTGGTCTTTGGCTCTCTTGCGGGAATCACGGTGTCGCTGTTTATGGTAACGTGGCTTCTGGCGGTGCGTCACGGCGCGTTCATGCTGATTAGTGTCGCGCAGATGTTTGGCGTTGTGGTGACGCTTCTTTGCAGCTTCATCGTGTTCCGCACGCCCATCACGCCGTGGCAAATTCTGGCGATCGTGATCCTGATCATTGCTGTTTTGGTTATGGGCTCGTACAGCGCGCTTCTCAAGGGGCGGCTTCGCGTCGGTGCTGTGATCCTTTTGGTTTTGTGCGGCCTTTCCAGCGGCTTATACGATTTTTCACTCAAGTTGTTTACCTATTATTCCGATGCAAGCATCTCCATGCTGAATCTGATCTCTTATGTCATTGCCGCATGTGTCCTTCTGGCCGTGTTTTTTCTTCCCACAAAGGACGGTGGCTTTGACACGAGGGGGATGCTGCGCTCCACCGGTGCTTCCATCCTGATTATGTCGGTATGCCTGTTTATAAATTCATACTTTAAGGCACTTGCCAACAACTATCTCTCGCCGGCACAGGTTTATCCGATCTATCAGGCGGGAGGGTTGATCTTCAGCGCCGTCATGGCTGCGGTTTTTTTCAAGGAAAAGATCACGCCGCGCTGCGTGATCGGTTTGCTTCTTGCGTTTGCTGCCATATTGCTTTTGAAATAAGGAAAAAAGGAGAAGAAAAATGTACAAGCTGAAAAACGGAGTTCTTTCCAAGGACGGAAAAGCTGTTTTTGGATTGGGAGAATCCTACTATCCCTCCTTTCACCCCAGTAAGTTTCCAGTTCCACCCGAGGGGGATCGGATCGGGGAGATGAAAAAGGATCTTGCCATGATGAACGAGCTCGGCTTCAATCACGTACGGTTTGCGGCACTTGGTGAAGTCTCCTTGAAAGAGAGCGGCGAGACGCTTGTTGAGACTCCGTTTATTGATGCTATGATTGCGGAAGCCGATAAAAACGACATTTCCGTCTCGGTAAGGGAGCAGGGGTACGTGGTCAACTTAAGAGGCTTTGAAGCTGTTGAAATGGTGGATTGGAATGGAAAGATACAGGAAACGGTGTGGTCAGATTTCATTCGTACGACTCTTTGCCACGAGGGAATTCTGGAGGACAACCGTACGCATGCCAAGGCGCTTGCGGCACATTACGGCACGTTTCCAAACGTCGTAGGCCTTCAGATCTACAACGAGCCGCATTATCCCGGAACACAGGTATACGATTACCATGGGGATTCGATCAAGGCATATCGGCGGTGGTTGGTGGAAAGGGGGATCCTTACCGAGGAGGCGGCAAAGGAATATGAGCCGCCTCGCGCAAGACGGGAACAGGGAGAACGGATGTGGGCGCTTTGGCGACTGTTTGCGAGGGACAGTCTGACCGACTTTTTAAACAATGCATCAAACGGCTCCAAGTGTGGGGCGGCGCTTCCCACCTATACGTGTCTTACCAATGACCAGCTTGCGAAGCGCGCGGCTTACAGAGGCTGTGATTTCTTTGCGAATGCCAAAGCAATGGAGCTCGTCGGATATACCTGCTATTTCCACGGAAGGGGCATTGATTATTACCCGCTGTGTCTTTTGACCGACGTTGCGCAGTGTGCCGCAGAGCTTGAAGGAAAGGAATCCTGGTGTATTGAGCTGGACAGCCGCACCTACATTCCGATTCCGCTTTACAACCGAAGCACCTACACGGTGATCGGCTCCGGTGCGAAGGGAATCGTATACTATCAGTGGAGAGGCGATTGCCCCGTGCCGGGGGTACCGCATCCCAACAGCTGCGGAATCCTTAATTATGACGGAACGAAAACGCACAATTTTGAAAATGCTGCCAGCGTGAACCGCTATATCATCGACATGAACGATCTGATCATGGGCGCACACCGTGCGCACGACGGTGTAGGTCTTCTTCATTCCGACTATGCGATCTATCTTTGTGACGCACGGGAAAATGGAGACAAGCAGGCAAGGTGCGGCGATATCCGCAATTCCTACGTGCTGGAATATACGGAGGTTCACAAGCAGCTTCGCACAGCGGGCTATAACGTTACCTTGACCGATGCCGAGCATCTGGATGAAAACAAATTCGGGATCAAGGTCCTCTACGTTCCGCATATTGACATGCTCTCCCCGGAGGAGCGGGCGGCGGTAGACCGCTTTGCGGAAAGAGGCGGCGAGGTCTACATGATCACATATCCCTGCTGGGATGGGGCATGCATCGGATATTCGAAATATGAGGGCGAGGTCAAATCCCGTGAAGGGCTGACACTTGACAGCATGTGCTCGGTATACGACGTAGCCGATCTTACGGGTTTTTCTCCAAAGGTCGCATCTATGGATCCTCTGCTTGGAGTTCAGCTTCTGGAAGGGGACGGATATCATCTGATCGTTCTTACCAACATTTCTGTGGCAAGGGACCGCATCCGCGCAAGGCTTCGTGTCGATATTCCCTTTACTTCGGCGCGTTTTTACGCCATGGACGGAGAGAAGAACGTTTCTGTTGACCAAAATGAGCTGACGGTTGAGGACGTGACCGATGGCGGAATCATCGTTTTAAAATAAGGGGGAATATCACAATGAAGCAACCGAGATTTTTAGTTCCCGAGCGCATCTTTTTCCTTGACTGTGCACGTAAATACTACACGCCCGCATGGATCAAGCGATTGATCCTTACGGTCAAGGAAGCCGGCTTTAATACCTTTGTCATCCATTTTGCGGAGGATATGGGGCTTCGCCTGGAATCGAAGCAATACCCATGGCTCGCGGGTGGCGATCACTCTCTTTGCGTCTACGGTGCCGCAAACGGAAGAGCTGAGGATGATGAAAAATTCATTACGCAGGAGGAAATGGCTGACATTGTTCGTTTTGCACAGTCCGAGGGGCTTGAGGTGATTCCCTCATTTGATTCTCCGGGGCACATGAACTATGCGGTCAAGAAATACAACGCGTATTACGGAAGCAATATCTCAAACTATTTTCATAAGAACGGTCACGTAGCGATCGTTCAGGGATCAAGCAGAAAGAAAGAAGCTGCGCAAATGTCCTACTCGCGCGGCATCGATATTACCAATGCCGAGGCTGTGACGTTTGCCAAAAATCTCTATACCGAATACGGCCGTTTTTTCAGAAGTCTTGGCTGTACCAAGTTCGATGTCGGCGGTGACGAGCCGCTCGGCTTTGGGGAAACGATCGACGAGTCTCTTTCCAAGTGGCAAAATCTTGAGCATTGGGATGCATACGCGCGAAAGCTTACGGGTAACCCAAATGCGGTTGCCTACGACGCCTTCATTTTATACATGAACGAGATCTGTGCTTTGATGCGTTCCCTTGGATATGAAAGCGTACGTATGTGGAACGATGACGTATACCGTGATTTTGATACGGGATACACGGGAGTGACACAATTGGATCCCTTTGTGGACGTTCAATATTGGCTAATGAACGCCAACGGTGGCAAAAACACGGTCTTTACCTATCTTGACCGCGGGCACAAGGTGCTCAATTTCATCAGCCATTACACCTATTACGTTCTTGGGTTTGGTTCCTATCACGGTGTCTCTGCCGAGAATCTGGAAAAGGAGTGGAATGCATACCTCTTTGATATGGAGCATCCCGAAAACAACCCCACAGCCCCCGATGCTCGCGTGCTCGGAGGTGGCTACTGCCTCTGGTCAGATACCCCTGCGGCGGAAACGGAGGACGAGGTGCTTGCACATCTGCGTCCCTTTATAGAGGCAGCGGGAAGGCGCCTGCTTGGGAAGGAATAAGCGAAGCAGGCCTATAAAAAGGCAATATCCAATCCTTAAACGTTGGATATTGCCTTTTTATCATTGCATAGTGCTTCAAAACGTTGTCGAAGCTCAAGCGGGTGTTGACGTTCAGCACGCGGAGACGATTGCCGTCGGCATTTTCATAACGGTAAGACATGCGGTGATTTTGTGCGTTTAAGTAGGCAAAAAGCGTGTTTATAAGAGAAGATCAAGAAATTACTGAAATGCCGGTGATGCCTTTTATGAGTTCCCGTGCATCTTTAAGCTCTTTGTCCGTGGGAAGCCTTGCGGGAAGGGAATTTTTCATATTCAGCGCTGCATATTTTGATCCTGCGTAGTTGTGATAAGGAAGAACGCGGATTTTTGTAATATGCTTACGTGCGGAAAGAAACAGTGCGATTTTTTTCATCTGATCGGCATTGTACAGAGGGACGTACGGGATGCGGATCTCAATGGATTTTTCGAGGCTGTCAAGATACACGAGATTTTCAAGAATTTGCCGATTGGAGCAGCCTGTGCATTTTATATGTACGTCTTCGTCAAATGCTTTGAGATCGTAAAGAAATATATCCGTATAAGGAATGACCTTATCCAGCGCTTCCTTTGAAACGAATCCACAGGTATCTACGGCAGTGTGGATGCTTGCTGCTTTGAGACGCTTCAAAAGCTCGACACAAAAGTCTGCCTGCATCAGACATTCGCCACCCGAAAGCGTCACGCCTCCACCCGAGGTGTCGTAAAAATCTCTGTCCTCTAAAAGGAGTGGGAACAATTCCTCCACGGTCATTTCTTTCCCGTACAGGGTGCGCGCCTCTCCGAGGCAGTTGCCAAGTTCAAAGTTTTCCCTTTTACATTCTCCACATCCGATACACTTGTGCGCATAAAATGCCTCTTGTGGCGCGAAGGACAGCCCTTCCGGGTTGTGGCACCACACACATCTCAGTGGACACCCCTTAAAAAATACGGTGGTGCGGATGCCGTCACCGTCGTGGACGGCAAAGCGCTTGATCTCAAATATAGTTGCTTTCATATAAGCGCCTCCGCTTGGCGAATAAAGCCTTCCTGTTCTTCGGGGGCAATATTATTCCAAAGCACGTTCCAACCGCTCACACGGATCTGAAGGTCGCTGTATTTTTCGGGATGCACTTGTGCATCCCGAAGTGTTTCGGCATCAAACACGTTGATATGCATGGCGTGACCGCCGCGACGAATAAAGGTCTTGACAAGCCCGTACATGGCTTCCAGTCCGTCCTCACCCTTCACAGAGGAGGGAAGAAGTCCGAGATCAAGGGAGGCGTCACTTGTAAACGATGTGGCATCGATTTTTGTAATTGAAAGGATTGCTGCCGTTGCGCCCTCACGGTTTTGCCCGAGAGATGACGAAAGATTTTTGGAAAGCTCTTCGCCAAGGCGTCGACCGTTGGGAGATGCCGCCGTCAGCTTTCCCTGCGTATAGGACATGCGGGCAACATGGAACCCACAGGACCAGCTTCCGCCGCGCGCATTTTGCCTACCGCATAGATTTTCCGTAATGAACTTGACGAGATCTACCGCGATGGCATCGGGACGTTCCTTGTTGTTTCCGTATTTTTCACGGTCGGCAAGCATTTTCAGGCGGAAGCTTTCCGCGCCTTCAAAGTTATTGTCAAGAACTTCCACAAGTCCTGTAAGCGTTAATTCCTTTTGTTCGTATATGTATTTGCGGATCATCATAAGTGAGTCGGTGACGTCAGCTAAAAAACCGAATTGGATTCCCGAGTTGTTGTGAGAGGCACCTCCTCCAATCGCGTCTTTCGCCGTTTCCAAGCAGCTTGGGAAGGTGGCGGACAGGAGGGCGAGAGGATTGATATGGGATAAGTATTTTTCAAAGCCGTTGACAGTGTCTACCGTGAGATCAATTACGCGGAGCAAGTGGCGCTTGTATTCTTCGTACAACTCTTCAAAGGTCGTGTATTGAGACAGTTCCGGACTGCTTTTGCCGGAAAAAACACCGGTTACACCGTCGCACCCCTTGTGAAGGGCATATTCCAAGGGCTTTAACATATTGAGATAGTTCATTCCCGTACCGAACGAGCCCTGGGGAGAGTATTCATAGCAGCCCGTAATGTTACAGGTGCGAGCGGCATCGGGGGAGACCCCTGCACGCTCCAACGCCCGACGGATGGTGGTATCTGAAACCAATACAATGCTGTTTTTTCCGCGACGGATCATATCAAGCGCCCGACACAAGAAGTCCTTCGGCGTGGAGGAGCATACCTTGATCTGAATTTTCGGGTTGTACAATCCCATTTGATCGTAAACATCAAGGAACAGGTAGGAGAGCTCATTCGTGACGGTTGAACCGTCTGCCTCTTCGCCGCCAAGATATACAGGCTGATTCCAGTAATTCCCAATAGCTGTAAATTGAAGGAAATAATATGCGAGATCAGTTCGTATTTCTTCCTCTGTGATTCCATTTTTCAGATCACTCTTGTAAAATTTATAAAATGAGTGATCGAAGCAGGAAAGAGAGCGCACCTGCAGGCAATCAACATGCTCGCTGATCATAAAGTAAAGGTAAGAAAGCAATAGAGCTTCGTAAAAGGTTGTGGGCGCTCCGTGGCGAAGGGTGTTTAGAGCTTTTTTCATTTTGTCAGAGGGGGAAGCGTCATGCAAGCGATCAATCAAAGCAAGCACTGCTTCGTACGTGATTTTGATGCTTTCAAAAAATACGGATTCCTCCTCGGTGCGCGCTTTGCTTGATCGCGCTGTTTCGCTTTCCTTCAAAATACCGACAAAGCCGAGGGAAAAGAGTCTGTCCCATACGGGAACACTGTGATCGTAATCGGGCCATATGGTGACAATTCCATCTCTTTCCAATTGCGCACGGCGCTTTTCAACCTCGGGAATAATTTCGTTAAGCACCTCGTTTTCCCACGCGCAGATCAAGGTTTTTTGCAAGGGGCGGTCAATCATATTGATTGCGGGAAAGGGGTCTCTTTCGTCGCATCTGATTCTCGTGTTTTTTAAGATATATTCCAGAGCCCGCGCCTTACGAAGGGAATGTGGGAGATGCTTGTACTGTATGTCGTTTTCAATGATATTTGCAAGGATTTTGTCGGGATCCATGCCGCTATCCTCGGAAAACAGCGTATCATTGCGGGTAAAGCGATCGGAATAGACGTATTTTTTCATGATGTATTCGTAATTCTCTTGCTGAATGTATTTCATCGTATCACCTCCGTTTTTATCATATACTTTTTCGTTTCTTTTGTAAATGAAAAAATCAAAACACTTGACGAAATCGAAACAAGATGTTATAATGATCTTGAGGTGATATGATATGAAAAAAGAATGGGCAGACGTATTGATTACGGAAATATCGTTTGCTATGTACGTTCCTCCGAATACGGGCGGGCATATTCATAAAAACCGCCCCTTCCACGGTTTTGTTCTCAATGACGCACAGGCGATCAGGGATTACTGCTTTTCCAACGGACGGGTGATGCATACCGAGGGAGGTGTGCTGTTTTATTTACCGAAGGGCTCTTCGTACGATGTCAAAACAGTTCAGTCGGGTGGCTGCTACGCCATCAATTTTGATGCTCTTATAGAGGATGCTCCGTTTTCTATAAAATTAAGGAATACCGAGTCTATCAAAAAAAGCTTTCAAGTCGCATGTGATGAATGGAAGCACAGCAGTCCATTGAGCCGTGCCGCGGCAATGCGCGCGGTGTATGACGCGATCCTTGAAATACAAAGGGAAGCGAGCGGTGGGTACGTTCCTAACAAAAAAATCGACAGGATCGCTCCCGCGCTTGCGGAGATTGAGCGGAGATTTACCGATCCCGCTTTAAACGTGGTACACCTGGCAAGGCTTTGTCAGATGAGTGAGGTTTATTTCAGAACGATTTTTGCTGCCCGCTTCGGTATCTCTCCCAAGGAGTACATCATTCAAAAGCGCATGGAGTATGCAAAAGGACTTTTGACGCTTGGTGAGCTTGAGGTGAATGAAGTGGCACGTCTTTGCGGTTATACGGAGCCGTGCCATTTTTCCCGCGAGTTTAAAAAGAGATTGGGTATGGCACCTAAATATTATTTATGATGTAAAGGGGCTGAGTCAAATGCTTTTTAGAAAGCGATTGACTCAGCCTCTTTTATATCGGGTTCTAAAGATGTTTTGTCATTCAAACGGGTAGAGATCACTGTAAAAATCCTTGTTCGGCAGAAGAACGATCTTTTGCACAATTCCACAAGAATTATTGATCCTTCAATTGATATTTCAATATGATGCTGCTTCTTTTTTGAGGAAGACCTATAGTGATTACACTTTTTTCTTCTGTTATTGAGCTGTCATCAAGATTTGTGAACGTATATATTTTATCAGACAACAGTCCCTTCAGCTCAATCTTTACTTGATCAAACGGTGATTCGCTTCGACGGAACGCCATGACGATGCCGCTTTGCGTTTGAGCGTCATGGTACTGCCAGATCGCCCAAGCAGTCGGATCAAAGCAGGATGAACCGTGATTATAGAAATCCATCGAAAAATATTTGCGGATGCTTCTGTATTCGTCGGTGATATTTTTTGCCCATTTGAAATCCTCCTCATCCATGCTTTGGAAGATCGCATTGTAGAATGCACCGCCCCAGCTTGAAGAATAGGAGCTTCTGATGGCATAGATATCGGACTTCGTTTTGCTTGTGCAACCGTGATAGGGGAGATACAGAGAAATATTGGAGTTGTGTGTTTGAAGCACCTCGGGGTTTTCGTTAAAGTTGCATTGATAGTCGCTTCTGAAGAACGGAATCGAACGCTTCAAGGTTTCAATGTCTATTCTTCGTCCACCTGATGAGCAGTGTGTTCAAATAGGGATACCTTTTTTCATATATTTTTGCGTTTCAAGACGCTCTTTGCAGGGCAATTACGATGGTGTTCAGCATATTCTCGATAAAAATGCCGTACCCCGCGGTGGGATCGTTGATCAGCACGTGATGTGACGGCTCCGACGAGCTTGCCGTTTTGGATAATCGGGCTGCACGACACGAGTGTGGTCAAGTAGGGACAACACGTTTTTACAAATGATTGACCGTTTTGCCCCCATTTGTTTAGAAAATCATCCGTTGATATCGTTATCTGAAGATATTTCATTATCCGAACGGATGCTTTTTGTTGATTTTTTATCGTTTGCACACAAAGGCATTCCTCGGACGATTCCAAACGCTCTGCTTAACCAAACGGGACTCGTTGGTTCGAATCCCGTTTGGTTATACAATTTATGATAACCTTAATCCCAATTCTTTCAGTATTCTGTCAGCTTCGTAAATATCGTTTGACGTAAACATACGGCAACCAAGCTCGACGTACTTTTTGTAAGTATCAATATGATCCGGGACGCAAACACAGGGGAAAATTCCGTGTTTTTTGCAATATTCAAAATTTTCCGGGAAATCAAGGGGAGTGAATCCCTTTTCGTTTGGATATAGGCAACACCAATTGTAAAGTTCCTCTTGCTTTACGGTGGCAGAATCATTTGTTCTCTGACAATGGTATATCCCTTGTCCATGTATGGGAAAAGCGGAGCCGTATTTACCGCAAACGTGCTCAAGCACTCTATCACTAAAGGAATTTATCATCGAGCGTTCCTCTAAACCGTGCTTGCGTATCGTATCTATCAATCTGTCAGCGGTTTCAAAGGCAAAGGCTTCTCCGACTTCACAAGGGTAATCCTTGAGTTCCCAATTTACAAGCATATCGCTGTTCTTGATAAGCGATATAAATTCTTCCACAGTAGGAACGGGAGTGTTTATGAAGTCGTGTGAAAACCAGGAACCGGCATCGAGAGAGCGAATATCTTGCAACGTTGTCTGATCCGTTGTTCCTTCGGCTCCTGTGGTTCTTTTTAAAGCGCGATCATGTATTAAAACCAGCGCACCGTCGCTCGTCATATGTACGTCGGTTTCTATCATATCCGCTCTAAAGCGCAAAGCATTTTCAAAGGCAGGCAGGGTGTTTTCCGGACATTTTTTTCTATCGCCCCTATGGGCTGCTAAAATAATTCTTGATCCATCCATTTCACAAATCCTCTTTGAAAAATGCATTTGTATATGCATAATTTCCTTTAAAATCTTTGATGGTAATTCTAAAATAACGATAGTCAAAGTCCAGAGCAAAAGTTGCCTCTTTCAGTGCCTCGCCACTTTTAGAATAAATGCATTTTGTTTTTCTGCCATCTGTCGTCAAGCTGATCGAAGATACGTCAGAGCATTGTATGAACAGTGTGTTATTTTCGATATAAACATCGTTAAAGGCGGGTCCGGTCGAGGCGTAAAAGTCGCCATGAAAAAGAGCTTGCATTATGCAATCGTGATTCAATTCATTAGCCATTATCATAACGAAACCGCCGAAGGAATCATCGATTCCGTGCTTGTTATGATTGTCGTCTGCCGCTACTGCAAAAATTTTTCTACCGTTTCTGAGAATATCGTCATATACGTGGGGAGCTAAGGACTGAAAACCTAATATTTCGGTACCGTAATTGAATATTTCGATGGCGTGCATTCCGTCGTACTTTATATATTGCTCGTAGCCCTCAAGCGACCAGACAGGGTGATTATAGGTTATAAAGAACCCTTTTTTGCGTGCCGAGCTTATCATTGTATTTATGCATTCAGGCGAGTAATCTCTATCAAACGGACTGGTTTCTTCGTCAAATTTGACCGAGCTTCTGTAATTTTTTGCATTTCCGATGTATGCGTATTCTTCCTTCCAACAAGGCTGTACCGTGTTCCCTATAAAGCATATATGGCACTTTTTTTCATTTACCTTGCCGGGATACATATTGCTTCCGTTAAACTGAGCTTCAAAACCCGGTAAAGCAAGAAAATCCTTGTCGGTAAGCTCATCGTGCGGAATCAACAAATCATGGTCGGTATATGCCACCACAGAATATCCGTTCGATTTGTATAAATCCTTGACTTGCTCCGAAGTAAGTGCACCGTCGCTGATATTCGTGTGAGCGTGCAGATTTGCTTTGTAAGCATTTGTTCCGTGTGGTAATAAATATTTTTTCACGATAGTTCATTTCCTTTTCTAAAAATGAAAGCAACAGCGAAGTCTCATAAGGGTCAACCTGTTTCTTGCCAATGGGGAATAATCTAACAGCTTTTTTGATACAGCGTCGTCAAGGTCTATGTCTGACAGTCGCGATTTTACTCCGAATTTTAAATATACGTTTCTTAAAAGCTCAATTTCGGGGAGATTTTTTATTTCCTCGCAAAGTTCATTCCAATGAGCTTTAAGTGCTGACGAGGTAACGCTTATTGCGGCATCGTGTTCGTTTTCTTTTAGAATTTCCTCTGCCATAGTCTCTCCAAATACGTTAACTATCGTTTGTCTATTGAATTCCGTGTAATCAAGGAAAGAAATTTCGGGCGCCCTTGCAAGCCTTTTGTATTCTTCAATTACCATGAGCGTTCCCACACCCACCTTTTCACCGTGGAGCGCGCTTGAGGATATATCAAGCCCGACGGGAGACATTTCTATAAGATGCGATATATGATGCTCTGCGCCAGATGCGGGACGGGAGTTTCCCATCATTTGCATAGCGAGACCTGAAAGAAGCAAGCCGTACATAAGCTTTTCGTATGACTGTCGTTGACCGCCTATGATGCCGTCAACCGCTTCTAATACGGACTTCGTTGCTTCTAAGGTGATCCGGGCGATTCTTTCGCAATAAAATTCATTTGTGAGTATGTGAGCAATTTTCCAATCGGTGAGAGCGATATATTTTCCTATCATATCGCCAAACCCGGAGCGCGTCAATCTGATCGGAGCATTCATAAAAACGTCGGTGTCGGCAATAACGATTTTGGGCGCAACGGCGGTTAAGGTTTTTTTACAGCCGTGCCAAGTCATCGCCGCAACCGAAGAACAAAAGCCATCTACACTTGCCGCTGTCGGACACGAAACGAATTCGGCTTTATTTGTATAAGCGCAGTATCGCGTTATATCGTGTATCGTTCCGGAACCGATGGCTATGAGTACCTCGGCGCATGACGGCAATTTTTCCATCAAAAGAGATACGCCGTGCTCGTTTGCGTGAAGATCGGTCGGATCAAGAATGATATCCAGATCAACGCTTGGATGTCTGTCCGCGGTAGCCGCGTATGTATTCTCATCGTATACGGCAACGGT
>SVSZ01000130.1 GCA_015064025.1 Oscillospiraceae bacterium | reverse complement strand
CTCGCTTTCTTGTGGGTTATTTTGTGGTGATTTAATTATACAACAAAGCAAGCGGATGCTCAATACCTTTCGGTAAAGAACATCCGCTTTTTCTTTTTTTTAGGTTAGCTTAATGAGCTAGCCCCTTGTTTTTTTCTTAAAAATGTGCAAAAAAAATCAGGAAAAAGTATTGACAAAACAAACGTTGGGTGGTATAATAAGGCATATTTTCAAAATGCGTTGAAGGAATTATTTCTTTTCGGTAGCCACTTTCAGAGAGACAACGGTTGGTGTGAGTTGTCGGTGCAAGAGAAGAAAGCCTCGTTCCGGAGCAGGGTCGCAGAACGGTTTTCAAGTAAGCGATCACGGCATGCACCGTTATCATGGCAAAAGGCTTGTTTGAGCCTTATGAGGTGACCGAGTTATTCGGTAACCGGGGTGGTACCGCGAATTTTTCAAATTCGTCCCCGAGGTGGATTTTTGTCCGCTTCGGGGACTTTTTGTGTTACTCCTCGAAGCAAAGAAAGGAGATTTGAAATGAAACAAATCAAAATCACAGATGCAACACTTTGTAAAGAGGGAAGCCATTTCAGCTTCAAGGAAAAAATTGAGATCGCACGTCAGCTTGAACGGTTGAATGTAGATGTCATCGCATTGCCGGAGATCTCCAATACGAAAACCGATACGCTTCTGATCCGTACGATTTCCACCTTTGTGAGAAAGAGTGTGATCTCTGTAGCGGCAGGTGTCAGCACCGAGAGTGTGGAGAACGCAATTGCCGCAGTGTCCAATGCGGTTTCTCCCCGTATCCGTATCACGCTTCCCGTGTCTCCTGTAGGAATGGAGTACGTTTGTCATAAGAAGCCTGATAAAATGCTTGCCTGGATCGAAAAAACAGTTGCCATGGCAAAGGAGAAGTGTACGGACGTTGAATTTTTCGCGGATGATGCAACAAGAGCAGAGCGCGAATTCCTTTATAAGGCAATTGATACGGCGATCGCGGCAGGAGCTTCCGAGGTCACCGTTTGTGACAAGGCAGCAGAAATGCTTCCCGATGATTTTGCGGCATTCGTCACCGACGTATGTGCTCATTCTTCTGTTCCCGTAAACGTCAGCTGCTCCAACGGAAACGGTATGGCATGTGCCTGCGCGATCCTTGCTGTGCGTTCAGGTGCCTCAGGGGTCACGGCGGCGGTCGGTGATGAGAGTGTATCTCTTGAGACCTTTGCGGGTCTTATCAAGAATTGCGGTGTTTCGTATGATTTTTCCTCCGAGCTTAAATACACCGAGGTACGCCGCATTATTAAGCAGATCCTTTGGGTGGTTTCCAACGCAAAGAATGAAAAGGGGCTTCCCGGAATCAAGGATGCAGGCGAAGAAAGTATTTTTCTTGACGGAAATGATGACCGTGAGGCAGTCTCTGAAGCGATCCTGAAGCTTGGATACGATCTTTCCGAAGAGGATAAGACACGCGTATTTGAGGAGTTTTTGCGTGTTGCAGGCAAAAAGCGGGTCGGCGCCAAGGATCTCGAAGCGATCATTGCCAGTGTTGCGCTGCAGGTCCCCACAACCTATTCGTTGATCAGCTACGTCATCAACAACGGTAACATTATCTCCTCTTCTGCCCAGATCACGCTCGAGAAAAACGGTGAACAGAGTATCGGTGTATGCATTGGAGACGGTCCCGTTGATGCGGCTTTCAGAGCAATCGAGCAGATCATCGGTCACCACTACGAGCTGGACGATTTCCAAATTCAATCCGTAACCGAGGGCAAAGAGGCAATGGGCTCGGCACTTGTAAAGCTTCGTTCCGAAGGAAGACTTTATTCGGGAAATGGAATTTCTACCGATATCATCGGTGCCGCAATTCGTGCGTATATCAATGCGGTCAATAAAATCGTTTATGAGGAGGCGGCAATATGAAATTTTCATTTTCTACCAAGGGCTGGCACGGCTCCTCCTTCGAGGATTTTTGCGAGATCGCGCAGAGTCTCGGCTTTGGAGGCATTGAGCTTCACAATATCCATAACCGTCTGTTTACGGACCGCGACGGCGCATTTCACGATTATGCGGCGGCAGTGACGATGCGCAAGCTTTACGAAAAGAAACTTCGGATCCCTTGTATCGATGCTATTTGCGATCCCGTGGATGCTTCTGCACGCACGGCTTGCTGTGAAGAGATCCGCAAATGCATGGAGATTGCCTCCAATCTCCACATCCCTTATATCCGCATTCGCGCAAATGCTTCCGAGAACGGGGATACAGCGGCTGAAAATATTGCTGCGGTCGTGAGCGAGCTTTTGCCGGAGGCAGAACGGATCAACGTTACCTTACTTCTGGAGACTGCAGGACTTTTTGCAAAAACGGCAAAGCTCAGAGATATGCTGGAGAGGTTTGCAAGCGATAACCTGGCTGCTCTTTGGAATTTCTCTGCCGCATATTTTGACGGCGGTGAGACTCCCGAGGGGGTCATTAAGAACCTCGGTGCATATGTTCGTCACGTGCACATCTGTGATGCCAAGCGCACGGAGGAGGGAATTGAGCACTGTCTGATAGGCGAGGGTGAGCTCCCGATTAAGGAAATGATGCTGGCGCTTCGTTCCGTCAATTACGACGGATTCCTCTCTCTTGTATGGGATCCGAAATGGTGCGAGGAGCTGGATGACATGGAGATCATTTTCTCGCAGTTTATCGGTTTTATGCGCCAGTTCAGCGATCCGTCAAGGAACGAAAAAACGCTTTACTATAACAGAGCGCACACGGGAAAATTCGTATGGAAAAAGGATCTTCTGATCGATGAAACCTTTTCACAGGTGCTTGACCGCATGGTGGAAGAATTTCCCGACCAATACGCCTTCAAGTATACAACGCTTGACTATACAAGAACGTATAGCGAGTTCAGAGATGATGTCGATGAGTTCGCGCGCTCACTGATCGCGCTGGGTGTCAAGGCTGGTACACACGTTGCTGTTTGGGCTTCCAACGTTCCGCAGTGGTATATTGCTTTCTGGGCAACCGTAAAGCTGGGCGCTGTCCTTGTCACTGTCAACACCGCATACAAGATCCACGAGGCAGAGTATCTGCTCAAGCAGTCAGATACACATACGTTGATCCTGACGGAGGGCTCCAAGGATACGCACTACGGTAAGATCATTGCCGAGCTTTGTCCTGAGCTTGACCGCTTGAAGCCCGGAATGGCTCTCCACAGCAAGAGGCTTCCGTTCCTTCGCAACGTCATCACCGTTGGCTTCCGTCAAAAGGGCTGTATGGATTGGAATGATGCTTTGGCACGTGCCGAGCAAGTCCCCGTCAGCGAGGTTTACCGTATGGCGGCGGCAGTCCATAAGGATGACGTTTGTAATATGCAGTACACCTCGGGAACCACAGGATTTCCC
>SVSZ01000022.1 GCA_015064025.1 Oscillospiraceae bacterium | reverse complement strand
TCGCGCCGGCGCATAGGAAAAGCGCCACTCCGCTTCGCTTCGTGACGCTTTTCCTATGCAATTTAATAGTTCTTTATCTTTTCGTCAGATTTTTTCTACCCCAACTATTGACAAAGAGCCCAAAAAAATCTGCTCTTGTTTTGTGCTTTGATAGGGATTCGGGACGCGTATTGACAACGGTACGTGCGTATGCTATAATCTATATAGAAGGTATGAACGCCGCCTCTTGGCTGAAAGGAGAACACTATGAAGAAAAAGCTCTGTACAGTGTTGATCGCATTGCTTTTATGCATGGCGTCGTTTTTTACTTCCTGTAAATTCCAAGTCGGAAGTGAGGGAAATAATGCGGATGCTTCCATTGCGGTGGGGGAATCCTTTCCCGAGAATGTAGACGAGACGCCCGAGGAACAGGGGATTTACACTTATGCGGATCTTGGTGGGTATACTTACCAAGCGTACGTTTATGGATCCGGCTCCGGTTCTTCTGTGATGGTGTGTGAGGATTTCTGGACGGAGGATCCCTCGGGCGACTATTTGAAATATGCGGTCTACGCACGAAATACGTATATTGAGAATACCTATCATTGCAAAATTTCACAGGTCGATTCCAAAGATCTCAGTACCTATAACGAGTTGAAGAAATTTTACCTGAACGGCGAACAGTATGAGCTTTGCATCATCCCTACAATGGATGCCGCGGCTTGTGCAACATCCGCTCTTCTTTGTAATGTTTATGAGCTTGAGAATATCAAGCTGCAAAATACGGCTTACGATCAAAACTCGATCGGACAGCTGGCGGTGGGAGGAAAGCTTTACTATCTCAGCGGGGATATGAATGTTTCTATGATGGATGCGGCTGCGGTGACCTGCTTCAATTCCGCACTTTATCGGGAGTACGATTTTGAGAAGAAGATCGGTGACGGAAAAGCGGCGTACAACGATCCCTATCAAATGGTGCACGACGGTACATGGACGCTTGAAAATATGCTCAAAATAGCAGCAGAGGTCGATCATGACCGCGACAAAAGCGGAACACTTGATGCGACTGTGGGGGATAAGGTGGGCTTTTTCCAGCACAACTCCACACCGCTGTTCTATTGGTTTGGTTTGGGTGCGCGCCTTACCGAAAACGATCCGAAGAATGGCGGTTATCCCGCGATCGCCTTTGACAGTGACAAGGGCGAGGATACCTTTGCACTTCTTTACGATAACCTCAATACCGCCGTTGAGCATCCCGAAAGAGCAATTGGCGGAGGAGGGGATCGAAAAGAAAGCTTTAAAACGGGAAATATACTTTTCTTTGATATCATTCTTTGGGATGTACGTAAGGTCTACCGCCCGGCGGAGTATGAATACGGTATCCTTCCTTTGCCAAAAGCAGACGTTGATCAGACACGCTATTTTGACATTGTTTATAATCCTTCCCGCGTAGAGCGGATCTGGGCAATTCCGACTACGTGTGCAAATCGAGACTACGCATCCTTCCTTCTGAATGTGATCGCCGTTTATTCTGCCCGCAGCGAAAGCACGATGGATGTTTATTTCAGAATAACGCTCTCTACTGCTTCGCAAAACGATACACATGCTTATGCGACCTTGCATACTGTGCGCAACAGCTTGACCTATGATTACTGTCTTCTCTACGATTGGGGAGATTTCATTACGGAGCAATTGAGCAAGCTTTCCACGTCTTCCTTCAATACTTACGCGGATGCTACCGCCAAGGAGATGCTTGATTTGGCAAACGCCGAAATGAATAGAACTCTCAAAGGCTTCAAAGTCCCGACGCCGCCCGTGCCCGAGAAGGAATGAGGGGAGATAAAAAATAACCCAAAATGCCGTTCGCGGACTCCGAAAAGGAGACCGCGAACGGCATTTTGGGTTATTTCTCAAGCTCAATGCGTGCGACCTTTACCACAAGCTGCTCGCCGTAGGGTTGAGGCTCGGTGCATACGGTGACACGGTCTCCCTCTTGTGAAAAGTCAACGTCCTTACCGGAGTCGAGCCATTTAACGGAGCGGATCTTCCCCGAAAGGGTGAATTTGTCGGTATAGTCGGGCATCTCACGGCGAAGAGCAACGTTGATGTCGCCTCCCATCTGTAACCCGTGCACAAAGAGGTAGTAGCAGTTGTCTCCCACGAGGATAAAGTCCTTTTCCTTGTCTGCGATCTCAATTCCCGAGGGACGGGGCAGATAGAGCGCTTCACGGTAAATATCCACCCATTCACCGAGCGTGAGAAGCATTGCGCGATCCAAGGGGCGCAGAAGTCCGTTGCCCATGGGACCTACGTTGAGAAGGAAATTGGATCCAAAGCGGCGGCAAACGCAAAGATCCTCAATGATCTCGGTCAAGGACTTGAAATCAAAATCACGAGCGGCATAGCCCCAGTGATCGCCAAAGATCTGGCACATTTCGCTGGCAATATACTTGGGAGAATCCGCAAGGTTGATGGGGGAGGGCCTTCCTCGCTCGAAGGTGACGGAGTCGAGCTCAATGTGACCGAGTGCACCGCGAGCACTAAGCCCTGTGTTGTTGATGATCATCGCGTCGGGCTGATGAGAGCGGATCATGGAATAAAGCGCGTCCTCCTCCCAGTCGTCATCGCGTCTGTCCCACATGCCGTCAAACCAGATGCCGCCAATCTGCCCGTATTCGGTGCAAAGGATCTCCACACTGCGGCGAAGGTATTTCAGATACGTAGGGAAATCCGTTTTGTAGCTTGGCTCGTGCCAATCGAGAAGTGTGTGATAGAAGAAGGGGATCAGCCCTTCCTCGCGGCACGCGTCCACGAATTCACGTACAAGATCCCGTCCTGCCGCGCCGTGAGGAGCGTCGAAGGTGTTCAGTCCTTTGGTGTCATAAAGGGAAAAACCGTCGTGGTGACGTGTGGTCAGGGTGATATATTTACAGCCTGCCGCGCGTGCAGTCGATGCAAGCTCATGTGCCCATGCGGGATCGGGGCAGAAGGTGTTGGGAAGCTTTTCATTGTATTCGCGACGTGCCTCGTCCGAGAGATTATGGTAAGCCCATTCTCCGCGTCCGTATTCGCTGTAAAGCCCGAAGTGAACGAACATGCCAAAGCCAAGCTTTTCAAAATTCTTAATACGGTCCAAAACGATCATTGCAGAGTCCTCCGAATCATAAAGTATTGGCAAGGAAAGCCTATCATCATTATAAAGCAAGCAGGGTGTCATTTCCATGGACTTTTTGCCATATTTTATGGATTTTTATCAAAGATAAGAGACCACCCCGAACCGTGGATTCGGGGTGGTCGAAAATGCGCCTGAATTACTTCTTGAGGTTTGCTTCGAGAAGTGCAAGCTCGTCGTAAAGCTCGGCGGGAACACGGTCACCAACCTGCTTGTAGAACGCCTTGATGTTCTCAACGTCCTCAAGCCAGCTTTCACGGTCGATGGTGAGAAGCTCGCGGATGGTGTCGATAGATACACCGTCAAGTCCTTCGATGTTGATGTCCTCTGCCTTCGGAACAAAGCCGATGGGGGTTTCCACAGCGTCGACCTTGCCGGCGCAACGGTCAAGGATCCAGAGAAGGACTCTCATGTTGTCACCGAATCCGGGCCAGATGAAGTGACCCTCTGCATCGGTGCGGAACCAGTTGACGTGGAAGATCTTGGGCGCGTTGGGGATCTTTTTGCCCATTGCAAGCCAGTGAGCAAAGTAGTCACCCATGTCATAGCCGACGAAGGGACGCATTGCCATCGGATCGCGGCGAACAACGCCTACAGCACCGGCAGCTGCAGCAGTCGTCTCGGAAGCCATAATGGAGCCTACGAAGGTACCGTTCTGCCAGTTGCGGGATTCGTATACCAGAGGAGCGGTCTTTGCGCGTCTTCCACCGAAGATGATCGCAGTCAGCGGGACACCCTTCAAGCTGTTAAACTCGGAAGAGATGCAGGGGCAGTTGGATGCCAGTGCGGTAAAGCGGGAGTTGGGATGAGCACCGGAGGTGTTGACCTTGTCTGCCTTATCGTACTTGGTGTAATCCCACTTTTCACCCTTCCAGTTGAGAGCGTTCTTGGGAGGATTGTTGTCAAGACCTTCCCACCAAACGGTGTTATTGTCAAGGTCATGGCAAACGTTTGTGAAGATGCAGTTCTTCTTGGTGGTCATGAGCGCGTTGTAGTTGGAGTGCTCATTGGTACCGGGAGCTACACCGAAGAAGCCGTTCTCGGGGTTGACAGCGTAGAGTCTGCCGTCCTCGCCGACACGGATCCAAGCGATATCGTCACCAACGGTCCAAACCTTATATCCCGCCTTCTTGTAGATTTCGGGCGGAATGAGCATAGCAAGGTTGGTCTTACCGCAAGCGGAGGGGAATGCCGCGGAGATGTACTTGACCTCTCCTTCAGGATTCTCAAGACCGAGGATGAGCATGTGCTCAGCCATCCAGCCTTCCTTGCGACCGAGGTAGGAAGCGATGCGGAGTGCGAAGCACTTCTTACCGAGAAGAACGTTTCCGCCGTAGCCGGAGTTGACAGACCAGATGGTATTATCCTCGGGGAAGTGGCAGATGAAGCGATTTTCCTCGTCACAATCCGCAACCGCATGCAGACCCTTGACAAAATCTGCGGAGTCGCCGAGAGCCTCGATAACGTTCTTGCCGACACGCGTCATGATGAGCATGTTCAGAACGACGTAAATAGAATCGGTCAGCTCGATACCGATCTTTGCAAAGTCGGAGCCGACAACACCCATGGAGTAGGGGATGACGTACATCGTCTTGCCGTTGTAGGAATTCTTATAGAGCTTGGAAAGCTTTTCGTAGCATTCCTTGGGATCCATCCAGTTGTTGATGTTGCCCGCGTCCTCTTTCTTGGAGGTACAGATGAAGGTTCTGTTTTCTACACGTGCTACGTCGTTGATGGCAGTACGGTGGAGATAGCAGTTCGGATACACCTCGGGATTGAGGGGTTCGAGCTCACCGGTGCGGCAAGCCTCGGCTCTGAGTGCCTCAGTCTGCTCCTCGGTTCCGTCGATCCAGACGATCTCCTTAGGACCTACCATGTCAGCCATGGATTTGATCCAATCCAGAACATACTTGTTGTTGGTCATTTCGTTACTCCTTTTATTATAGTATTTATTAGAAACCGTTTAAGGGGGACAAGCCACCTTATCACCCAGTATATATTATACCTTCCTTTTTTTATCTTTTCAAGGGAGTTTTGAAAAGGTTACGATTTGTTCACAAATTTCGAGCAAAAAAACGGTGTTTGTCTGTGTGAAAAAACTTGACAGCATTGTCGAAATGTTGTATGATATTTATACGCGGGACAGTAAAGTGCCGCGCAAAAATCTACATCAATAATGTATAGTACGATTGGAGTGCGGTATGCCCAGGTTTTTTGTTTGCGCAGAGCAGATCAAGGACGGAACCGTCACAGTGTTGGGTGACGATGCGCATCATATCTCTCGCTCTCTGCGCATGGCGGTGGGGGAGCGGATCACTGTGAGCGACATGCAGAAATACGAATACGAATGTGAATTGACCGAGTTTCTTCCCGACCGCGTTTTGGCGCGGGTGATCGGAAAAGAGAAAAGCGACACGGAGCCGCCTTATACGGCGCACGTGTTCCAGGCACTTCCTAAGGGAGATAAGCTTGACAGCGTGATCCAGAAGACTGTGGAATGCGGTGCCTCGGAGATCACCACCTTCCAAAGCGAGCGCTGTATTGCAAAGGCAAAGGAGGAGAACGAGGGGAAGCGTGTTGAACGCAGGCAAAGGATTGCGCTTGAGGCAGCGAAGCAAAGCGGGCGCGGCATTGTTCCCACGGTCCATCCCACCGTCTCCTTTGAGGAGGCGCTGACGCTCGCCGCGAAGAGTGATCTTCCGCTCTTTTGTTATGAGGGAGACGGCACGGAGATGCTTCCCGCAGTGCTCGGTCGCTTTCAGAAAAGCTTTTGCGCCGACCGTTTTCCCTCGGTATCCTTAATGATCGGAAGCGAGGGAGGCTTTTCTCTTGCTGAGGCACAGAGGGCGAAAGCGTCGGGACTTATCCCCGTTAACCTCGGAAAACGCATTCTGCGCACCGAAACGGCGGCTTCTTTTGCCCTGTCTTGTCTTGTTTACGCACTTGAAATGTCTTGCGACTGTGAAAAACGACTGTGACTTTTTGCATTTTTTACGAAAAGCACCGAAAAAAAGAACACTTTTTTTGACATGCCATGCATTTTGCACTAAAAAAAAGAAAAAAATTATAAAAAATATTGAAAAACCTATTGAAAAATCACAAAAAATGATGTAAAATATACTTGGTTTTTTACGAAGTGGTTCCCAAATTTGATAGAGGAGATAATTTTTTATGTCAAACAGGCTGTTTCAGGGCGTGATCCATCAGATGAAGGATGCGATCGATCGCGTTATTGGTGTCGTAGATGAGAACGGTGTCATCATTGCTTGCTCGGAATTGGTGAAGATCGGTGAGATCCGCCAGGGCATCAGAGATGAGTTGAACTACACCAACGATGTGATTGCAAACAACGGCTACACCTACCGTCCTATGACGAACGGTCCCAAGACCGACTACGTTGTATTTGTTGAGGGTGAGGATAAGATGGCGGAGAAGATGTCCAAGTTTTTGGCGATCTCTCTCGGCAATATCAAAAATCTGTATGATGAAAAGTACGATAAGGGCTCCTTCATCAAAAATATCATTCTTGACAACATTCTTCCCAGTGATATCTACATCAAATCCAAGGAGCTTCATTTCAACACCGAGGAGATGCGTATCGTTTTCCTGATCAAGTTCTTTGGTAAGACGGATATGATGCCCTTTGAAATGCTCCAGAATATGTTCCCGGATAAGTCCAAGGATTACGTCATCAGCGTTGGCGAGCATGATATCGTTCTTGTCAAGGACGTCAAGCCCGGCACCGAAACGCGCGAGATCGAAAAGATCGCGACCAATATTGCGGACACGCTCTCGGCTGAATTTTATACAAAGGTTGCCATCGGTATCTCCACCGTTGTGGAAAATATCAAGGATCTGGCGCGTGCATATAAGGAAGCACAGGTTGCTCTTGAGGTCGGCAAGGTCTTCGAGACTGAGAAGAACATCATCAGCTACGAAAATCTCGGCATTGGGCGCCTGATCTATCAGCTTCCCACCACGCTTTGCGAGATGTTTTTGCAGGAGGTCTTCAAGAAGGGAAGCCTCGAGTCTCTCGACCGTGAGACCCTTCAGACCATTCAGTGCTTCTTTGAAAATAATCTGAACGTTTCCGAAACCTCGCGCAAGCTCTTTGTACACAGAAATACGCTGGTTTACCGTCTGGAAAAGATCCGCAAGCTGACAGGACTTGATCTTCGCGAGTTCGAGCATGCGATCACCTTCAAGGTTGCCTTGATGGTTAAGAAGTACCTCAGCTCCAAGCCCATTAAGTTCTGACATATTGTGAGGGAAGAGTAAGCGAAATGCGAATGCCAAAGGTTCGCATTTCGCTTATATACTGTTTTTTGAGGGAGTGAATATCGTTTTTTCTCCTGTCATAAACTGTTTATTAAAACGTATACCCGAAAGGAATCTGTATGGATCAGAATCAGAACAATGAGTTTCCGTGGCGCACACCTTCCGAGGATCCGCAAGGGGAGCCTGTGCGACTTCATGAGCTGAAAAAAGAAAAAAAGAAGCTTTCTCTTGGCATTGTTGCCCTGATCGTATGTGTTGCCATTGTCTTTTCCGTGATGGGAACCTACACACTCACCTCTGCGATGCTTCGAGGACTCTATGTCGGTGAGCTGCAAAAAAAGCAGGCGACGATACAGTCACTCCAGAGTGCGCTTGACGCTGTGAAGGGTGGTGACGGCTCTGACTTTGGGAAGCTTGATTTTCTGGCACAACTCTTTGAAAGTTCCTCCTACTATGCGGATAAGGTAAGCGAAGAGGAGCGTCTGGAGGCGGTTCTCAAGGCTTATGCGGCTGCTACAGGAGACGATTACGCAGAGTATTACACCGAAGAGGAGTATGCTCTTATGCTTGAGGACAACGTCGGCACTCACGTCGGTATCGGCATCAGTGTGGTGCAGACGGAATTGAAGGTGGAAAGCTATTCCTATCAGACCTTCCAGGTCATTTCGATCTTCAAAAATTCTCCTGCGGAGGCAACCGATCTTCGCGTTGGAGACTATATATATGCGATCAAGGCGGATGGCACTTATTTGACCGTCGCGGGGCTTGGCGGGTATACTCCCGCGCTGAACGCAATGCGCGGTGAGGCGGGAACTGCTGCGGAGTTTCTTGTCTTCCGCAAAAACGGCGAGGGCTATGCGGAGCATGAGTTCTCCATCACGCGCGGCTCTTACGTTGCGGAATCCGTCACCTATACCACGGCCGAGGGAGATCCTTCTATCGGTATCGTAAAAATCCTTGAGTTCAATCTTACCACGCCTACGCAATTCAAGGCGGCAATGAAGGCGCTTGCAGACAGCGGTGTAAAAAAGTACGTGTTTGACGTACGTAACAATCCGGGTGGAGATCTGCTTTCCATCAAGGCGGTCCTTTCCTATTTCCTTGAATCGGGGGATCTGATCCTCAGCTCCGTCGATAACAAGGGGAACGTTGTGAATCCCTATTATGCAGAGCAGATGATCCTTAGCGGCAATTATGCCTCCTGTACCGTTTATTCGCAGGAGATCGGCATGTATCGGGATCTTGACATGGTCGTTTTGTGCAACGGAAACACGGCAAGCGCGGCAGAGGTCTTTACGGCAACCCTGCGCGACTACGGTCTTGCACCGATCGTCGGTGAGACCACGTACGGCAAGGGAATTATGCAATCCGTGATCGGTCTTTCAAGCGTCAGCGGCGGTGTGTACGACGGATACGTGAAGATGACCACCTATGCCTACGTTACACAGTGCGGGATCACCTATCACGAGATCGGCATTGAGCCGACGGTGGGAGGAGAGATTCCTCTTGACGAGGCGGCGTTGGAATATAACGTCAACGTGCTTCCACAATCGCTTGACAATCAGCTGCAGGCGGCAATTTCGGAATTGAAGTAATAAAACAAACTTAAATATATTTTCATCATAAGGAGAAAAATCATGGCTAAGGGAAAACAGATGCTTTATACACAACAAGGGTATCAGGAGCTTGTAGATGAGCTTCATCGCCGCACACACGAGGAAAGAGAGAAGATCAAGAACGACATTGCCGTCGCGCGCTCCTTCGGAGACCTTTCCGAGAACGCCGAGTATGATGAGGCAAGAAATGACCAGGCAAAGAACGAAGCACGTATCAAGGAGCTCGAGGAGCTGATCGAAAATGCGGTCATCCTGGATGAGAGCAACATTGATACGGGGGTTGTAAGTCTCGGTTCTACGGTAAAGGTGAACGACCTTGATGCGAATCTTGAAAGCACGTATTCCCTGGTTGGCTCCAATGAGTCCAATCCGATGGAGGGAAAGATCTCCGATCAGTCTCCGATCGGTGCCGCATTGATCGGTAAGAGAACCGGAGATACGGTGAGCATCGACGTCCCGAACGGAACCGTGCGTTTGAAGGTGCTGGAGGTCTCCAGAGCTTAATGATTGACTTTTCAGGGGTGTCGGCAGGCACCCCTTTTTTCAAGACGCAAAGGAGGTCGATTTATGTCGGAGTATAGAAACGATAAGGAAGCGGCGGGTGAGATCGCGGTGCGTAACAAATTTGTCGCGTGGCTTGATAATTTTTGGTATCATTACAAGTGGTACGTCATTGTGATCGCGTTTTTCGTTCTTGTTTTTACCGTTTGCTTTGTTCAGTGCGTGCAAAAAGAGGACGTCGATGTGCCCGTTGTGTTTGCGGGGGCATATGCAGCCGCAAGCGAGGAGGACTACCGATGGACGGAAGAGAAGAGAAATGAGATCGAGGAGATCCTTGAAGGACTCCTTGAAAAGAGCGGAGTGCCGGGGCAGAGCGTGGGATTCCTTACGTACGATGTTTTTACAGAGGAGGAGCTGCGCGATAAGGCGACCGAAAAACCCACGAACGAAAACGAAACGGGCGAGTTTTCCAACAGTTATTATAATACGCTCAAGCAAAACAATCTCTCCGAGATCAACAGCCTTACAAGCTATATGGGGACAGGCGAATGCTCTATATACTTTGTAAGTGAGTATGTTTATACCGAAAAGGGCATGAAGAATGAAATGATGCCGCTCTCCCGTGTTTTTGGAGAAGAGATTCCTGTGGGGGCATATGACGAATGCGCTGTTCGTTTGGGGGATACGGAGCTGTATCAATATTACGATGCGATCAGAATGATGCCTGCGGACACGTTGATCGTGTTAAGACCTGCTTGGGTGATGGGCGCATCGAGTGATGCAGAAACCTACGCGGATTATACGGCTCTTTACCGTGCGATCGTAGAGTTCAAGGCACCTTGATATTCACATGATATATCATACATAGGAGGAGATAAAAATGAAGGTTGGAGCAATGCTTTACAATTTGAGGGATTACTGTAAGACTCCCGAGGAGGTTTCAAGATCACTTGAAAAGGTGGCGGCGATGGGATACCGCGCCGTGCAGATCTGCGGACTTTGCCCGTGCGATCCTGCATGGCTTCGCGCGGAGCTTGACAGGAACGGCTTGTATGCCCCCCTGACGCATTATAAATACTTGCGTGTCCTCGAAGAAACCGATACGGTGATCGCAGAGCACGATACGTTGGGCTGCGATTACGTCGGCATTGGCTGTCTTGTGGATATGTTTGTCAAGGGAGAAGCGGACTACGTGCAAGAGGTGCGCGAGCGCGTTGCCAAGAAATTTGTGAAGGATGCCAAGCCGATGGTGAGGAAGATCCGCGACGCGGGAAAGCTGTTTATGTACCACAATCACGACGTCGAATACAATACGCGTATCGGGGATGAAACGATCATGGAGTATTTTGCGCGTTCCTTCTCGCCCGATGAATTGGGCTTTACGCTGGACGTTTACTGGGTACAAGCGGCAGGTGTTGACGTCGTGGAGGAGATCAAGCGTTATGCGGGACGGCTTCCGTGTGTTCATCTGAAGGACATGACCTTTACCGAAGAAGGGACACGCCGCTATACCTGGTGCGGAGACGGTGTGATGGATTTTGATAAGATTGGTGCGGCGTTGGTCGAGGCAGGTACAAAATATGCCTTTGTTGAGCAGGATTGTACCTATCCCGACGAGCCGGATCCCTTTGTCTGTCTTGAAAAGAGCTACAGACATCTGAAATCTCTCGGCTTTGAGTTTTAAGAAAATTTGACACGAGGTGTGCCATGAAGTCAAAAAAGGTTTTCCGTGTTCTTCTGATCGCGGTCTCCTCTTTACTGCTTCTTGCCGTTCTTGTCGGTGTGTTGAATGCACTGCTGGGAGACGGAGAGTGGAGCTTTGGCTGGACGTCCTACCAATACGACGCTGAGGGGTATGAGATTGGAGGCGGAACAGTATACACCGATGCCCTGAAGCACCTTGACATCGATTGGGTGGACGGGCACGTAAATATCATTGTCTGTGAGGATTATTATCCCTCCGTGACCGAGACGTTTTCCCTTGAATTGGCAGACGAAAGCTATATGCGCCGACTTCTTGTCGCGGATGAGGGGAGACTCACGGTCAAATACAGAGCTCCCTCCAGCTTTTTCGGTGGAGAGGAAAATAAGCAAAAGGATCTTACCGTGCGGATCCCGAAAAGGATGCTTGGGGGACTTGAATCTCTTACCTTGAACGTTCTTTCCTCCGAGGTGACGGTGGAGGCGATCCCGTTTTCAAAGATCCGCTTGACCTCTGCTTCGGGAAATATCACGGCGGGGCTGCACCCGATGACGGAGAGGCTTGACGTGGAGACAAAGAAGGGCGATGTTTGTCTCTCCTCTGCAGAGCTTCCCTCGTTTTCCTTGACGTATGAAACGAAACGCGCCGGATCTGCGACCTTGGATTTTCCATTTGAGGAAAAGGATGGACGCTTGATCTGCGGAGAAGGGAAGACAGGGATCTGCGTGGTGAGCGAGAGCGGTAAGCTGACCGTGAAGCGCGAAAAATAAAAAAGCATAAGAGAAGAAAAGGGCATCTTGAATGTATGACACATTCGGGATGCCTTTTTTGTGCTTTTTGAGTGGATCTATCGAAAAAAATATAAAAAAATCGAAATTTTTTTCCAAAAAACTATTGCTTATTTGTGAAAGATAGTGTATAATATACCTAAAAGTGGTGCAAAGTGGGGCGAAGTGTTTCAAAGTGGAGCAAAAACACCCTGAAAATCGGGAAAGGAGGAGAAGATCATGCTTGGCGGTGAATATCGGCACGGGTTGGACGCGAAAAACAGAATTTTTATCCCCGCAAAGCTTCGCGAGGAGCTGGGCGAGACCTTCGTTGTTTCAAAGGATATTCGTGAGCACTGTCTGAAGATCTACTCTCTTTCCGAATGGGAGCATTACATAGCCCCCCTCAAGGAGCAAAAGCGTAAGCTTTCCGAAAAGATCATGCGTTTTCTGCATGCATCTCTCGTACAGGTGACCCCCGATTCACAGGGGCGTATCGTTCTTCCTGCGGAGCTTTGCGCATATGCCGAGATCGAAAAGAACGCGGTGGTCGTCGGTTGCGGTGACTATGCGGAGATCTGGGCGGAGACCGCATATGACAGACTCAAGGGCGAGGTGGATCTTGAGGAAATGATCGATGAGCTTGAGGAGCTTGGACTTTGATAAAAAACGGGAGGACTGAGGTATGGAGGAGCAGATCAATTTTTCACACCGTTCGGTTCTTCTTGACGAATGCATAGAGGCGCTTTCCATAAAGTCAGACGGTATATACGTGGACGGTACAGCGGGAGGCGCAGGGCACAGCACGGAGATCGCCGCACGTCTTGGTGACGGAGGGCTTTTGTTGGCGCTTGACCAGGATGAAACGGCGGTGCGGGTTGCAACGGAACGCTTGTCTCGCTTTGGTAAGCGGGCAGAGGTAGTGCACACCAATTTCAAGGAGCTCGGGAGTGTGTGCGCGGCGCGCGGAATCGAGCACATCGACGGACTTTTGCTTGATCTTGGCGTTTCGTCCTATCAGCTGGATACCGCAGAGCGCGGTTTTTCCTACCGCGCGGATGCGCCGCTTGATATGCGGATGGATGAGAACAATCCCCTGACCGCAAAGAGAATTGTAAACGAATATTCCGAGGAGGAGCTTCGCCGTATTTTATTTGAATACGGAGAAGAGCGTTTTTCCTCCCGTATTGCATCTAACATTGTCCGCGCAAGGGAATCGGGCAGTATCGAGACCACCGGGGAACTGGTCGAGATCATCAAACGCTCGATCCCTGCGCAAGCCAGAGAAGGCGGACATCATCCTGCGAAGCGCTCATTTCAGGCGTTGCGTATCGAGGTGAATGCTGAATTGGATGTGATCGCTCCTGCAATCAAGTCCGCCGTTTCTCTGTTGAATCCGGGTGGAAGGATCGCGATCATTACCTTCCATTCCTTGGAGGATCGCATCGTGAAGCAGACCTTTGCTTCCTTGACGGGCGGCTGTACGTGCCCGAAAAGCTTTCCCGTATGCGTATGCGGTAACAAGCCGCAATTAAAGATCATATCGAGAAAACCCGTTTTACCCTCGAGGGAGGAGCTGGAACAAAATCCGCGTTCTCACAGCGCAAAGCTTCGGATCGCGGAAAAGCTTTGATCCTTGAAGAATCACAGAAAGGAAGGTTACCGATGGACAACACCGAAAAGTGCTCTGCCGTAGATACGGAATACGGAGTTGAGATCAGTGCGGAGCATCGCATGAATGAGATGGCTGCGCAGTTTTCTTCGCGCGGTCTTGTGAAATCGGTAGAGAGAGATGCCGAGACGCAGATCCGCCGCGAGACGAAAACTCGCGAGGAGGAGCCGGATGCATACCGTCTTTCCGCACTTTCCGAGGAATATATTACCGAAAGATACCGCCACGGCAAGGAGCTGATGAACGGCGGAGATCTTCTGGACTATTTTGATGAGACCCGCGCCGTGAGAACGAAGGACGCGGATTTTGCTTCCTCATGCCAAAGCGATGAGCTTGTGAAGAGTGGGGACGCGAAGAAAGCGTGCATCGTTTCTGTGAGAAGTGAGAAAAAGCCCTTGATGCGTGAGAAGATTTCGAAGCTTCCGCAAAGGATCAAAACGCTACCGACAGAGACGGTGGAAAGGGTCAAGCTCTCAGCCCCCTTGTGGTTTGATGGTTCAAAGCCGGATACGAGCCGCGAGACAAGAAGGTTTCCGCTGTCCGCCTTTGCATCGATCCTGGCAATTGCCATGTCCTTGATGCTTGTGGTGGCGAGCTCGGTGCTGATCAATCATGCGGAGGGGCGTCTCAACTCACTGAAAATTGAGGTGGCACAGCTGGAGGGAGACGTTGCGGACATGAAGTCCGATCTCTCGGTACAGAACGATCTTTTGGCGCTCCGTGAGGTAGCTGTCAATGAGCTTGGAATGGTGGAAGAGGATTTTGTCCGTATGGAATACGTATCAAAGGATACGGAGGATTCGATCGTCATTCTTGATGAAGAGGAGGAACAGACCGTCGGACTTTCGGCGATTCTCAATGCGCTCGGAATCAAATAAACGGGAATAAAAGCCCTGTTGTCAACATACTATAAACAGAACGAAACAGAGGGGCTTCCTTCGGCTTTTTCTGAATGATCACGAAGAGGAGATGCACATGGAAGATAAAATGCCCCAAAACGATCAAAAGAGCAACGGCAACCTTCATCCGAAGGTGGTCGGCAGAGCCACAGCGCTGCTGGGGCTTGCCGTGTTGCTCTTTTCCGTTCTTTTAATACGAATTTTACTATTGCAGACGGTTTCCTACACACACTATCAGGAAAAGGTTTTGGAGCAGATGACGACGGAATCCTCCGTGAATGCATCGCGGGGAAATATTTATGACCGTAACGGCGTGCTCCTTGCAACCAATATTTCTACCTACCGTGTATTCATCTCTCCCTCCTCCATTGCAAGTGCGCAAAGCGAGAGGGAAAAAGGGGAAGAGGAGGAGACGCTTGACGAGAGCCTTGAGGACAGAGACCTCCCTTATGATGAGTTGATCGCCAAGCATCTTTCACGCATCCTTGATTGCACCTATGATTTTGTTCTGAAGCAGACGACCTATACGAAGTTCCTTGACAGAACCATAGAAAGAGAAGTGGACGAGGATACTGCGGACGAGGTAAGAAAATTCATTGATGCGTACGGGCTTGAGCAGATGATCTATCTGGAAAGCACTTATACACGCTATTATCCGTATTCTACGTTGGCTTCCCACGTTCTCGGCTTTACGGGAAGCGACGGAACGGGACTTTACGGGCTTGAGCTTTATTATGACAAGGAGCTTGCGGGTACCGACGGCCGTTACGTTACTGCGCGTGATGCACAGGGCAATGAGATGCCCTATAGCTATAAGGAATACATCGAGGCTCAAAACGGCTATAACGTCAATTCGACCGTTGACGTGTTTGTACAGTCGGCGCTTGAAAAGGAGCTTGCCTCCGCCTATATCGAGGCGGGCGGTGAAAACCGTGCGGCAGGCATTGTCATGGAGGTCGACACGGGGGCGATCCTCGGTATGGCGGTCTATCCTTCCTTTGATCTGAACGATCCCGCCCGTCTTGACGAGGATTCGACGCGAAAGCTTTTGGCAAGTGGCTATGAGGAGGGCTCCGACAGCTACAACGATATGCTGCAGGCGCTTCGCTTTGAGATGTGGAAGAACAAGGCTGTGACCGAGGCATATATTCCCGGCTCTACCTTTAAGGTGATGACGGCAGCAATGTCTCTTGAGGAGGACGTCGTTTCTCTGAATGAAAGCTACACCTGCCAGGGGTATCACGTGGTGCTCGGGCAGAAGATCAAGTGCCATAAGACGCAGGGACACGGATCTCTCACTTTTACCGAGGGCATACAGCAATCCTGTAACCCGTGGCTGATGCGACTGGGGCAGCGCCTTGGCGAGGATACCTTTTATGAATATTTGCGCGCCTTCGGATATCTGGAAAAAACGGGTATCGACCTGCCGGGAGAGGGGAAGAGCGTTGTTGCGGGGAAGGAAGGCTTTACAGAGTTAGATCTTGCGATCTATGCGTTCGGTCAGAACTTCAGCGTGACACTGATCCAACAGATTACCGCGGTCAGTGCGGTGGCAAACGGCGGATATCTTGTTACGCCACACATGATTTCCTCCGTGACCGATGAAAACGGCACGGTGATCTCTACGTACAATACCTCTGCCAAGAGACAGGCGGTCAGCGAGGAGGTTTGCGCGACCGTTGCGGATATTCTTGAAAAGGGTGTTTCGGGAAACGGCGGCGCGAAGAACGCTTACGTTGCGGGCTATCGCATCGCGGCAAAGACAGGTACCTCCGAGAAGAAGGAGCGCGAGTGTCCCGTTTGTGACAGCACGGGAAATCCCCTTTACGACGAATCGGGCGCTGTGGTAAAGTATGAAGAAAAGGTGCAGTACGTTTGTTCGATCTGCAAATATACGGGAGACATAGACAAGTTTGAAAAAAGCGAGGATTACGTTTGTTCAACCGTTGCCTTTGCTCCTGCGGATGATCCGAAATATGCGGTTATCATCATTGTTGACGAACCGACAAAGGGCTCTCTTTACGGAAGCACCGTGGCAGCTCCCTACGTTGGAAACGTGATGGAGACCATCCTTCCGTATCTCGGTGTGGAGGCAGTTTACACTGAGGAGGAGCTGGAGAAGCAGGCAGTGACGATTCCTTCCGTTGTCGGCTGGACCGTTTCCGCTGCGAAAAAGCAGTACGCTTCGCGCGGAATCGAGATCGACGTTGCAAACGATGGAGAGGGTGTTATTAAGAAGCAGTATCCCGAGGCGGGAACCGTAGTAGAGAAGAGCGCCGCAAGGGTCGTGGTCTACACGGGAAGCGCAGCAGAAAGCCAGTCGGTAACGGTGCCGAATCTCATGGGAATGACCGCAAAGGCGGCAAATTACGTGCTTACCAATGCGGGCCTTAATATACGCATTGAAGGAACGAAGAACTATCTGAGCGGAACAGGACCCGAGGTCGTCTCCCAATCCGTGGAAGCGGGCGAAGAGGTGCCGCGTGGCAGTGTCATCGTGGTCACGCTTCGTTATCGCGACGAGGTCGATTACGATGAGAGCTGGACTCCCTCGGTGGAAGAATAGGAAGAACGAAAAACGGAAGCGCTTGCTTTCGCATTGACAGAGCCTTTCTCTCTGTCGGACGTGAAAAGGAATTTTCAGTTTTGGGAGGAAGGCACAGTGATATTAAAAGGGTTATGCGAGCATGCGGAGATCTTTTGTCCCGCGTATGCTGAGAATATAGAGATCACGGGAATCGAGACCGATTCCCGCAGGGTGGAGAAGGGCGAGATGTTTGTTTGCATCCGCGGTCTTCATACAGATGGGCACGCCTACATAGAGGATGCGATCGAGCGAGGAGCTTCCTGTATTGTAGTAGACCGCTATGCGATCATTCCCACGGATTCTCGCGTGGTGTATCTTCAATGCGGAGATTGCAGACGCGCGGTTGCGTATCTGTACGATGCATGGTACGGTGAACCCGGACGGCGGCTGAAGCTGATCGGCGTCACGGGTACCAACGGAAAAACGAGTGTTTCCCATATGGTGTATGCGATCCTTGAGGCGTCATTGCATCGATGTGGGATCATTGGTACGGTGGGCTGCAGGATCGGAGAACGGATGCTCGAGACATCCCCCGAAGATCCGCTGGCCAACATGACCACTCCGGATCCCAAAACGCTTTATCGGATTCTCTGCGAAATGGCGGAGGCGGGCGCGGAATACGTCGTGATGGAGGTTTCCTCTCATGCTCTGACGCTTGAAAAAACGGCGCCGCTCTCCTTTGAATGTGCCATTTTTACCAACCTTACGCCCGAACATCTG
The DNA here is from genome assembly GCA_015064025.1 of Oscillospiraceae bacterium. GTDB lineage: Bacteria > Bacillota > Clostridia > Oscillospirales > CAG-272 > UMGS1865. The sequence goes on along the minus strand of SVSZ01000022.1, from coordinate 8,283 downwards.
GATTTTCATAAAACCATGGAAAATTACGCGCATGCCAAGGCAAAGCTCTTTGGCGCGGCTCGTCTTTCCGTGATCAATGCGGACTCTCCCTATGCCTCTTTGATAGAGAAAAGCGTCCGCGGTCGGTGTGTGAGCTGTACGGTCAAGGGTGCAGACGCGGATTTTTCCGCAGAGGAGATCCAAACGGATTCTCCACGCGGCACGGAATACCGCCTGTGTTCTATCGGTACAAGACTGCGCTTATCCTGTCGGATCCCCGGGAGCTTTACAGTCATGAATTCCATGCAGGCGGCGGTTGCGGCATTGTCCTTGGGATGCACCCCCGCAACTGTGAAGAACGTTTTGTCCACACTTGACCCCATCAAGGGAAGAATGGAATATGTCCGTCTCGGTATCGAAGCGGATTTTTCGGTGCTCATTGATTATGCGCATACCCCGGACGCTTTGGAAAAGCTTCTCGTCACCGCGCGCTCTCTCAAAAAAGAGGGAGGCAGAACCGTTGTCCTTTTTGGATGCGGCGGCGATCGGGATAAAACCAAGCGTGCGATCATGGGAGAGATCGCGACACGGCTTTCGGATTTTGCCATTGTAACCTCAGACAATCCGCGCATGGAGGATCCGACACAGATCATCCGCGAGATTCTGGCAGGCATCGGAGCCGATGCTGCTTATCGTGTCATTCCCGACCGTGAGGAGGCGATCCGATTCGCGGTGATGAATGCAAAGGAAAAGGATCTGATCGTTCTGGCGGGGAAGGGGCATGAAGAATATGAGATCACACGCACGGGAAAGCGTGCGTTCAGTGAAAGAAATATCGTAAAGGATGCGTTTGAGTCGCGGAAGCGTATCAAAAACGCTTCATTGAAGGACGAAGAGAAGACGGAGGAAGCATGAAGGTTGCCTTTGGAAGAAAATTGAATATTGAGGCGCTTTCAAACATGCTTTGCGGTGTGCTTCACACGTCCTCCTCTCTTGATTTGACGTTGACGGGCATGTGCACGGACTCACGCGAGGCCGATGGGAGCACGCTTTTTGTAGCGCTTCGCGGCGAACGTGTTGACGGGCATGATTATATCGGAGCGGCACTGGCGCGCGGTTGCCCCGCCGTCATCGTACAGCGTGCAGATGCTATGCCGGCGGATGCCGATGCTGCGATGATCCTTGTAAAGGATACCGAGGAGGCGCTTTGTGTTCTGGCGCACTCTTACTTGGAAGCCTTTCCTTGCCGCACGGTCGGTGTGACGGGAAGCGTGGGGAAAACGACCACCAAGGATATGATCGCCTCCGTACTGAAGGAGAGCATGCCGATCTACCGATCGAAGGGAAACTACAACAGTGTGATCGGAATGCCTATGTCCGTGACAGAGATCACGGAGGAGTGTGAATGCGCGATCCTTGAAATGGGCATGAGCGGACGCGGTGAGATCGAACGGATGTCACGCGCGGCACAGCCCGACATCGCAGTGATCACAAATATCGGAACCTCTCATATGGAAATGCTTGGAAGCCGCGAGTGTATTCGGGATGCGAAAATGGAGATTGCTCTGGGGTTGCGCAAGGGCGGCTATTTGCTCCTCAATAAAGATGAGCCACTGCTTCGCGGCGCTGTCGGTAAAAGTTACCGCACGCTCTATGTTTCGCTTTCATGCGAAGAAGCCGACTTTTTTGCACAAAATATTCGCATGGAGAACGGATGCACGTATTTTGACGCCTGCTGGAGGGAAGGAAGGCTTGAAAATCTCTCTCTTTCTCTGATGGGACGCCATAACGTATACGCGGCACTCTATGCCTTGGCTGTGGGGCTTCTTCTGGATGTTCCAAAGGATGCTATACGACGGGGCTTGCGCGCCTATACTCCCGAGGGGATGCGGCAAAATCTTTATCGGCACGGAGGTATTACGCTGATCGAGGATTGCTACAATGCTTCCCCCGAATCGATGCGTGCGGCACTGGACGTATTGCAGGCTGCTGCCACGGGCAGGCGCATTGCTGTCCTTGGCGATATGCTTGAGCTTGGAGTGACAAGCGCAACTCTTCATAAGGAGGTGGGCGCCTACCTTGCGGCGTTGAGGGTCGAACGACTCTTCACCGTAGGAGAGGGCGGGAGCCTCATTGCAGAAGGGGCTGTATCTGCAGGAATGTCCCGTGACTGCATTTTTGAATGCCCTCAAAAAGAGGATATTGACGCGCTTTGCAAGGCTCTGGGCTCTTGCTTGTCTTTTGGAGATACGGTGCTTGTGAAAGCTAGCCGCGGCGTGAAGCTTGAGCGCGTGATCGACTATTTGAAGAAAAACGATCAAGATATACTGTAAAACATAAGAAAGGAATCGCTCATGTTCGATGAATTTACCGTCACATTTATAATCGCACTGCTTTCCGTGTTTCTCCTGACCGTTGTGGCGGAACGTATTTTGATTCCGATCCTTCGCTCTCACAAGCTCGGACAGACGATCCTTGATATAGGTCCCAGATGGCATAAATCAAAGGAGGGAACTCCGATCATGGGAGGCATCGGCTTTATTCTCGCCGCCATGATCACGATGGCAGTTTTCTTCGTGTTTCGTGCCGTAAGCGGAAACAGCTCTGATTTTGTCCCGCTCAGTTTAACGCTTGCCTTTGCGGTTGCGAACGGTGCCATCGGCTTTGTGGACGATTACTGTAAGCTTGTCAAAAAGCAAAACGAGGGATTGACGCGGATGCAAAAGCTGCTCCTTCAGCTGGTCATCTCCGCAGGCTACGTTTGTATTATGTCCTATACGGGAAACATGCATACCGTGATCCAGATTCCCTTTACGGAAGGCGTGATCGATCTCGGTTGGGCTTATTATCCTATCGCTGTGACGGTGCTGACCGGTGTCGTCAACGGAGGAAATATTACCGACGGTATTGACGGTCTTGCATCCTGTATCACCTGCGTGATCGGCATCTTTTTCGCGGTGGTTGCATTTTCCTTTGCCGATACGTCGCTTTCTATGGTGTCGGCGATCCTCGTTGGTGCATCCCTTGGTTTTCTGATATATAATTTCCACCCCGCGCGTGTGTTTATGGGGGATACGGGCTCTCTTTTCTTCGGCGCCCTCGCCATTGGCGGTGCGTTCGGCTTTGGAAACGGCGTGATGGGACTTTTGGTTTGCGCTGTTTTCATCCTTGAAATGCTTTCGAGCTTTTTGCAGATCTTCTATTTCAAGCTGACCCACGGAAAAAGACTTTTTAAGATGGCACCGATCCATCACCATTTCGAGCAATGCGGATGGAGCGAGAATCAAGTGGTTCTGGTATTTAGCCTTGTGGAGATCATCTTCTGCATACTTGCCTGGTTCGCGTTTTTCGCACGTTGATTTTTTAGATAAAAAGAAAGGAGGAGGGTGACATGAATCAAGAAAAAAAGCCGTGGTATACCTTTCTCCTTGGAAGGATTCCCACGCTGCAAAGAAGTGTCAGCACGGAAAGCGCGTATGACGGCGAGGAGGAGGAAACACCGATCGTAAAGGGAAGCGTGGACGTTCCTATGCTTCTGATCACCGCCGCTCTTGTGCTCTTCGGATGTGTGATGATCTACAGTGCCTCTTACGTTTTTGCACAGAAGCATCACGACGAATCCACGTATTTTATTGCGCGTCAGCTCTTGTTTCTTTTGTTGTCCGTCGGTTTTACAACGGTCGTTGTGAAATTCTGTACTCCGCAGTTCTGGAGGGATTTCAGCTATATATTCTACGGTATTTCCGTCGTTCTTCTCATCCTTGTTATGACGCCCTTGGGAGCGGATCTCAACAGCGGCGCGCAGAGATGGTTGGATCTTTATTTCTTTACACTTCAGCCCTCGGAGCTTGCAAAGCTTGCACTTGTCCTGTCCTTGGCACGTTTTATGTCAAAGCATGAAAAACAGATCATGTCCACGCACCGCTTCGGCGGAAACTTCAAATACGGAGTCCTGTACCCCGGATGCTTCATTGCGGGGGTGGGCGTTCTTGTGGCGATCGAGCCGCACGTTTCCGGACTCTTGATCATCGGGCTTTTGGGGGCTGCCGTCATGTTCATGGGTGGCACCCGTATGAAGTGGATCGGCTTGATTGCAGGTGCGATCGCCGCCGCAGGCCTTCTTCTGATCATTCTGTTTCCGCACGCGATGGCGCGTCTGGATACGTGGATCAATATCGAGGAGGCGGATCCCTTGGGAAGCGCATGGCAAACACTCCAAGGTCTGATGGCGATCGGCTCGGGCGGACTTTTCGGAACGGGGCTTGGAAACAGCCGACAGAAATACGGCTACGTTTCTCAACCGCAAAACGACTTTATTTTTACCATTGTTTGTGAGGAGCTTGGCTTCATCGGCGCGGCTCTTGTCATCGGACTGTTTGTTGCTTTCGTGTGGAGAGGCTTTTACATCGCGCGTCACGCACCCGACAAATGCAGCGCACTTATGGTCTACGGACTTACCTTCAAGGTGGCGTTGCAGGTGCTTCTTAATATCGCGGTCGTTACGAATACCATTCCCAATACGGGAATTTCACTGCCGTTCTTCAGCTACGGCGGCACCTCGCTGATGCTTCAGATCTTTGAGGTTGGAATCATTCTTTCCATCTCAAGATACGCAACACATAAAAAAATATAATCAAAATAAAAACAGAAAGGATCACGCCATGAAAAAAATCAGAACAAGACAGTTTTTAAGAGCGCTTTATACATCTCTCGGCTTTTCGGCACTGTTTCTTTTGTGGATGCTTTTGTTTGGAAAAGATCTTGCTGTCAATTACTTCCACAGTGTGACGGGCTGTGTCTTTGCGGTTTTGGGAATGGCGGTTCTCACCTTTGTGTGCTTTTGCTTTTTTCCTTACTTCAGAGGTGATAGAAGATGGTTTGTCATTCCCTCACTTCTGACGCTGGTGTTCTTCGTCGGCACTGCGCTTTTGTGGCAGGTTCCGATCGTTGGGGGGACGGTGTGATATGCGAGTGCTTCTGACAGGCGGCGGCACGGCGGGGCACATCAATCCCGCACTTGCCATTGCGGAAACCATCCGTGCCAACGATGCTTCCGCCGTGATCGAATTTGTCGGCATCCGAACAGGGAAGGAGAACGATCTCGTGCCGCGTGAGGGGTACCGCCTTCACCACGTAAGATCCATGGGGATCAGACGCTCCCTCTCTCCCTCCAATATCAAGGCGCTGTGGCTGGCGCTGACCTCTCCGTATGCCAAGGAGACGGTACAGATACTGAAGGATTTCAAGCCCGATATTGTCATCGGTACAGGTGGATATGCCTGCTGGCCCTTGATGGCAGCGGCGGCAAGAATGAAGATTCCCACGGCGGTACACGAATCCAATGCGATTCCGGGGCTTGCCGTGAAGAGATTGCAAAAAAAGGTGGATCGCATCTGGATCAACTTTGAAGGTACCCGTGCACTTTTGAATACAAAAAAACAAATTGTCCGTGTAGGGAATCCCTTGCGCGGTGGGTTTGGAGCAATTTCCTATGAGGAGGCACGCCTCCGTCTTGGAATCAATGCGCAACAGCGCTTGATCCTTTCCTTTGGCGGAAGCCTTGGTGCCGAGGCGGTAACGAATGCCGTGCTTGATATGATGCAAAAAACAGTGGCAGGGGATCAACGGCTTTTGCACGTTCATGCCGCGGGAAAAGCAAATTATGAGGACGCGCGTGCGCGCTTTGTCTCCATGGGACTTGAAAGATACGAAAACTGTCAATTGGTGGATTATATTTACGATATGCCAACGTATATGGCGGCGGCGGATCTCGTTATCTCCCGTGCGGGAGCGATGACGCTTTCTGAGCTCGCAAGGCTCAGGAAGGCTTGCATTCTCATTCCGTCCCCGAACGTGGTGGATAATCACCAGTATAAAAATGCGAAAATGATCGCAGATGCGGATGCGGCGATTCTGATCGAGGAGAGCAGGCTGCAGGGCGGCGAATTGAACGAAGCCGCAAGAATGCTTCTCGGGGACGATGAGGCACTTTGCGAAATGCAAAAGAACGTAGCGGCGTTTGCCGACGTTGATGCCAACCGCGTGATCTGGATGGAGATATTACAGCTTTTGAAAAAAGCGTGAGTGACAAAAGAAAGGAAACGTGTGATGAATCGGGAAAGTGAAAATGCACAGAGCTTTGCAAGAGAGGGGGAGGGAAATCCGTCAAGCCCCCCGCATGTGCAACGAAAAAAAGCTAACCGCACACAGATGCGTCTGGTGGGGCTTGGAATCATGCTCATCGGGTGCATCATCATATTGCTTTGCTTTCTTCTTCTGATCCTGCCGCTGTTTCGGGTGCAGTCGGTCGAGGTGGTCGGAAACAGGCACTACAGTGCCGAGGAGATCATCGAGCTTGCAGGTGTTGAGGAGGGGACGGAGGTTTTGGCAGTCGACGTAGCCGACGCTGCGGATGCGCTTCTGGACGGTGCCCCTTATATACAGTCCTGCAGGATCTCCGTTTTTCCGTTCTCCGTGAAGATCGAGATCGAAGAGAAGCAGCACGTGATGTATACGGAGCACGATCAAAAATACGTCTCCTTTGAATATTTGGAGAATGAGGACACACTTTTTGTGCTTGAGGTATCGGAGGATGTAGGGCGTATGGATGATTTTCCAAACGCCACCCTTCCGCAGATATCCTCGGCAAAGGAGGGGGGACGTGTCGCATTTACGCGTCAGAATCTTGACCTGACTTATATGAAAAAGGTGATCGACGCACTTGAGTGGTATGAGATCTACGAGTACGTTGAAAGCATTGATTTTTCAAGCCGCGCGAACGTGTTCTACGAGCTTGAGGGCGGATGCAGAGTCAAGCTTGGAACGCTTGAGGATCTTGAGGACAAGATCGCGGAATCCCTCAATCAGATCGCAAACAATCAAAACGTCGTCGAGGTTGACGTCAGTGACTTGACAAGACCCACGGTGAAGACCTATTGAAACGAATGTGAATATGAAAAAGGCTTTCGAAAATGCCAAGCGCATTTTCGAAAGCTTTTTTTCATAATTTTCTATGTATCAAGCTTTCCAAGATTGATAATTTGCTTTTTCTTTCTTTTGGCGTGTTGATACGTCCTGTACGCACCGCCCGACTGGCAATCAACGTATGAGATCACTAAGTCTGCTTTTTCAACCATCCATTTGTTGCGATAAACGATAGCAAACTTTAATGGCTTATCTTCTATTGGGGGATATACAGAATTATCATAAAGACCATTTTGATATTTGTCGATTTTTAAATATGGGGTAACGAAAACAAGACTTGCGTTGGGATGCTCCTTTTGAAATTTTCTGCAACACTCCCGTGCAAAACTGTCAAAAGAGCCGTAACCGTCCAAATAAAACTCACAAGTGGCGTCCCCGACTTGACTTTGTAATATTGCCAATAACTGTTCCTCAATTTCTGCTGTTTTGCAAAAGGTTGAGTGCCCGCAAAAAGAAATAATCATCCCCACATTAGCATACAAAAAAGTGCGTTCCGTAAAGAAACGCACCGAAAAAATGCATCTCCTTAATTGTTGTCACACAAATGCTCTCCCGACGAAGGTATGAGGAAAAGGAGAAAACACTTTTTACCAAAAGTATTTTCCCTTCGTCGGTCAAAGTATATGCAATTTGTGTGACGAGTATATTCTACCACCTTTCTGCCGTTTTGTCAAGAGAGATTGAAGTTAAAAACAGGTAAAATAAAATGAGGGCATCACAATTGCATTCAGCATTTTTGATGTCCTAACGTAATTTGAAATAAAATAGCAGTTGTAATTGGAAGGGCGCACGTGTTGGATTGCGGCACGACACATGGGTCGTGCCCTACGGTTCGTATATATTTTTCGCGGTGGGGAACAACAGGCATGCTACGTTTTTCGTGCACGCTCACTCCTCCCCGCACCGCGCGGCGGTGCCGCCCCTCCTCTCGGAGGAGGGCTAAAACAGTCCATCGGGCTTGCAGCGCTTTTCCGTACTACGTGACGCTTCCGTTCCTTTTTTGACGGCGGAGAGTTGCAACCGCACGGAGCATTTCGCACGGTATTTTTATGATCTCCATAGGGAACGACACATGGGGCGTTCCGATCCGAGAAAAAGAGGGCAGACCGAAATCTGCCCTCTTAATGTATTCAATTACTTCCCGAAATATCTCTCAAGGAGTCCCTTGAACGCACGACCGTGGCGCGCCTCGTCGCGCGCCATTTCGTGCACGGTGTCTTGAGCCTCCCTCCATGAGGGAGGGGGACCGTCGTAAGACGGTGGAAGGAGTTTCCACGACAAGAGAAAAAGAGGGGGGAGTGAACCGCGGTTCACTCCCCG
>SVSZ01000129.1 GCA_015064025.1 Oscillospiraceae bacterium | reverse complement strand
ACCGGCATGCCGATCGTCACCGAGATCATGGACAGCGCGCAGCTGCCGCTCTTTGAGGACGTCGACATCATCCAGGTCGGGGCGCGCAACATGCAGAACTTCTCGCTTCTTAAGCTCCTCGGCAAGCCACTCTGCCTCATACGCGCAGGTTCCCGATACCTGTACCGTGGTAAAGCCCATATCCGCGATCCGTTTGAGAGTCTCGGAAAAATCCTCCAAGGTCTTGCAATAGTCGTGTACCGTGTAAAGCTGTGCACCGATCTTCATTTGTTTTTCTCCTTTGTATTTGCAATATTGTTTTTTCTTTTTCACTTACGGGGAGCCCACAGCGTCTCGCCGGGAGCGATGCTGTAAATATCGCGCTCGACCGCGATCCAGAGCATGGTTGCCGTGGGATTGTAAAAGCGGTCGCCCTCTGCGCTGACCTGCATGGAATGGTAGGCAGCAACGTAATCACAGATCTCAATGTTCGTCGCGTACCACGTATCCTCCTTGCCCGAGATGCGCGCACAGAAATTCTCGATCAAGCCCCAGTTATTGTCGTTGTCGAATTCATAGCTGTGTCCCCAGACGTAAAACAGGCGGGGATGCTTTCGGGGAGGAGGCAACTCCTCCTCCTTGATATTCAAAAATTCCTCCGTCCATTCCATAAGAGCGGGGTTGGTATGCTTCGCCGTCGGCATCCATGCGTAAAAGTCGGTAGGAAGCATAAAGGAATTGTTATCGCCCGCAAGCGCTCTTGCGTAAGCAATGCCAAGCTGTGAAAGATAGCTTCTTACGCCCCCATAATCACTTCCGTTGCAAAAATAGCGGATGCCCGAATTGGGGTACGCCATACCGCGGATGATCCTTCCAAAGCTTGTCTCCAGTGCACGGCGGCAATCCAATACGTCAATGATCCCCACGGTGGGAGAAACGACACCGGGAGCCAGGTGGAAATCTCCGTGCACAGCAAGCTCGTGTCCGCGATCCAGAAGGTTCTGCATTTCCGCAACCGTTGTTTTTCTCGGGTTGTCCTCCCCAAGATCGTGCGTGTTGATGTTGAAGGTGCCCTTCATTCCGTAGCGGTCAAGGATCTCGGCAAGGCGCAGATCCGCCTTGACGCCGTCATCGTAACTAAGCGTCACCGCCTTTAATTTCCCGCCCGGAAAGCGAAGATAGTAATGCTGTCCCATAGTCTCTCCTCCTCTTTATGTGAAATCAGCCAAAAGATCCTTCATGTACGCCATATCGCACTTCGCGTACCAGATTCTGTCGCCCTGACGGGGGGCTTCAATACCGATCCGTCCCGTGTAGCCGACGTCAACAAGCTTTTGCATGTATGCGCGGTGGTTGATCTCTCCCTCGCCGAGTGCCGTGGGAAGACGCAGATTTTCACTTCCCGGAATGGAAACGGAATTCTTCAGGTGCGTATAGAAGAGCTTATCACCGCAGGTATCGATCGCCTCCTCCGTAGTGGGGCGCTCCTTGAAATAGACCGTGTTGCCGTAATCGAGGTTGATACCGATCATGGGAGAACCGATCATATCCACAAGGCGTCTTGCCGACGCGGGAAGGTCGTGAACGTATCCCATGTGCGTTTCAAACGCAAAACGCAAGCCGATCTTCTCAAGCGTGGGAGCCATGCGGGAAAAGGCATCCGCTGTCAGATCCCAGTCGCGCGCCTCTGCCGCATAGCTTCCGCAAAGATCATAGCGATACCACGGGGTACCCGCCTCTCGTGCAGAGATCCAGGCGCCGCTTACGTTACACACGTCAGCACCGCACACCTCACGTACGATCTTCGCCTTTTCGATCATGTCCTCGATCTGAGCGTCCCTTTTTTCTTCGTTGGTGCAATCCAAAAGGTTGAATCCAAAAAGAATATCGGACAGACCGCTTTCGCGCTTCCCCTTCGCGATCTTCTCGGCGTATTCGCGGAAGGATAGATCCAGATCCGTCGGGATCTTGCCGCGGAATTCAATTCCGTCAAAGCCAAGCCCCTTGGCAAAAGCACAAACGTCACCGATCGAACGGCGACCGAAGCTTCCTCCGGCAAGCTCCGCATAGTTGATCTGCATAATGATAGGATTGTTCATTTTGCCCCCTCCTTATCGGTTACTTTCTGTTCAGTGTCACCGTGACACCGCAGAAACGATCCCATGACCCAAAGGAAATCCCCTCATGGCAGAGTGTTTGGGCATCCAGCTCGCGTCCGTCCTCGGTAACAAAGGTCGCGTCGCAATCGCAGAAGGGATGCACGTTGAACTCATACTGGATGGGCTTATCCAAAAAGACGCAAAGCTTGATCTTACGGAACTCCTCGTCGTTGAACTGAAGCGCAAGCACACTCTCGGTAGCACACAAAACGTGACATTCCGAGCGCATCCAGAACGCTCTCTCCTCCTTATACGCCGCAACAAATGCGGACATATCCGCAAGCAGCCTTTCCGACCATCGCGTCAGATCGCAGGAGAAGCCAAGAGGTCCCCCCTGAATCGCTGTCATAAGATAGTCCCTTGTCAAGCCCTCGACGTTGCGCCATGCCGCCTCCGCACATCCGATGATCGGATCCGAGTACTTTTCATAGTTTCCGTAAACGGGACCGAAGTCCTTCATGCTCTGTACCGTTACCCATTTTTCGATCGCGCGTGAGGGCATGTACATAAGGTTGCTTCTGTACATTTCCACCTGCTTGTAAATGCTGTGGTTGTCGCTCGCCCAGAAGGAATCAAAGCCGTCAAAGAGGCTCGACATGGTCATACGCTCGCCACCGCTGGCACAGTTTTCAAGATAGATGTCGGGGAATTCTTTGCGAATGGCGGCAACAAATTTTTTGTAGCCTCTGAAGTAAGGAATAAACGCTTCTCCACGGCGGTCATAGGTCATCTCGGCATTGAAATCGAACTTGATAAATTCGATCCCGTACTGACGGATGCGAGTCGTGACGATGTCATATATATACTCCCATGCCTCGGGATTGCCGAAATCAAGGAAATAATCACTTCCCTCAAAGAAATAGTAATCGGGGTGCTCCTTCGGCGCCCGTGCCATCCGCGTGGCGCGCTCAGGCTCGAACCAAAGGCCGAACTTCAGCCCCTTTGCACGTACAAGATCGGAGAACTCGCGCATTCTGCCCGCCATAGAGGCAGTCTTGCATTCCTCCCAATCTCCCACGCTCGCGCTCCACGTATGAGGAGGACCGAACCAGCCGGCGTCGATCACAAAATACTCCGCACCGAGACGCTTGACGTAGTCCAGCTGCTGTGCAAGAATGTCATAGCTGATGTCGTCAAAGCGACTGAGCCACGTATTGTAGATCACGGGCATGGAACGTGCGGGATAGGTATCGTTGCAATAGCGGTGAAGACGGTACGCATCCAGATCGAGCTTGTTGTAAAACTCGTAATAAAGGATCGCGGGAAGCGTCAGCTCCTCTCCGGGGGCAAGGACGTAATTCAACCC
>SVSZ01000128.1 GCA_015064025.1 Oscillospiraceae bacterium | reverse complement strand
AGGCACCGCAAGCGGTGCAGGGAGGAGCCTGCGTGACTGAAAAAACAGCTCTTTTGATCATGAATTCAACTATTTTTCATTGCACACTCTCCTTCAGTCACGGCTGATGCCGCGACAGCTCAACGTTTGCCTCTCAAAACCTTACAGGTCCGACTCTTTGATGGGTATCTATCCGTTTCTTTTATGATATTCCGTTGGCGCATAGCCCGTTCTTTTTTTGAAAAGCCTTGAAAAATAAAGAGGATCGCGATAGCCGCAGCGGATGGCGATCTCCGAGACGGAGGTGACGCCGCTTGAGACAAGCTCGGTTGCATAGCGGAGACGAAGGTTGTTGAGATAGAGATTGAACCCAACGTTCATGTTCTTTTTGAAAAGATGCGAGACGTATTTTTCGGTGTAGGAGAAGATCGAGGCAAGCTTTTTGAGCGATAGCTCGGGATCTCGGTAGTTGCTGTCAATATAGTCCACAAGCATTTGAAAAACGCTGTCGGGATCGGTTTCCTTTTTGCTGTTACCCACGGGACTTAAGAAGGAAAGCGTGTAGAGAAGAACCCCCTCGGAGAGAAGGTTTGCGTTGCCCTCGTTAAGCCGGAGTATCTCGTGCATCCAAAAATCTACCAGATGCTCAAAACCTCCAAAAACCAAGGAGTCCGTGCGTACGTTCAATTCTTCAAGCAGGGAAGGGACAGAGGAACCCATGAAGCTGATATACATATACTTGAAATCCTCGCTTCCCGTGATCGTGATGGGGTGGGCGGGGAGAATGAAAAAGAGCGTGCCCTTTTCAAGGGCGTATTCCTTACCGTAAAGCTCCATTAAGGCACTTCCGCCCGTGACAAGATGCGCGTAATAGATGGGGCGGAGGAAGGGCTGCTTCAAGCTGTGGAAGTCCGATTCGTAAACGAAATGCACTGTTTTGATACCGCCCGTCAGATTTTTCGCGGGGATGAATCTGCAAATGCTGTCCGACATATGATCACCTCGCCTACATATTAGCACATCCTTTTTCCCCTGTCAATCACAAACGGCTTTTTTTCATGGAAAAAGCGAAAAAATCCATTTACAAAACACATCTTTGGTGTTATGATGTTGACAGAGAAAATCAAAGGACAGGTATTGCGTATGGCAGCGTTTCTGATCTTGCTTTCAGGCATGACGGGCTTGGTCGAGGGGATCCTTATCAAGAAATACAATGCAAAGCACACAAAAGGCGGCTTTCTTTTCACGGGAATCGTTTCTCTCTTTTCCATGCTCTTTTTCGTCGGGAAGGTGCTCGCTTCGGGAAACGGCTTTTGTTTCCCAAACGGAATTTTTACATATGCCCTGATCTCGGGCATCCTTTTTTGCACGGCATCCTTTCTGACCTACGTAGCGCTTGGATGCGGTCCCTTCGCCATCTCTATGCTGATCCTTTCCTATTCGGGTGTTTTTTCCATTGCTTACGGGCTTGTTTTCCTCGGAGAATGGGAAACGGCGTCTCCTCTTACCTATGCGGGGCTTTTCGGTGTAATGCTTTCTCTCTTTCTCACGCGCGGCGCTCCCGACGGCAAGGGTGGAAAGAACGCGTCCTTCAAATGGCTGATCTGTATAGGACTGTCACTTGTCGGCAGCGGCATGTTCGGGGTGCTCAACCGTATGCAGCAGATCGAATTTGCTGATCGTTGCTCGGATGAATACATGGTGATAACGCTTGGGATCTCCGCCGCCGTACTTTTGACGGTCGGAATTGTGCGCGACGGAAAGGATATGCTTTATATCCTGCGGCACGGTGGGCTTTACGCCGCTGCGTCGGGGCTTTCCAACGGTGCGACGAACATGATGGGGCTGATGATCAATACCATGATGCCGCTTTCTCTTTCCTCGCCCATTCGTGCCGGTGTGAAGGTCATCTTTTCCTTTATTCTTTCCAAGGTCATTTTCAGAGAGACGTTTCTTGTCCGACAGATCATCGGTGTCGGCGTAGGCGCGCTTGCTCTGGTGCTTTTGAATCTGTAAAGAACTCTGAAAACGAAAGGAGCATCAAATATGAATGAAAAGGTTGTAAGACTCGGCGTCGTAGGTCTTGGCAGAGGCTTTTCCGTCGCCAAGGACGTGCTTGGAGAGGCGGGCGTCAAGCTGGTTGCCATTTGTGACCGCGATTCCCAAAAGATTGAGGGCGCCTTGAAGTATCTTGCTGAGCGCGGTGTGGCCGACGTCAAGTGTTATTCTGATTTTGATCAAATGGTTCCCGACACCGACATCGATGCGGTTTTCATCGCAACCGATGCCATTTGCCACGTGCCGTACGCCATTCGCGCATTGGACGCGGGCAAGCACGTGCTCAGTGAGATTCCCGCAGTCAACAGCGTCGAGGAGGCGCGAGCGCTCAAAGCGGCGGTCAAGCGTCATCCGGAGCTGAAGTATATGACGGGAGAGAACTGCTGTTATTGGGCGTTTATTCAAATGTGGAAGCAGATGTACGACGAGGGGCGGCTTGGAGAGGCGATCTATGCCGAAAGTGAGTATATCCATTCACGCGATTGGAGAGAAATGAAGCCCGAGGATTATCCGAAGGAGCACTGGAGATACTTCAATCCCGCCATTAAGTATCTGACGCATAATCTCGGTCCCTTGCTTTATATTATGGACGATCACTGTGTCAGCGTTTCCTGCATGACTCCCGACGTCAAATACAATCCCTACCGTGAAGTACAGAAGAACGGCGTGGCGCTCTTTAAAACGGCAAAGGGGGCTGTCATCCGTATTTTGATCACTTTTGATACCTTCGCGGGCTTTGACCATAATTTCCGTATTATGGGAACACGGGGAAGCGTTGAGACCGATCCAACCAAGGAGCTTGACGAGGCACATTCCTTTGCACGCTTTTCCGATATTCCCGGGTCGATCCAAAAGAAGGTGGAATTGCCCGTTACACTCAAATTTGAGGGGGAGGAGGACAGCGGTCACGGCGGTGCTGACAAAAAGATGATGATGGCATTTATCCATTGTATCATCAACGATACCAAGCCTCCCATTGACGTTGATTTCGGTATCCGCATCTCTCTTCCGGGCATCATCGCGCACGAGTCCTCCGTCCTTGGCGGCACAGCGCTTGAGATCCCCGTGATCGATTGATAAAGCCCCTCTCAGTCTCGCATTCGCCGCGCCACCCCTTCCAAAGGGAGAGCGGCGAAGCCGTGACGGAGAGAATAGCCTCCCACTCTGGGGGAGGCGGCAGCCGTAGACTGACGGAGAGGGTAGCCGCACCGAAAAGGCAATAGGATCTTCAAAAAAGACCCGCCCTCAAAGAGGGCGGCTCAGATTGCTGACAAAGCAAAGCTTTCAAAAGTATAATAGCAAAAAAGTACAAAGCAGATGCTTACAGAGCCCTCCTCCGAGAGGAGGGAAGGCACCGCAAGCGGTGCAGGGAGGAGCCTGCGTGACTGAAAAAACAGCTCTTTTGATCATGAATTCAACTATTTTTCATTGCACACTCTCCTTCAGTCACGGCTGATGCCGCGACAGCTCAACGTTCGCCGCCCACTCACTACTGCAAGAGG
>SVSZ01000021.1 GCA_015064025.1 Oscillospiraceae bacterium | reverse complement strand
TCCGATAATGTTTTTCTCGTCAATTAACATTTTATCAGATTTTTTCAGATATGCTCTTTCTTTTTTTGCTTTTTTATAATTTATTCGCTATATCTGTTGGTTTCACCCCAACATTTATTATAGAACCCATTTTTGAAAAGAAACAAAAGCACGGGAGTTTATCAATGCAGAACGCATTGGGGCACTCCCGTGCTTTTGTGTTTGAAATTATGATATATTACCGCTCGAAGTTAAGGCGAAATTCGCGAGGGGTCATACCGACACTTTCCAAAAACACGCGATTGAAGCTGCTTTGGTTGCAAAATCCGCATTCCAGCATTACGTCTACGATCTTTCGCTTTCGTTCTCGCAAAAGTCGCTTTGCCTCTCCCACGCGAAGCTCGTTCAGATATTTTCTGAAGCTGCCGCCTGTTTGCAAGGAAAATATTTTTGTGATCGTGCTCTCGCTGACATACAGTGCCTTTGATAGCTCCTTGACACTGAGTTGCTCGCGGTAATGCTCGGCGCAATAGACAAAGATCCGTTGTGTCAGCGTTGCGTCCTGTGCGTCCCTGCGGATGAGCGGAACCGTAAGCAGCAATTCTCCCACGAGGGCGGAAAGATAGGCGCCCGCTACGTCCATTCGCTCCTTGTTTTCGGTGTCGTAAAATGTAAGCACACGTAGGAAGGAGGGAAGGAGTGTGTCGGCGTTTGGCAATCGCGCGGAGGTAGGCTTGTGTGAGAGCATACGGGATGCATATACACCTGAGGTGAACGGAGAGAAGAGAAGAACCAGTGCCTCTACGTCATTGCTTTCCTCATAGCTGTGCAGGCAATAGGGAAAAACCATTCCGACTTCGCCCGCATGCAACGTACAGTGTACGCCTTCGACCGTCATTCGAAGGGTTCCCTTCATTACAAAAACAAGCTCTGCGTGTACGTGGAACATCGGTGGATATGCCCGAAATCCGTGTGTGTGCTCGGCTGCGAGCTCCAGATTTCTGTTTTCAAAGCGTTGTTTCATTCTGTCTCCTTTATTTACCGTTTTTCATTGCTTTTTAGGCGCTGTTTGTATAGATTATATTATAAAATTTGCTATAATGCAAGCATAAAGTAAAAAAATATGACAGGAGGGCTTTTTT
Source organism: Oscillospiraceae bacterium (assembly GCA_015064025.1). GTDB lineage: Bacteria > Bacillota > Clostridia > Oscillospirales > CAG-272 > UMGS1865. The sequence goes on along the minus strand of SVSZ01000021.1, from coordinate 26,546 downwards.
GATGTTGAAATTCGGATGGGGTAAGAGAAGCATTGCCATGGACGGACCTGTCGGGATCATCGGACAGCCGCATCTTCGCATATCCCTTGGGGTGCGCGACGAGCTTTTGGTAACGGCGCTTGTGATCGACGACGGAAACGAGATATCGGTGATGCTCTCGGGAGATCTTATTTTTGCCGACGATGGGATCATTCATGATGTGCGTGCGGCGGTAAGAGAGAAAAATCCGGAGATTCCCGTAGAAAAGATCCTCTTCAATGCGACGCATACACATACGTCACTCAGATACGAGCGCTGTACTGACTACGATATTGCGCCCTTCGATGGAATCGAAATGACCGATCCCGAGGTCTGCCGCAGTTTTTTGACAGAGCGTGCGGCGGAGGCTGTTTTGGAGGCATATGAAACCAGATGCGAAGGATCGTATTCCTACGGCTACAGCTACGCCGTTGTCGGGCATCACCGCAGACCCATCTATACCGATGATCTTCGGACAAGACCCGGGGAGGCCGGCGCGCGTGCCTTTGCCGTCAATAAGCATGCGAAAATGTACGGAAAAACCAATGACCCCGCATTTTCGGGATATGAGGGGAACGTAGACAGCGCGGTATATTTCCTTTTTACCTTTGATAAGGAGGAGCATCTTAGCGGTGTGATCGTAAACGTAGCCTGTCCCTCGCAATGCTCGGAGCAGCTGGAGCAGCTCAGCGCCGATTATTGGGTGGAGGTGCGCGAGCTGATCAGACAGCAATACGGTGATATTTGCGTTTTGCCGCAGTGTGCATGTGCGGGTGACATTGCTCCAAGATGCTTGCATGCCTTTGCGGCGGAGAGACGGCGAAATTCTTTGAAATACGCCGAGGAAGCGTCACACGCAAGAATGGATATTGCCGAGCGGATCTTAGCGGCACTCAATGAGTGCTATGCATGGGCATCCAAGGAAAAAATAGGAGAAGCAAAACTTTTTCATTCTGTTCGCAACGTGGAATTGGAAGCGTGGGAAATAACCAAGGAGCAGTATCTTGCGGCGAAGGAGGAGTATGATTTTTATTCTTCTCAAAAATTCGAATCCACCGACGATAAAATAGCCGATTTCAAGAAAAACACCAAGCTTGGGTGGTTACGTGGGCGCTGTGAATCCATCATCCGCCGTTATGAAGAAAATATTGATCGGCGGAAGGTAGAGCTTCATCTGATCCGACTTGGGGACGTGGCGTTTGCCTCCAATCCATTTGAACTTTATACTGCCTATCAGCACAGAATTCAAGCGAGAAGCCCCTTCGTGCAGACCTTTACCGTACAGCTTTCCGCTGCGGACACCTGTGATTATCTGCCCACAAAGCTTGCCTCGGAGAATATGGGCTACGGTGCGGTTATTCAAAGCTGTACGGTGTCCCCAAAGGGTGGGGACACGTTGGTGGAGGAGACCATCGTGGGCTTGGAGCAGCTGTACCGTGAATAAAAGAAAAGGAGATCATACTCATGCATCAAGCAATTCCGTATCCGTTTTATCCCGACCGTATGCCGCTGGACATCTCGTTTGTTTTTGCGGATGAACGCCCCGCAGGAAAGCATGGTTTTTTACGGGCGGAGGGAAGATATTTTGTGTTTGAGGACGGCACACGTGCCCGTTTTTGGGGGACGAATTTCAACAGCGGCGGATGCTTTCCCACGCATGCTGTCGCCGAGTCGCTTGCGAGCAGGCTTTCCTCTGTCGGCATCAATCTCGTGCGATTCCATCAGATCGATGCCGAGTGGAGCACGCCGAATCTGTTTGCCTTTTCCAAGGGGAAGCGTATCGTCGATGCATCCCCGGATCCTGTGAGCCTTGAGCGATTGGATTATCTGATCTACTGCTTGAAGGAGGCGGGCATATATTGCTATATGGATATGTTCACCTACCGCAAATTCCGTTCGGATGAGGGAGTTCCCGACGTGCTTTCATTGGCTGATGCTGCCAAGCCGTATTGTATTTTCTCTCGTCGGTTGATCGAATTGCAAAAAGAGCTTGCGACGCGTCTTTGGACACACGTCAACCCGTATACGGGGCTTGCCTATTGTGATGATCCTGTATTTGTGATGGCGGAGATCACCAATGAGTGCCATTTGTTTACGCGTGGACAGCCGATCCTGCTTGAGGTCTATCGCAAGGAATTTCTGTCTCTCTTTGAAAAATGGAGAGACGCGCGCGGCATTTCAAAAGAGACGCTTTCAACCGATGAGATCGATCCGAACGATCTTCAAAACGATCTGCTTAACGATTTTAAGACTGAGCTTCAAGCGGAATATTTTGAGGAGATGAGGGCGCACCTTCGTAAGATCGGTGTCAGAATTCCCATCACCGGGACAAATATGGGGCATACTCCCTGCAACATGAAGTCACAAGCCGGGATGGATTATACCGACGATCACGCATATCTTTTCCACGGGAAATGGATGGAGTTTGAAAAGAGCTGTGCGCATGTGACAATCAGTCAGTGTGAGGAGCCGTATCTCGCTCATTGCGCGCTTTCCTCTTATTCGGATAAGCCCTTGTTCATTTCGGAGTGGGATATGCCGTGGCCCAACGATTTCAGAGCGGAGTCTCCCATTTACAATGCCGCGATCGGATGCCTTCAGGAATGGTCGGGCTTTGCTTGCCATACCTATTCCTATACGGCGAAGCTTGAAGATGCACGGATGCTGGGGAAAGAGGTCAGCTGCGCAAAGATCGGCGACACGCCCTATCGCGTCGGCCTTTATTCGACATGGAACGATCCTGCCAAATTCGGACTCTTTTACCATGCCGCGCTCATGACAAGACGCGGCGACGTTGCACCCGCGCGGGAAGAGCTCACCGTTTGTCCGATCTCAAAGCACGAATATAACTGGAAGGGGGCATATTTGCACTTTGAGGAGCACCGCGTGAATACCGATCTCTCTTTTTCTCGTTTTGATGAGCGTCCTGAGGAGGAGATGGAAAAGATCCTGCGCTCCGACACGGGAGAGCTTTTCCGTGACAGAGAGCAAGGCTTTGGTTATATAGATTCACCGCGTACCAAGTGTGTGTACGGCTTCCTTGGTGGAAAGGAGCTTCCCGCACTCTCGGGAATGCGAGTGGAATGTCGCACGGATTTTGCCGTGATCGCCATCAGCTCACTTACCGATGAGGAAATCTCACATTCGGACAATTTGCTTCTGAGCGCGGTCGGGCGTGCACGGAATAACGGCTTTTCCATGGAGGGGGATCGCTTGGTCGATATGGGGGAGGCTCCCGTCATGATCGAGCCCATCCGTGCGACGGTCGAGATCGAGACGGATGTCAGCGATCTTGTGGTAAAAGCGGTCGGTGCCGAGGGATTCTTCATAGGCTCTGTTCCTACCGAGAGAGAGAATGGAAAACTCCGCTTTACGATCGGCGATGAGTCACGTTCTATGTATTATCTGATTTTTAAAGCATAAGGCATTATATTTTCAAAATACGCCGCGCGCAAAAGGCATTTGCATTTTGCGCGCGGCGTATTGATTTATAGCTTGCTTGGGAATAGCTTTTTAAGATCTGTTGCCGCAAAAATTCCGCATATCAATACAATGGAGGCACACAGGACACTCATAGGAGAGAGGACACTGAAATCTCCAAGGAGCAGGGCGGTGAAGATCATAGCCCAAGCCGTATAGGTGACGTTCAGTGCCATTGCGCGGGACGCACCGATGCTTGCAATTGCTTTGTAATAAAACGTATAGGAGAGCGTGGCAAACAGGGCGGCGATCGCAACGGTAGGAAGAAGCCATGCCGTATCGGCCGTAAACAGGTCTGCCGTAAAGCTCCAACCGCCAAGAAGAGGAAAGATCACAGCACCGTAGCATAGCGCGGAGGTTGTTTGACGGATCTGCAAAGCGCACTCGTCCTTTACGTCTTGATCCTTGAGGCACTTTGCGAGGATGACCGCTTCGATCCCCCAGCCAAAGGAACACATCAGCGCACCGAGCAGCCCAAGTCCAAAGCTTTCAACCGAAAGATCCGGGGTAAAGCTGAGTCCCAAAACTCCCAGAAGTGTACCGATGAGAAAGATCCATTGATACCATTTCATTTTTTCCTTGAGAAAAATATAGGCAAGTACACTTCCTACCGCGGGATAGATCGCGCTTGCGATCGCACCGACGGCGGCTCCCATATAGCTTACCGCCAAGACGTAGCCCGTCATACCGACAGGACCGCCGATCAAGGCGGCAATGACGACCCATTTTCCGCTTTTTGAGGTGAGCGTGCGCCATACGTCCGGGAGCCTGCCGCAAAGCGTATTACAGAGGAGTGCCCAAAGCGCTGAGCAGGCGTCGTGCAGAAACGTGCTGACAAAGGGGGCGAGGAAAATCGCTTGCTCGTCGGACACAAAGGGGGTCATCGCGAGAGCGATCCCCAAAATGACTGTTTCCAGTGCCCATGTGGCACCGGCGATGATGCCGGAGATCATAATAGCTTCTTTCCTTTAGATAACTTTTACGGGGTGGGGAATGCGTGGTCCTTCAAAACAGCTTCCTTGGTATAGAAGCTCCATTGGCTCTTGTCCCACAAATTGTCTGTCACCTTCGCCCATCCCGAGGGGAGAAAGGTGTTGCCGTTATTGTACGTGACCTGGTGAATTCCCGAGGTTGTGATAAACTGATCGTGTGCCGTTTTTTCGTCGGAATTGATCTCTTTTCCCGTAAAGGGATTGATGGGAGCTTCGATCAATCCGTCCGTTGCCAGCGTCGGGACGTCCGCATTGGTCATGAATTCATTCGAAACCGCGAATTCCGTCGCGTCGAAATCCTTTACCAAAAGGAGAGGAAAGTAGAAGGAAAGGTCGTTTCCTTGACACATCAGCTTTTCCGTGTGCTTCAGATCACGTCCGTGGTCTGAGACGATGATGATCCTGGTATTGTCATATACCCCTTCCTCTCGCAGGTAGTCCAACCAATCACCGATCTGCATCATCACAGCCATGTTGGTCTGATAGTGCCTGATCTGATCGGGTAAGGACATGTCGAGCGTGACCCCGTTCAGAGTAAAGCGCTCCGTGTTTTCTGCGTCGTATACCGTATTATCCACACTGTAGGTGGGAACGTAATCGGGCTCCTGCAAGAGCATCGGTTCATGCGTGGTGTTGTTTGCGATATACATGAAGGTGTTCTCGCTGCTGTCTGTGATCTGTGTCATGGTCCCGAGGTGCTTCAGCGTGTTATAACTCTTCATAAAGGATTGGCTGTAGCCTTCGGCGACCGTGGATGACCCCTCCTTGATGGTTTGCACATGATAGACGGGCGTGTCGGGGGAATGAACATCGATCTGACGGTAGGTGCCGCCGTCATAGAGAATGGGCTGCACGAAGAGCGGCATGGTTTTCATGAATCCGAAGCAGAAGAAATTGCGGTGATTGGTGGCGACGGTGAGCTTGATCGGTTCGATCTCGCTGAATGCACCTTCGCTTACGTAGGTGTCGATGTCCTCGTATTCATCAAAGATCGATGTGTCTGAGTTCCATTGATAATTTGCGTACACGGGATCGCATACGGTGACGTTATAGCCGTGTTGGTTGAAGAGAACCGGCATGACCTTGAGCGCTTCGTTGTGCTTATCCACAAGACGCTCTCGGTCGCGCTTGTTCATTTCCACGGGCGTATACTCGTAGCCTCCGAACAGTGCGGGACTTCCGAAATTGGTATAGCCGCCGTGGGAGATAGTGTTCTGATAATAAGTGAAGCCTGCGTATTGCTCCTGCAGCTCCGGGTTTTCGTTGAAGAGATAAGGTGTATACAGTCCCATTGCGCGGTCTAACATGATCACGACAACGTTTTTACCGTTTTTATTCAAATCGAAGGAAGCGTGTGTTTCCCACTGCTGCTTTTCAAGGGAGCTTACCTGTACCCCGATGTTGATCACGTGGACTGTCGACATAATGCCGAAGGCTACGACAGACGTCATAAGGACAAGGGAGACGAGCTTTTGCCATTTCACGATCAAAACGTAAAACAGTATGCCGACGGCAAACAGTACGGTAACGTTCAGGATCATTTCTGCCTTGGTGAATTGCATACCGGTGTCATATTGCAGGGCGGGATTCATGTTTCCGAGATTTGTTCCGAAGAACATGTAGTTTACAAGCATCACGCCGCAAAGGATCCATACGATCCTTGTGAAGATCACCTTGCCGCCCGGAGTTGCGAGCCAGTAGAAAACCCCAAGCCAGACAAGGAAGAGCCCTGCTGCCATGCAAAGGGAGCTGACGAGATACCAAAGCGGATTGTGGAAGTAGGAAATGTCCACAAATTCCTGCGGGGAGGCGGAAATAAAGGTCGCGGGGATCAGAAGACCCACAAGCACGGTCAGAAAGAGCGTTCCCCAGACAAACAGGCTCCTTTTCGGTATCGGCTTGGCCTTTTCTGCTTGAGAAGGTGGCGACTTGATGAAGGGGAGAAGCATGGGGAGAAGCAGGAGTGCGCCCAGTACGATCAGAAACGATCTTTTCGCGGTGGAATCCGTCTGATATATAAAGCCGCCGAAAATCATGAATGCGACACCGAGGACGCATGTCAGGATCCGCAGGATCCGCTTTGGATTTTTCAGCTTGTAGAAGATCGTTTTGACGAGAGAGAAGAGATTGTTGAGCGTCCAGTAGAATACAAGACCTGCGGGAGAGGTGTAGAGAAATACGAGGAAGAAGAGCGCCATTCCGTAAAGCTGGATCTTGCTCTTGAGCGGGAAGCCCTTGAGATAGATCACGCAGGAAATGACGTTGATGAGCGTCATCAAGATAGGGAGAAGGTTGATCACAACACCGCCGATCACCAAAAGTCCGTCGGGAGCTGCAAGATCCTTGATGGGTCCCAAAGAGACACCTTGAAGGATCTCAAGAGAGGAAAGAAACTGATATGCCGCCATGAAGAAGGGAATTTCAAGGAGCAGAGAAAGAGAGCCCTTGAGCGCGTCGGTCGGCTTATAATTGTTCTGGCGGTAGTAGGTCTGGAGGATCATCATCCGCTCGTCGCCCGAGAATGCCTTTTTGATATGAGCGACGCCGTCGCGGAGCTTCATTTCAACGTCACGTGCCTCCTCCTGCATGGCGTCTGCGCGTCTGTAGAGCGGAAGCACCAGGATGTTCATGCAAAGGCTTAAGAAAATAATGGAGATGCCGGGGTGGGATACGAATTCGTTCGCCAGCTGGAAGATCCATTCGAAAACAAGCTTTAAGGGACCCAAAAGCAGGGTACTGAGGATGGTAAAGAAGTCCATTTATTTCTCCTTCCTTGTCAGTTCTTCGTATCGCTTTTCGAGGTAGTCCGCAACGCGCACAGCGCCTTCCCCGAAATGCTCCCAGGTCTCCGCCTTTACGCTGCGGCGGCCTTCGGCATACTGTGTGTCGGTGATGCAGGAGTCGATCAGCTCCTTCATATGTTCCATGCTTTCATCCGTGAGCTGTTTGCCAAGTCGCGGAAGGGCGGTGGTCGTCCAAAGCTGATGGTCCTTCAGCCACCAGGCGTCGTAAAGGCTTGTATCGAACTGAGGATCTGTGTAAATGACGGGTTTATCATAGATCAAGGTGAAATCGAAGATAACGCCCGAGAAATCGGAGATCAGAATATCGGAGCGACGGAGCACCTCGAAATTGTCCGTATCACGGTTCCATTCCAGCCGGTCGGAATTCGGATATTCCGACATCAGCCTTTCGATCATTTCGGTCTCGGATTTGAAGGACTGCGGGTGCGGACGGATGATCACGTGATACCCCGTTTTCAGCAATGCGTCGATGATCTTTTTGCCCCAAACGCTGAAAATCGCGCTTTTACCCCACGAGGGAGCCAGAAGCACGGTGCGAGGATGCTCGGGGGCAGGACCCACCGCCTCATACCTTTTTGCCATCTCATCCATGTAGGGGATGCCGACGGTCAAAAGCTCTTTTTCGGGAAGCTCGCGAAGCTTCTCCAGCTTACGGATATCATTTGCCTGATATTCACCGGAGAGCAGGATCGCGTCGTAATAGTCGATGCCGAACATTCTGTAGAGAATGATCTCACTGGCGGCATGGGGGATATGCACGTAATACTGTACCGTTTTGGAGCGCTTCCACTGATAGACGTCAAGCCCGGGAGTGGTGGACAGAACGATGGTTGCGTTCAGAAAATTCAGTCTCGAGAACATCTTGTTCCCCTCAAGGCATTCTGCCTTAAGGTGCTTATAGGGGGAGGAGAGCGCAGGATCGTCGGGGGAGCAGGTGAGATACACGACGTCCTTTCCGCGCTTGTCCATTTCACGGCAGATGGGATCAAAGATCGACCAGTAGCGCTTATCATCCGAAAAAATGACAAAGGGGATTCTTTTGTAGTTGTCCGCGACGTTCTTTCCGCCCGTTTTCATTCGGATCTTTACGATCAGCATGCGGAGGGAATAGAATGCCGCGCCGAGGATGCTCAAAAGCACCGTAAAAAGCATGCTCCCTGTTCCGGGATCAATATACAGCGATGTGATTGACATAGACAGCTCCTTGATTCGTTATCTGTTCTTTGCGTATTCTGACGGAGATAGTCCCGTAATATGCTTGAAGAGACGGGAAAAGTAGTGGAGAGATGTAAAGCCCAGCTCCTCTGAAATTTGCGTAAGATTGAGTTTTCCTTCATCGATGAGAATTTGCGCACGCTCGATGCGAAGTCTGATCAGATAATCGATCGGTCCCATTCCCGCTTTGCTACGGAACAGGAGCTTAAGCTTTGAGACGCTCATGGAGCATCCGCGTGCGATCTGCTCCAGTGTCAGGTGTGCGGTGAGATTTTCCTGTAAAAATCGGACGGCTGATGAAAATTCCGAGTCCCATTTTGCTTCCTTCCTGCTTTCGGAGGCTTTTTCTCCCTGCAAACGGTAAACGTCTATCAAAAACAGCTCGATCTGCTTTTTCAGTCCCCAAAGCTCCGTTGGGGAGACGTCCGGGCGGAGAACCATTCCCGAAATGGGATCCCCCAAGGGCCTTCCGCAAAAATAGCGCATTCCCTCGTCGATCATAGCATCCAGCATGCTTCTTTGCCTTTGGGAAAGCGTAATGACTCTGTTGTAAAGTGAGGAAAGAATGTCCGATTCCGCTTCAAAAGTAAGAACGGCGGCTTCGGCAAGAAGCGGACGGTGCCGACTCGCCTCATGAAAGGAATTGGGGGCATAGATGATCATATCTCCTGCGGAGAGCGCGTATTCCTCTTTGTCGAGCAAAAGGATGTGATGTCCCTTTGAGAGATAAAAGATCTCGGGAAAGGGATGCGCCTCGCCGCGTCCGGGATAGGTCTCTGAAATCTTTGGACGGAGCACGGTAAAGATCTCCTTGACAGAAAGTGCGTCCCTCATTTCGGTTCCCATGTATTCCATAGAAGCCCCCCCTTTCTCTGATGCTGTTATGTGGCGGAAAAAGTTGATATCTTATGTGTCGCGCGCAGAGCGCCATCCTCTCACCATTATAATCAAAAAATGCAGAAAAGTCAAGAGATGATGAAAAAACAAGCGTAGCATTAAAAAAAATACGGAATCGGACGCAAAAAATGGAGAACAACAAAATATTTTGCAGAAATTCGAAAAAGACTATTGCATTTTTTTCTTTTTAGATGTAAAATATAGTCGTCTGTTAGTGCGGCTTTGCCGAACGGATAAAAACATTTTTTGGAGGAAGACTATGAAAAAAATCATCGCATTGCTTCTTGCAACCGTGATGCTTCTGGCGCTCGTTGCTTGTACGGCGCCTGAAGAGGAGACCGATTTCAAGGTCGGTGCCATCTACATCAACAGCAAGAGCGACACCGCAGGCTACACGTATGCACATCATAACGGCATCACCACCGCTATGAAGCAGCTGAACCTTGACACCGAAAAGCAGCTTTTCATCGTGGACAACGTTCCCGAGGATAAGCAGCAGGTTCTCGCCGCAATCGACACCTTGGTAGGTGAGGGCGTGAATATGATCTTCGGTATCTCCTTCGGCTACATCGATGCTATGGAAGAGGCTGCTACCAAGTATCCCGACGTGATCTTCTCTCATGCTACGGGCTACAAGAGCAACGATACCAACTTCAACAACTACTTCGGACGTGCTTACCAGGCTCGTTACCTCTCCGGTATTGCTGCAGGTCTTAAGAGCCTTGAAATTGGCAACAACAACGTAGGTTACGTAGCAGCTTACGGTACTGAGTATGCGGAAACCGCATCCGGTATCAACGGCTTTGCACTTGGTGTACAGGCTGTTAATCCCGACGCACAGGTTTACGTAAAGAATCTCGGTGCATGGGCTCATGAGAAGAACGAAAAGGCATTTGCAGAGGCTCTGATCAACGATTTCGGTTGCGGTATCATTGCTCAGCACTGTGACTCCGCTCAGCCTCAGATCGTTGCACAGGACAAGAAGGTTTACGGTTGCGGATACAACTCCGATATGACTCCCGATGCACCCAAGGCGCACCTTACTGCTGCGATCTGGCACTGGGACGTTTACTACAAGACCGCTATGCAGGCTGCAATGGACTGCGAGAGCGCGGACAAGTTTGTAGAGAAGATGGGTACCTCCGCATACTACGGCGGTCTGAAGGAGAACTTCGTTGACGTTTCTCCTTTGAGCGAGAACTGCGCAGCAAACACCGACAAGGCGATCGAGGCAGTACGTAAGCTGATCGTTGACGGTGAGTGGGACGTATTCTCCGGCGCAAAGCTGACCATCGATAAGGACGGTAACGTAGAGAAGGCAAATGCAGCTCTTGTTGATAACAAGGGGAACGTGATCGTCGCTGCAGGCGGTGCCTCCGTTGAGGATGGCGTGATCACCGGCACAATGGATTACTTTGTAGAGGGTGTAACTGAGGTTAAGTAATTAGCCGATTTCTCCGGAGCGGCCGGATCTTTCCGACCGCTCCGTTTCCTTTCAGAAAACGAAGGAGAGGCGGCGGGGAATACCGCTTTGTCCGGATCGATGAAGAGAGAACAAGGCTTTTTTGTTTTTTCTTCATTGCTTCGGAATCAAGTATGCAAGAGACAAAGGAGGATTTTCATGACGGAACAGTACGCAATAGAAATGCGTGGGATTACCAAATGCTTCGGTCCCACCGTTGCGAATAAGGATATCGATCTTGCTGTCAGAGAAGGTGAGATATTGGCATTGCTCGGTGAGAACGGTTCAGGAAAGACCACGTTGATGAATATGCTTTCGGGAATCTATAAACCGGATAAGGGAAGCATTTTTGTAAACGGCGCGGAGGTTTCCATCAATTCTCCCGAGGATTCAAAGCGCCTTGGAATCGGTATGGTTCATCAGCATTTCAAGCTGGTGGACGTTTTCTCTGCGGCAGATAATATCTGGATGGGCAAGGAGAAAACGGGCTGGGTGCTTGGAAAGAACCGCTATGGCAGCATTGAAGAGATGGCGAATAAGTTTGGCTTCGAAATAGATCCTCGGAAAAAGGTCTATAACATGTCCGTCTCCGAAAAGCAGACGCTTGAGATCATCAAGGTGCTTTACTATGGAGCCAAGATCATTATTCTGGACGAGCCGACTGCGGTGCTCACCGTGCAGGAGATCCAGAAGCTTTTTGCGGTTCTTCGCAAAATGAAGGAGCAGGGGCACGCCATCATCATCATTACGCACAAGCTCAACGAGGTTATGGAGATCTCCGACCGCGTGGCAATTTTGCGCAAGGGCGAGTATATTACCACAGTCAACACGAGCGAGACCTCAGAGCAGGCGCTGACCGAATGGATGGTGGGAAGAAAGGTCGATCTGAACATTGACCGTCCCGTAGTGGAAACGACAAAGCCGCTTTTGGAGGTTAGAGATCTTACGATCAAGAACGATGAGAACGCCGTTGCGATCGACAAGGTCAATTTTTATATCCGCGGCGGTGAGATCCTCGGTGTTGCGGGAATTGCAGGTTGCGGACAAAAGGAGCTTTGTGAGGCGATCGCCGGTCTGCGTCCGATCTCGGAGGGGCAGATGATCCATAAGGGTGACAACATCGTAGGGCTGTCTCCGAAGGAGATCCTTGAAAAGGGAATTTCCATGTCCTTTATTCCCGAGGACCGATTGGGAATGGGATTGGCACCCTCTATGTCCGTGGCTGAAAATATGCTTTTGAAAAAGTACAGAGCGTCAAAGGGACCCTTTGTGGATCGACAGGCAGGGTACAAGGACGCGGAAGAGGTGATCCGCAATCTCGGTGTGGTGACCCCCTCTGTCCATACCCCTGTGCGCCGTCTGTCCGGCGGAAACGTGCAGAAGGTATTGCTCGGACGTGAGATCAAGGCAGGACCGAACGTTATTGTTACGGCGTATCCCGTGCGAGGCCTTGATATCAATTCATCCTACACGATCTACGACATTCTCAATCAGCAGAAGAAGGACGGTGTCGGCATTCTGTTCGTCGGCGAGGATCTGGATGTGATGATGGCACTTTGTGACAAGATCATGGTTCTTTGCCACGGTAAGGTCATGGGTGTGGTCCATGCACATAAAACGACCAAGGAAGAATTGGGACTTATGATGACAGGGGCGTTGGATCTGTCTGAAAGGTACGCAGATAAGCCTGCGGGAATCGCCAAGGATTCGCTTATTGAAAACGCACCGTCGGAAGAGGAGGCATAAGGATGGGATTTCACGTTGTAAAAAGAGACAAGTGTCCTGTCTGGATGCGCATTTCTCTCTATCTTGCGGCAATCGTACTTGCTTTTTTGATCGGCGCATTGATGCTGCTTGTCATCGGTGTCGATCCGTTGGCTTACTATAACAAAATGCTCACCATGGGCACTGTAGGTAACAGATATGCTCATATGGCTGTGATGAACTATATCAACGAGTTTTTACCGTTGGTTCTCACTGCCGTTGCACTCTCACTTGCTTTTAAAATGCGCTTTTGGAACATCGGCGGAGAGGGGCAGTTTATCATGGGCGCATTGTCTGCGTCGTTTGTTGCTCTTAAGCTCGGTCCCTCGCTTCCTATGCCCTTGACGCTTGTTCTGATGTGCCTTCTCGCAATGCTTGTATCGGGACTTTACGGATTGATCGCGGGCGCTCTTAAGGTCAGATTCGGAACAAACGAGACCTTGATGACCTTGATGCTCAACTACATCGCACTGTATATCCTTATGTTTTTCGGAGACACAAAAGCGGATTGGAACTTCTTTTTGCAAACCGAGTCCACGCGTCCTGTCTTCCAAAGCTTCTCGGATATCGTTTCCTTCCCGCTGATTCCAATAGGAAAGAATTTCAAACTGAACTCCTGCTTGCTTCTGACGCTGATCATCGGCGTGCTGGTTTACGTCTATATCAAGCGAACCAAGCACGGATATGAGATCAACGTTGTCGGCGACAGCACAGGGACGGCTCACTATGCGGGAATGAAGGTCAATTGGATCGTACTTCGTACCGTCTTTATTTCTGCAGCACTCATTGGTCTTGCAGCTGCCTTTAAGGTGGGAACCGCGGGTGTGCTCTCTACCTCCATCACAAATGACGTGGGTTGGACGGGTATCATTGTGGCATGGCTTGCACAGCTGAATACGGGAATGATCTTTGTGGTTTCGGCATTGATCACGGTGCTTCAATTCGGCTCGACGATTGCCGCATCTACCTTTGCGCAGGTGGATTCCAGCTTTGCAAATATGCTGCAGGGAATCATTTTGTTCCTTGTTCTGGCGGCGGATTTCTTTATCCGCTTCCGTATCGTCCGTATAAAGAAAGGAGGAAGCGAGAATGGATAAGATCGGTGTCATCACCGCGTTTATACACGCCATCATTGTCTACAATATTCCTCTTCTTTACGGTACGGTCGGGGAGATCACCGTTGAAAAATCGGGAAGCCTGAATCTCGGCGTTGAGGGAACAATGGCTGTCGGTGCGATCTTCGGTTATCTTGTGGGCTGCTATGCGAACAGCATTGGCGTTGGAATCGCTGTTTCGTTTGTTGCAGGGGCACTGTGCGGTCTTTTATTCGCATTTTTAACGGTTTCTCTGCAGGCAAATCAGAATATTACGGGTCTTACGCTCACTACGTTTGGACTCGGTGTTTATTTCTTCGTGGGAAACAGCGTGAAAAGCAAGGTCTGGCCCTCTATGAACGATTATGCCGGTGTTAAAGAAGGCTTTGCGGACCTTCCGATTCCGGGACTTTCCCAGATCCCCATCATCGGTCAAGGGCTTTTCAGCCACAATCTCATGGTTTATCTCGGAATTGTCATCGCCGTCGCCATGTGGTGGTATCTTAAGCACACAAAAACGGGTCTTCGTCTGCGTGCGGTGGGTGAAAATCCGGGTGCTGCCGACTCCGTCGGAGTCAATGTAAATCTTATGAAATATCTGCACATTTGTCTTGGGTGCGGTATCATGGGTATTGGCGGTTACTATATGGCGTTGCTCATGTCCGGCTCCTTTAACAGTGCCTGCTGGATCGGCGGTTACGGTTGGATTGCCGTTGCGTTGGTTATTTTTGCAAACTGGAGCCCCGTGCTGGCACTTCTCGGTACGTTTGTTTTCGGCTTTTTCAACACGCTGCAGGTTTCAGGCGGCAGCCTTGCGCTGGCATTTCCTGCGGTGTGCGGATGGATGGGAGATATTCCCACGCAGCTTTATCAGGCGTTGCCGTTTATCATTACTGCAGTCGTTCTGGTCGTGACTTCGATCAGAAACAAGCGAGGTGCCAGCGGTTTACCGGCGGCATTGGGAGTCAACTATTTCCGCGAGGAGCGCTGATTTTTCATCAGGAGGTACAAAATGAACTTTTTGGAAGAAAGAATTCTCAAAGACGGAATTGTAAAGGAAGGAAACGTACTGAAGGTTGACAGTTTTCTCAATCACCAGATGGACATTGCGCTGATCGACCGCATCGGCGAAGAGTTTTACGAGAGATTCAAGGATAAAAAGATCACCAAGGTTCTCACCATTGAGGCATCGGGGATCGCCATTGCGTGCGCGGTGGCGCGTTGCTTCGGAGTTCCCATGGTCTTTGCAAAGAAAAGCAAGAGCGTTAATATTGACGGGGACGTTTACGTTGCCGAGGTGGAATCCTTTACCCACAAGACGCAAAACCGTGTGATCGTTTCCAAGAGATTTCTCGGTCCCGAGGATCACGTGCTGATCGTCGATGATTTTCTTGCCAACGGATGCGCCTTGCAGGGCTTGATCTCGATTACCGAAGGAGCAGGCGCTACTGTTGAGGGGTTGGGCATCGTGATCGAAAAGGGCTTTCAATTCGGTGGAAGAGCCATTCGTAATCTCGGCTACCACCTGGAGTCTATTGCCATTGTTGAATCGATGGATGCAGAGGCGGGAAGCGTCCAATTTGCAGATCAGGGGAAGTAATTTTTATTCCGCTCACCGTTTTACACCGTATATTTTTATGTCGGGGTATTCTTGTTGCACGCTGTGAAGCAACAAGGATACCTCGGCGTTTTTTGTTGTGAAAAGCGATTGACAATGTTCATTTTATGTGATATAATCAATGAAAATGAACAAAGGAGATTTTGAAGGATGTCCTATTTTTCTATCGGAGTTGTTGCGGTCATGGTGCTTTTTGCACTGGTCGGTATTTTTGACAGCCTGTTTTTGAAAAACAAGCTGGGGATGGGTGAGGAATTCCAAAAGGGAATTGAAATGATCGGTCCCCTTTGCATGGCGATCGTGGGTATCATTGCGTTGGTTCCGGAGATCGCATGGGTGATCGAGCATACACTCACACCCCTTTATACTGCGATGGGACTTGATCCTTCCATGGCGGTGACTGCGATCCTTGCGATCGATATGGGCGGCTTCCAGCTTGCGGCAACAGTCGCACAGGATGCCTTGATCGGTCAGTGGGCAGGTGTCGTTTACGGTTCTATGATGGGAGCGACCATCGTTTTCTCCATCCCCGTAGGGCTTGCTTCCATTCAGAAAAAGGATGTTTCGGCGTTTTCCAAGGGGATCCTTTACGGAATTGCCGCAATTCCCGTCGGTACCTTTGTGGGCGGCTTGATGCTGGGGATCCCTGCATTCACCGTTCTTTTGAATCTGATCATCCCAATCGTTTTCTCCGCGCTCATCGTTCTCTGCCTTGCTCTGTGGCCTCGGATCACGACCCGGGTGTTTATCAAATTCAGTGAGCTTGTCAACCTTTGCGCAATGATCGGTCTGGGACTTGCCATCCTGAAGGATCTTGTGCTTCTTCCCATTTCCGCAACAGGTGCGTTTGATATTTCCGTTGTTCCCTTTTTCAATATTCTCGGCTCCACGGGCGAGGGAATTGCCGTTGCGGGGGCGGTTGGATTGGTATTGGCGGGGGCGCTCCCCTTTGTCGCATTCCTGAACCGTGCACTTCGTAAGCCCTTGCAGAAATTTTCAGCCAAGACCGGAATGACCGAGGCGGGTGTGACAGGATTCCTTCTCAGCTGTGCCAACAACATGGCGATGTTTGCAACAATGTCGAAAATGAAGGAACGCGAAAAGATCCTCAACGTTGCATTTGCGGTTTGTGCCGCCTTTGTGATCGGTGATCATCTTGCGTTTGCCGCTGCGAATGCCTCTGCTTGCATCGCTCCTATGATGGCGGCAAAGCTGATCTCGGGTGTGATCGCCGTGCTGATTGCGGCGCTTTTTACAAAAAATGTGAAAGACGAATCCATTGATGAATAAGGAGAGTACGATGACAAGAAATGAATTTAACCTGCTTTATGCAATTAAGAAAAACGGCATGCAGACCTGCCGTTCGCTTGCAGCCTTGGCGAATGCTTCGACAGGCTATGTCAGCGAAACCTTAAAGGCGTTTACGGTTGCAGGCTACGTAGATAGGAACGGGATCACGGAAGTGGGCATGGATGCCCTGTCGCCTTATCGCGTGGATAATGCGATCATCATGGCGGCGGGAATGTCCTCGCGCTTTGTGCCGCTTTCCTTGGAAAAGCCCAAGGGCCTTTTGATCGTCAAGAACGAGGTTTTGATCGAGCGTCAGATCGAACAGCTTCGCGAAGCGGGGATCAAGGAGATCATTTTGGTTCTCGGTTACAAGAAAGAAGCCTTCTTCTACTTGGAGGAGAAGTATGGAGTCAGGATCATCATCAACCCCGAGTTCAATGTCAAGAACAACACGCATACGCTTTATCTTGCACAGAAGTATATCGGAAATACATATATCTGTTCCTCCGACGATTATTTTGAAGAGAACGTATTCGAGGCATACGTCTATCAGTCCTATTATTCCGCGATCCGCGTGAACGAAAAAACCAACGAATGGTACATGCTTCCCGATGCAAAGGGAAACGTTGCACAAGTAAAAAAGAGCGGAGAAGAGGGAACTGTGATGCTCGGTCACGTATATTGGGATCGGGCGTTCAGCAAAGCCTTTGTGGGTCTTATCAACGAGCACCATGAGATCGGTGACTATGACGGCAATCTCTGGGAGGATCTGTTTGCCGACAACATAAAGAAGCTGCCGCCCATGGAGATCAAGGTGTACCCCGATAACGTTATTTTCGAGTTCGATTCTCTGGCAGAGCTTCGCGCGTTTGACGCTTACTACGTGAATAATACCCATAGCCGTATCATGAAAAACATCTGCAAGGTCATGCAGTGTGAGGAGGGGGATATTCTCAATCTGAAACCCATTAAGGAGGGGTTGACGAACACGTCCTTTGTCTTTGAGGTAAGAGGGAGAAAATACGTATACCGCCACCCCGGAGACGGAACCGAGGAGATCATTTCAAGAAAACGAGAAAAGGTTGCACTGGAGCTGGCAAAATCCATAGGGGTAGATCCCACCTTTGTTTATATGAACGGCGAGGAGGGGTGGAAGATCTCGGACTTTGTGGAAGGGATCCGCGTACCGAATTATGCATCCTTTGAGGATTCAAAACGGGTGATCTCGGTCATGAAGAGCCTTCACAGTAAAAATCTGAGTGTGGATTGGGGCTTTGAACCGTGGGAGGAGGCACTTAAGATCGAAGAGCTTCTTCGTTCCATGGGAGAGATTGCGGCTCCCGATTTTGACGATCTGAAGGCGAAGGTGGAAAAATGCTACCGTGCTACAATCGGTGACGGTGTAAAGACCGGATTCTGTCACTGTGACACCTATGCACCCAACTGGATGCTGACAGAAACCGAGACGATCCTGATCGACTGGGAGTACGCGGGCAACGCGGATCCCGGGTGTGACATCGGTTGTTATATCATGGACGCAATGTACGGGGTCGAAGAGAGTGAAGCCTTCATCAAGGAATATTGCGGTGATGCGTACAACGATGTATTGAGATTCCATTATCTGGCATACGTTGCCCTGATCTCCTATTATTGGTTTGTCTGGGCACTCTACAGGGAAGCGTGCGGTGCTGTGATGGGAGAATCCTTGCACAACTGGTACGTTATGGCAAAGAAATACTCCAACTATCTGACGGAAAATATGTGATCTTTCAAAAGCGGCTGCTTCTGTGCCATAGTGCATAGTAGCAGCCTTTTTTCATAAATATATTGACATTGAAATTTTATTGTGATACAATGGAGTAACTCAAAATCGGAGGTGCGATATGAATATCTGCATTGTAAGAGACAGTGAAACGTTGCGTTATGCCGCGGAGGAGCTTTCAAAATACCTTTCCATGATGGAGGAGGGGATCGAGGCGCACATCCGCGTGGGAAGCGAATGTGCGGACGGAATCGTTTTGGGATTGCTTGGGGACTTGGGTCTTGATGCCGATGACGTGGATGATCCGATGATCGATGACGTGATCGATCTGCGAGTGACCTCTCTTACCGGTTACATTGCGGGAAGCAATGAGAGAAGCGTTTTGATGGGAGTCTATCATTTTCTAAAGTCGGCAGGATGCAGATGGGTGCGCCCGGGGAATGGGGGAGAATATATTCCCAAAAAGAAGATGTCGGGACACAGCTTTACGTACAGAAAGAAAGCAGATTACCCCTTCCGCGGACAGTGCATCGAGGGCGCTGTGGGATTTGAACACGTGCGCGACACGATTCTCTGGCTTCCAAAGGTCAATATGAATCTCTTTATGATCGAGCAGATCATTCCTTACAATTATATGAACCGCTGGTATCGGCACACGGGCAATACGAAGATGCAGGACGTCGTTGAGCCGCCGTATGAGGTGTACTGTGAGTACGTAAAGGAATGGGAGCTGTTGATCAAAAAATGCGGACTTCAGTTCCATGCGCTGGGACACGGTGCACTCAATGAGCCGTTCGGTGTACGCCACATGATCTCGGGAATGCATTACGACGTGCCTGAGGAGACAAAAAAGGCGTTTGCACTTGTTGGCGGAAAGAGAGAGCTGTTTGCCTCCTCCCCCTTCTTTACGCATCTTTGCATGTCGCAGGAATGGGTTCGCGAGAAGGTCGTCAATTGGTTGGCAGATTATCTTGAAGAGAAGCCGTACATCGATTTTTTGCATTTTTGGCTGGCAGATAACGTAAACAATCATTGTGAGTGTGAGGAGTGTATCAAGGCAACCCCTTCCGACTTTTACGTGCGGATGCTCAACCGTCTGGACGAGGTTCTTACAGAGCGCGGAAACGATGCTAAGATCGTATTCATCATGTATACGGACACGCGCTGGCCTCCCATCGTGGAGCGTCTCAACAACCCTCGCCGCTTTATCATGACGACCGCTGCCGCTCGCACACCCGGAGATATGTATTCGGACCGTCGCTGTGCGGACGGAATTCCGACGTGGGAGCGAAATCATTACAATTCCAAAAGAGGCTTTGATCTCGTGCTTTCCTTTACGGATGCTTGGAAGCCTATATTCGACGGACCGAAGTTTTTGTATGAGTATTATCTTTATACCGATCACTATAAGGATCCCGGATATATGGCATTTTCAAGAAATCTTGTCAAGGATATGAAAATGCTTCATCTGACAGGCTTTGGCGGTGTGATGAGCGACCAGACCCAGCGTTGCTTTTTCCCGACGGGACTTCCCGCAACGATCCTCGGAGAGTTTGAATTTGACGCCTCTCTTGACGAAGCGGAATTTTTCGACGCTTATTTCCGTGATGCGTTCGGTGCGGATTGGAAGGCTGCGAAGGACTATCTTGAACATATTTCCGCACTCTTTCCAACAGATGCGCTGGCGCAGAATACGGACGTGACGTCGCAGGATACGGGCTCTGAGGATGCCAATGCAAGACAGGCAGGCGTGATCGGAAACCGCACGCTTGAATCCTCTTTTGCAAAAATCACGCCACTGGTGGATGCCTTTTCCGCAACAGTGGAGAAAAATCGCGCATTGGAGGATCCCTGCCACAAGGAATCATGGGATATTCTATATTATCACGGGGAGTACTGTAAATGGCTTTCAGGGATCTATATCGCACTGACGAGGAACGATATCGAGGGGGCTGAGCGTATTCTTGCGGATATGATCGACTATCTTTCCGAGGTGGAAGAGGTGATCCATCCCTTCTTTGATCTGGTGCTCTTTATCCAAAGAACCAAACAGCTGATTCAAGGAAAATAAAGAAAAAACGTGACGCAGATGCGATTCGCATCTGCGTCACGTTTTTTGTGAGGGATCAATCGAAGATCTGCGTCAGTGCTTTATATGCATTTTCGGCAACGAAGAGTGTATGACAGGAGAGAAGCCGCTCTTTTGTGCTGTGTCCCGTTGTCAAAAGCACACAATCCGCTCCCATGGCAAGGGCGGTGGCGGCATCGTGATCGGTGTCGCCGATGAAAAGCACACGGGCAGAGGGATTTGCTGCACGCCAGGCGCGCCCGAGGTATTCCTTACTTCCCGCATGGATATTATCCTGCCCTAAGATCCCTTCAAAATAAGAGCGTACACCGAGAGCGGTGAGCTGTTCCTCAAGCATTTCAAGCTTTGAGGCGGAAAGCACCCACTGAAAGATGCCCTTACCCTTGGCGTACTCCAAGGCATCGGCGACGTGCGGGCAAAGCGCTGCGTTCTCGACGTGAATGAGATAACGCTCCATCCATTCTGCCGCCAGGATCTCATAAGGCGTTTTTTCGAAATCAAAGCCCATACGCCTGTAATAATCCTTTACGGGAAAGCCGAAAAGAGATTTGTAGACCTCCTTTGAGGGGAGAAGGGGCAGACCGTATTTTTCAAACAGATCGTTCTCGCTCTTAAAGCATGCATCTGCATCGTCGAGAATCGTACCGTTGAAGTCCCAGAATATGTGAGTATAGCTTTTATGATACATGCCGTGTGGCTCCTTTTTTTGTAAAATGAGGTAAGTGTCGGTTGTTTTTTCGTGCTTTTTTGGTAAGAGCTTCCGCAACTTCCGAATATGGGTAGGAAAGGCAGAATCTGTGGGTTGATTTCGGTGTATTTTTCCTTTATAATCAATGAGTGACAGCAAGGAGGACACCCTTGGAAAAATACAGAAAGGAGTGATTCTATGATCACAAACGAAAATACGAAGAGAAGGAGGAGCGGACGTGGCAGGCGCCTCTTGTCCGCTTTGTTTGCGGCGGTATTCCTCCTTGGAGCTATGACGGTGGCAGTTGGTGCCGAGAGTACGGTGAGATATCCCGAGGACAGTGTTCCCACCGACGTGTATCTTGACGGTGTTGAAATACTGGACGGGGATTGTGTGATATGGAACTCGATTACATACGTTCCCTTACGCAAATTTTGCAACCTGTTTGATCGGTGCAGCTTCTCATGGGATGGTAAGACCTCGACCGCGACCGTCACAACGGAGAGCGGAATGACCTTGATCCTGCGCAGCGGAGAGGTGTATCTCTATGCAAACGGTCACTACTACTATACTGTTGGTGAGATCCAGAATTGGAGCGGCAGTCTTTACGTGCCGATCCGCCCCTTGGCGCGTGCGTTTAACAGCGAGCTTTCATGGAACAATGCACGCCGTGCCGTGGAATTGACGTCTCCTAAGGGAGCTCCGATGGTCTCATGGGCAAGCTATGATGCGGACGAGCTGTACTGGCTCTCCCGCTTGATTTCCGCAGAATCCCGTGGGGAATCTCTCAAGGGACAGATCGCTGTCGGAAACGTGGTGCTCAACCGTGTGCGCCACCGCTCTTATCCGAACAGCATTTACGGTGTGATCTTTGATCGCAAGCACGGAACGCAGTTCTCTCCCGTTTCCTTCGGTACGATCTACAACCCACCGGCTGCCTCCTCGGTCATTGCCGCGAAGATCTGTCTTGAGGGATATTCGATCTCGGATACGGCACTCTTCTTTATGAATCCCCGTATTTCAACGTCGAATTGGATCTCCAAAAACAGACCTTATGCCTTCACGATCGGGAATCACGACTTTTACAATTGAACATGAGGGATAGGTATATCTGATTTTTTGCCGCGGATGCGTTTTGTGTCCGCGGCTTTTTCAGAATGTGACCCTTTTGACCGAGCGGACGCGTTTTGACGATTCGTCAAGATCGAAGATTGCTCCCATGGCGCACAAAGGACCGCGCGCGACGTGAAATTTTGTGGGCAATTGCGTACGGAAACGGCGGATAATGTCCGAAGCCTCCGTGCCGATGATGCCGTCCGTGGGACCGCACATGCCAAGATCCGTGATATAACCCGAGCCGCGAGGCAGGATACGCTCGTCTGCGGTGGGGACGTGCGTGTGTGTACCGAACATGATTTGGATCTTTCCGTCAAAATCGTAGGAGATCGCCATTTTTTCGCTGGTTGCCTCGCCGTGAATATCAAGAAGTGAGACGTCATAAGCACCCGATTCGCGGGCAAGGATCTTATCAAGCGTTTCAAAGGGGCAGGCAAGGGGGTCAAGAAAAGCTCTGCCGCTGATACTGATGCAAAGAAGGCGCCAGCCGCCAACGTTCAGAACTGTGTAACCGCTCCCGGGGGCTGCGGCAGGATAGTTTGCGGGACGGATGATCCTTTGAGGATTGGCATCAAGAAAATCTCCGATGTCACGCATGCCGAATGCGTGATTACCGAGTGTGATGAGATCGACTCCGGCATCAAGGATCTCTCTCGCGTCAAGCGCCGAAATACCGCGGATGTCGGTGACGTTTTCGCCGTTTGCAACGGTCAGATCGATCTTTTCTTGCATTTGGAGAGAGGGAAGCTTCTTTTTCAGATAACCTACCGTATCACTTCCCACAATGTCTCCGAGTGTTAAAATGCGCATGTGTTTTGCCTTTCTATGCTATCTCAATTCTTTTTGACGTGCTCAAGCACGCTTTTGACGACGGGCGCGAGAGCCCGAGCCCAAAGGGCACAGCCGTCTGCGTTTGGGTGCCCTCCGTAACGCGCCATGTGCGGTGCATGCTCTGTTCCAAGGACCGTGACCGTATCAAAAACGGCATCTGCCAAGTTTCCAAGGCTGTTCTTAATGTATGCGTTGACGTTTTCCCATACCGTGCGCTGTACCGCATTGTAATCAAACGGAGGCACGGTTTGAAGAACGACCGCGATTCCGAGAGCTTTTAAATTTTGTACGATCAAGGTAAGACTTTCCTTGATCAGGTCCGCGTTCCCCGTCTGCAAAATGTCGTTGACGCCGAAGCAAACGACACAGAGGTCCGCATGCTTTGCTTTATAGAACCAGGCACCAAGGCTTGCGGCATCCGTCGCGCGCCCGTAGCCGATGCCGAGATTCCAATAGGAATAGTCTGTGCCGAGTGTGCGTGCAAGCTGCGCGTTCCAATGCGTATAGGAATCACGCTCGGTTCCGATCCCTTGTGTGATCGAGTCTCCCCAAAAGCAGACGCGCGCCTTCACGTTTCTCTCACAGCCCAGCATACCGAGGAAGGGGACGTGTGCGGAATCCGTCCATACACCGTTCAAGTATCGGAATGTGGGAATGATGCGTTCCTCATGATAAGGAATCTCTCTGCCGGAGAATACGTATTCAAGACAGACGTATTCTCCTGCGTTGGCAGAGAGCCTTATGGGATCGCTTTCAAAAAATTCTCCCGGCTGTACTGTTTTTTCGGTTTTACCGCCGAAGGTAACAGAGAACATGCACTCCCTCCCAAGGGTGGCGGGATCGGCGCTTGACGTGACTCCGACGCGGAGCGCGTGGAGTGTCCATGGGGCGAGCACACGGTTGGCACGCGAGACGTCACCGTGATCGAAGGTGCTGTCCGTAACGTTTGAATAAAGGAAGGAATAGTTGAACTCTCCCGACGCATGCACGCGGTAATATACGCGTCCCACGCAACGCTCACAGGGATCCGCGGGGGTGAAGAAAAGTTGGTTTGCGGAGCCTGCCACAGTATTTGATACGTATCGATCGAAGTATTGCACGGTTTCCTCCGAGGGGCTTTTTCTATCATTATAGCAGAAGAATTTGCTTTTTTCAATGGCTTCGGACGCTTTTTTGAATGATGAAAAACATTTTCTTGATTTTTGCATTTTTGGTATGTGACATATTGAAAAAAGCGAGGTGCGATTTGATTAGAAAAAATTGACAAAACTATTGACAACCGAGATTTGTTGTGATATAATGACACCTGTATTCGAGCTAGATCCTTGTGTTGAGCACGTTTGCAAGCTTCGCGTTTCCGGGTACAGAGATTATTAACATGGAGGTACCCGAGATGAATAACGGTACAGTCAAGTGGTTCAATGCGGAAAAGGGCTATGGCTTTATTTCCAACGACAACGGTGGGGATGATGTGTTCGTACATTTCTCTGCGATTCAGGTTGAAGGCTTCAAGACCCTGACCGAAGGTCAGAAGGTTACTTTTGATACCGAGCCCGATCCTAAGAACAGCGCAAAGCTCAGAGCGATCAACGTTTGCCCTGTTGCTTAATCTGCTCCGTAAAAAACACCGCGAAGGTGTGCAAGGTTAGCGGTAAAATTGTAGAAACCGAAGGAGCAATCTTTGAGGCAAAACACCACGGAAGAAATGTCCGTGGTGTTTTGCTTTGCAAGGCAGTCTTGTACCTTCAAGGCTCAATGATACTCACCGGAAACACCACTGCAAGGCACTGAATAAAAGCACAGCGGCAAGGAGCTTTCGCTCCTTGCCGCAAAATTGTTATTTACTGAATACAACCGTGACGGTCGTACCGACACCAAATTCGCTTTCGATGGAAAGCTCTGCATCTGAAATAGCGCATATATGCTTGACGATTGCAAGACCGAGTCCCGTGCCGCCGATACGCTTGGAGTGGGATTTATCCACGCGGTAGAAGCGCTCGCATAGGCGCGGCAGATGCTCTTTTTCGATACCGATGCCCGTGTCCTCAACCGTAAGGCTTACGCCTGTATCTGTTTCTGAAATAGATATCGTTACCGAGCCGCCGTCCTTATTGTATTTGATAGCATTGGAAACAAGATTTTCGACAAGCTCAAAAATCATGGTTTGATCGGCGCATATTTTGGCAGAGCCAACGATACTTGCGGTGATGTTTCTGCTTTGTGCCTTCTCGGAAAGCCCGTCGAGAACCTCTTTTGCAATGCCCTCAAGAGCCACCTCGGAAAGCGCTCTTTTGGGAGCATCTCCGCTTTCGATCTTGGAAAGCATCAGCATATCCGAAATCAGAGAGCCGAGTCTCTGGCATTCCTTATAAATCCGTCCAAGCTGTTTTTGGGAGGTATCGTCCATACCTTCCTTGTTCATCAGCACCTCGGCAAAGCCCTGCATAACGGTGATGGGCGTTTTGAGCTCGTGAGAAGCGTTTGCAAAGAAATCGCTTTTTTGCTTTTGAATAAGCTTTTCCTGCGTGATATCTGTAACGATGATAATTGCCGATATCTCGTGCGAAATCGCATCATCGGTTACTTTGCAGATAACCACGGAAAGTGTCAAGTCGTTGTATGCGCAGGTAAATGCATGATCCTCAGTCAAATGATTTATGATATTTTCATATATCTCAATTTTGGGAATCAGGTAAATAAGATCTCTTCCAATGTCACGGTGCGTTCCGTTAAACATTTCAAACGCACGCTTGTTAGCGAAAACGATACGTTTTGATTTGTCAAGAGCGATAATGCTTTGCGACACGTTATCAAGCACGGCGTTCAGCTTCACTCTCTCACCGTCTGCAACACGGATATGACTATGAATGTTTGCATTCAGCTCGTTGATTTGATTGAGAACCCCATACAACTCCGGCTCGCTCATATCGGTCTTGATCGGTGCATACTGTCCTTCGTTCAAGCTCTTTAAGCTCTCCCCGATCTCTGTCACCTTGGATGAAACGTTACGGGATATAAAGGTTGAGAGGACAAAGGAAAGAACGAGAGATACGGCAAGAACGAGGATGAAAAGCGGAATGATGGCGGTAAAGTAGGGTGTCACTTGGCTACTTCTTACTGCAAGTCTGAGGACCACCTCCGTACCGTCCGAAAGGACGGTCTTGGTTGCATAATAGGTCATATCGCACTGAAAGGTTTCCGAATATCTTTCTACGGTATCGGGCTTGCCTTCAAGTGCGTTTTTGATTTCCTCACGGTCTGCGTGATTTTCGAGGGGGGCTTTGGTGTCGCTCTCGTAAAGAACGTTGCCGCCCATGTCGAAAATCGTAATACGAAGCTCGGGGTTATCCGAGTACTTATTAAAGACAGCAAAATCGCTCTGCTCGTTCATCAGCGTTGCGGCAAGCTCGGTTTCTTCCTTCAACC
>SVSZ01000020.1 GCA_015064025.1 Oscillospiraceae bacterium | reverse complement strand
CGTGGGGAACGGGTACCCCCGCTGATTTCCGACAAAACGTGACCTATTGCGCCGATTGGCGCGATGCCGTTGCACAGGGCTCGCATCTTCTCCTGCCGCTACCCGCAACGTCGGACGGTGTACGTCTTCATACCCCTCTTTCGGAAGGCGGGGTGGAATTGCGGCTGGATACTCTTTTTGAAGCTGCATCGGGAAAGAGCGTGCTTGGAGGACGGCTTTCCGAGGTGTTTGTACGACAAGCGGAAAACAGAGAGGTGCATTGTATCGATTATTTTACCTCGGAGCTCTTGCAGAGAAAAAATGCACTGCCCACCGTGGAGGGGGCGATCGAGATCGCAATGCGGCATCTGCCCGTGACCCTTGCGGGGACGCGGATGGCTGTGATCGGTTACGGACGTCTTGGCGAGCTGCTTGCTTATAAGCTGGTCGCTCTCGGTGCCTGCGTGACGGTCTATGCAAGGCGCGAGGAGGCATTGGCACGCGCTGCACTGTACGGCTGTGACGTTGCAAGGATCGGAGAAGATGGCGGAACAGAGGCGTTTGCACGGATGGACCCCTTTACACGTGTCATCTTTCATACCGTTCCCGTATGCCTGTTCACGAAGGAGATCTTAAAAGAACTCCCGGTGCATACCCTGTTTATCGATCTGGCGTCGGCACCCGGTGGCATTGACCGCACCGCGGCAGAGGCGCTTGGCATACAAACGGTGTGGGCAACCTCACTTCCCGGAAAATACGCACCCGAGACCGCAGGAGAGATCATTGCGGATACGATAGAAACGATCCTTCGCGAAGAGGGGGTGCTTCCTTTCGCAAAGGGACTTCGAACGGATACGAGGTGAAACTATGTTAGGTTATGCATTTTGCGGTTCCTTTTGTACACACGCACGTTCACTTGAGGAATTGCGTAAGCTGATAGAGGAGGGGTATGAGATTCAACCCATCGTAAGCGAGACCGTCCGTCAGACGGATACACGCTTCGGGAGGGCGGATGCGTTTTGTCGGGAGCTTGAGGCTCTTTGCCACCGTCCGATCATTCATACGCTCACGGACGCGGAGCCTCTGGGACCTATTGTCTCCCTTGAAGCGCTGATCATAGCACCGTGCACGGGCAATACCCTGGCAAAGCTTGCCAACGGAGTTACCGATACCTCGGTGTGTATGGCGGCAAAGGCGCATCTTCGCTGCGACAGACCGCTGATCCTGGCATTGGCTTCCAACGATGCACTGTCTGCAAATCTGAAAAACATCGCGACGATGCTTTCGCGCAAGTGCGTGTACTTTGTGCCGATGCACCAGGATGATCCCGAGAAAAAGCCGCATTCGCTTGTCGCGGATTTTTCTCTTCTCCGACACACGCTTCACGCGGCGCGTGAGGGGAGACAGTTCAGAAAACTGTTTTTGTGAATCTTTAAGGAAGAGGGGCGCCTCAAATGCGTTGTGCGTTTGTGCGCTCCTTTCTTTTTGTCTTCTGTCCTCATACCGTGCGCGTTTTTTTCATACTCTTTAACAAAACGAAAGGAGACACGAGATGAAAAGACGGCACGTTCGGATGCGCCCGATGGCGTTTGTATTGCTTTTATGGATGATCCTGACGGATCGTGCGGGGGTGGCGCTTGTAACGCTTGCCGCCGCAATGCTTCACGAGGGGGGGCATATCCTGGCGGCGGCAATGATGCACGTTCCGCTCTCGGTCCTTCGTATGGATTTTCTCGGTGCGCGGCTTGACGTTTCCGGGCGTGTGCTTTCCTACGGAGAGGAATGGCTTTTGTGTGCGGCGGGACCCGTGACAAGCCTGCTGTGCTCTCTTGCGCTCTCTCCCCTCTGGAGGATCAGCAGCTATGCCGTTGCATTTTCCTGCGCCTCTCTGATCTTGGGGCTTTTGAATCTTCTTCCCATTCGCACCTTCGACGGTGGGCGGATGTTGGAAAGCTGTTTGCTTTCCTTTTGCGGAGAAGCGACTGCAAGATCCGTTTTGCGTGCCTGTACCTTCCTTTTTCTCTTTTTGATCTGGGCGGTTGCGGTTTATCTTCTTTTGCGAGCGGGGGACGGACTCTCTCTTCTTTTCTTTTCAATGAGCCTTTTTTCAAGGTTTTTTGAGGGGGAATACGAGGGTGGATTCTTTCAAAAAGTAAGATCGGGGAATTGACATTTTGACCGAGTTGTGATAAACTAAAGGGGTGAAAAGGATGTGATGAAATGGCATATTCATACGAAAAGCTCAGAGCGGCGGCAATGGAAAAAGGGGCGCCGCGATACATTTATGAACCCATCGGAGAACAATTGACACCGAGGATGGACTTTGAATGCTTGCCCGATTATTTTATGCCGCAGGTCGATCTTGCGAATGCGCGTGTAAGACGTCTTCTTTCTGACCGCAAAAGCTGTGAGGCTTTCGTGTTTTTTGCGGATGCGCACGTCAGACAAAACGGTATGGCGTCTGTCCCCATCATTCGCTCGATCCTTGAGAATACGGGCATTGAAACCGTGATCTATGGCGGTGACACCGTCAGTGCCTGGGTCAATGAGGAGACGGCGCTCGAGGACGTTTTGTATTTCAAGGAAGCGTTTTCCTTTGCAAAGCCGTATATGGTGCGCGGAAATCACGACATTTACGGGAAAGAGTTTGGAATCGCGGATCGGGGCATCGTGCTTCCCGGTGACAAGGTGTACGATCTGATCTTTTCGGAAGGAGCTTCCCGTGTGCACGGTGAGAAAGGGAAGACGTACTACTATTTTGATCACGCCGATACGAAAACAAGATACATAGTGGTCGACACCAACGAGCAACTGACTCCCGTATGGGATCAGGATGGAATTTGGGATTGCAGCGTCGGCGTAACGCGTGAGCAGATCGAGTGGTTTGCGGCGCAATTGCGTGCACTTCCCGCAGGCTATGCGGCGGTTGTCGTCGGGCATATTCCGTTTTTTGAGCAGCTTCGTTGGTCCAATCCCATTGCGCACATCTTTGGAAAACTAATTGAAGCGTATAACAAAAGAAGAATGGTCTTCGGCGTCAGGGGGGCGGATTTCCGCGAAGCAAGGGGACTTGTTCTTCTGACTCTTTCGGGTCACGGACATTGCGATGATGCATACGTTTCTCCCGACGGATGTGTCAATCTTGAGACCCACTGCGATGCTATGACGGATAACGGCGGAAGCCGTTATAAAAAGAGGCGTGGGACAGTGACGGAAAGTGTCGTTGACGTTGTCATTCTCGACAGAAAAACAGGAGACGTTTTCACCGTACGCTACGGCGCGGGTGCGGACCGTAGATTTTTAAGGAAGGGGAACGGAAACCGAACATGATACCCGTTTTGATTGGCTGTACGGCATTCGTACTCATCCTTGGTCTTCTTTTGCTTATCACACACAAGATCGTTAAGGGACGCTTCTACAGAGTTTCTTATCCGAAGGGACCCATGGCAGAAACGCTTTATCCCGATTATGCCGAGCAATATCCCCGCACTCCGATTTCTTTTTTGTCGGGGAAGAACCTTTTGCACGGATACATCTACGGTGCGGAAAACACAAAGGGGCTTTTGGTTTTTGCCCACGGCATCGGCGCGGGTCACGAATGCTATCTGCGTGATCTTCTCTGGATGGTGGATCACGGCTGGCGTGTGCTTGCGTACGACGCAACCGGCTCCTGCGAGAGCGAGGGCGAGGGAACCGTGGGACTTGTGCAGTCCGCACTGGATCTTGATGCGGCACTGACTTATATCGAATCTCAAAAGGCGCTGTCAGCACTTCCCGTGTGTCTGATGGGACACAGCTGGGGCGGATATGCCGTCTCGGCGGGGCTGTACTTTTCGCACAACGTGACCGCATCCGCGAGCATCGCGGGCTATGCGCGTCCCTTGGAGATGATGCTGGAGTTTTCTCGCAAATTCATGGGGAAGGGCGTTTCTCTTCTGGCACCCTTTGTTTGGATCGAGCAAAAATTTATCTTTGGAAAATACGCGTCTCTTTCTGCCATGGACGGGATCAACCGCGCAAGGATCCCCGTTTTGCTTATTCACGGAACCGAGGATGAGGTGATTTCTGTGGACCGTGCATCTGTCGTGGCACATAAGGATGAGATCGTAAATCCGCACGTGGAAACGCTTTTGCTCGATGCGTGCGGTCAGGCAGGACACGGCTCGATCTTCCGTCACCGTGAGTCTGTCGGTTATATAGAGTCCGTAGACAGTGAATATAAGAGCACCTCGGAGGCGCACGGAGGGGTTGTACCGGAGGAAGTAAAGACAGCCTTTTTCAAGAAGGTGGACAAAATGCGATATAACCGGCCCAATGAGGAGCTACTCTTGAAGATCGACGATTTTTTTTCTGCTGCAATGAAGAAAAAAGGCGAATGATTTCGCCTGTAAAAAAGCAAGCTGTGAGGCGTAAATCCCTCTTTTTTGAGCGGTGTGCCTCACTGCTTGCTTTTTTTCTGAATTTTGGGGACAAAAAAAGAGGATTTTTGAGGAAACGGGAGTAAAAGGACGCTTTTTCAAGATTTTGACATGGTAAGCCCGCCTTTTTCCGAGTGATTGCGTTTTTTTGTGAATAATGAAGTTTTTTGAAATAATTTGAATTATTTTCGGGGAACCTATTGCAATTTCCTCGGCTATATGCTACAATACACGATGTAAGTTTATGGTCAGAGTGCCGGAGATACGTTTTTTTCGAAAAATCAGCCGTTTGAAAATTGCGTTCCGGCAGCGGACAGGGTGTCCGTTTTGTTCCATGAATATTTTTTTATTTTTTCTTAAAGGAGTATTTATGCGGAATGAACAAAAATGTGCTAATCCGGCTGAACGGTATTTCAAAGGCGTATGACGGAGAAACCGTTCTCGACCACATTGATCTGGAAATTCACGACAAGGAATTTGTAACGCTTCTCGGTCCTTCGGGGTGCGGAAAGACAACGACGCTCCGTATGATCGGCGGCTTTGAGACCCCCGACGAGGGAGACGTGCTTTTTGACGGCAAACGCTTTAATGACGTTCCTCCCTATAAAAGGCAGGTGAATACCGTTTTTCAACGATATGCGCTGTTTCCTCATCTGAACGTTTTTGATAATATTGCTTTCGGACTTCGGCTTCGGAAGTGCCCCGACGAAGAGATCAAGGCAAAGGTAAAGGAAATGCTTTCCATGGTAAACCTTAAGGGCTTTGAGCGTCGCAAGGTGGGCACACTCTCGGGTGGCCAGCAGCAGCGCGTTGCCATTGCACGCGCACTGATCAATCAGCCGAAGGTCCTTCTTTTGGACGAGCCTTTGGCGGCGTTGGATCTTAAGCTGCGCAAGGATATGCAGAATGAGCTTAAAAATATCCAGCATCAGACAGGAATTACCTTCATCTACGTCACGCACGACCAGGAGGAAGCACTTTCTATGTCGGATACTGTCGTTGTTATGGCGCACGGAAGGATCCAGCAGATCGGCACACCCACCGATATTTATAACGAGCCCATCAATGCCTTTGTTGCCGATTTTATCGGTGAATCCAACATCGTTGACGGCATCATGCAGGCGGATTACCGTGTAAAGCTCGCGGGACACAGCTTTGACTGTGTGGACGGCGGCTTTGATAAAAATGAGCCCGTGGACGTTGTTATCCGTCCTGAGGACGTGGACGTTGTTCCGCCTGAGAAGGGCATGCTTTGCGGTCTTGTTACCGCCGTGACCTTCAAGGGTGTTCATTATGAGATCATCGTTGACGTCAAGGGCTTTAAGTGGATGATCCAGACGACCGATTTTGTGGCAGAGGGTGAGACGATCGGACTCTCCATTGATCCCGATGCCTTCCACATTATGAAAAAGTCCGAGTTCTCGGGCATGTTCGGAGACTATTCCTCCTTCAGTGATGAATTGGAAAAGCTTTCCGACGTAACGGAGGAGCTGGAAGCGGAATGAAAAAGAAATCTGTTTTTGAACGGGTTGCGGCATTCCCATACGTTTTGTGGTCCGCGATGTTTATCATCGGTCCGTTGCTTTTCGTCCTGTTTTTCGCGCTGACCGATTCCACGGGTGCCTTTACTCCCGATAACATTCTTTCGCTCCCATCTTATGCACATACCTTCGGGATCTCGCTGGGCTTTTCTCTGATCGCAACGACGGTCTGCCTTCTGATCGGATATCCCCTGGCTTACTGCATGTCCCGTATGTCGGAGCGTGCGCGCAGTGTTCTTACCATTCTTCTGATGCTTCCCATGTGGATCAGCCTACTGATCCGTACCTACTCCCTTATGGCGCTTCTCGACAACGGTGGTCTTGTCAATTCGCTTCTCGAGCACCTTGGCTTTGATCGGATCACCTTTATCGGAACGGAAGGGGCTGTGATCCTTGGTATGATCTATGATTTTCTGCCCTACATGGTGCTTCCGATCTATACCTCTATGACCAAGCTGGATGGCAGGTATCTGGAGGCGGCATCGGATCTGGGATGCAACAGCATACAGACGCTTTTCAAGGTTATTCTTCCCTTGACGATGCCCGGTGTGATCTCCGGTGTGACAATGGTGTTTGTCCCTTCCATCAGCACCTTCTATATCTCGCAAAAGCTTGGCGGCGGTGTTTTCGATCTTTTGGGAGATACGATCGAGCGTCAGTTCCAGCTTGCCGATACCTACTACATCGGTGCGGCGATCTCGCTTGTGATGATGATTCTGATCCTTATCTCTTTGGCGGTCATGAATAAATTTTCTGACGGAGGGGAGGATATCATCGTATGAAATTTTTGTCAAGATTTTATATCGCAATCATTTTCCTGCTTCTTTACGCGCCGATTCTTGTGGTGATCCTCTTTTCCTTCAACGAATCGGGGAGTCTTAACAGCTTTACGGGCTTTTCCGCACAGTGGTATGCGGACCTCTTCCGGAACGACGAGGCTCTGACGGCATTGAAAAATTCCTTGATCCTGGCTGTTTCCTCTTCGGTGCTTGCAACAGTGATCGGCACTCTTGCCGCATTCAGCATCTCGCGCTCGAAGAACAAGTATTACAAGAGAACGATGGAAACGGTTTCCAATATTCCGATGATGAATCCCGATATTGTGACAGGTGTTTCCATGATGCTTTTGTTTGTCGGTGTGGCGCAGCTGTTGCATGCGGGAAGCTATCTCGGTTTTTGGACGATGCTCATCGCACATACGACCTTCAATCTGCCTTACGTCATTTTGTCGGTGCTTCCCAAGTTCCGTCAGATGGATAAAAGTCTGACGGAGGCGGCGTTGGATCTTGGATGTACTCCCGTGCAGACCTTTTTCCGCGTTGAGCTTCCGTATATCAGCCCGGGGATCGTATCGGGGCTTATGATGAGCTTTACTTTGTCCCTTGACGACTTTGTCATCAGCCATTTTGTAAGCTCTCCCGATTTCAAAACTCTGCCTCTTTACATCTACACACAGACCGCGCATGAGGTCAAGTTCAGTATGTACGCCCTTTGTACGCTTCTGATCTTTGCCATCCTCATCCTTTTGATCGCCGTGAACGTTGCGGGATCTCTCGGTGAGAGAAGAGCAAGGAAAAAGGCGGTAGGCTACGGAATGGGAGGCAAATAAGATGAAAAGAAAACTTTATTTGTCTGTCGCGGTGCTTCTTTTGGTGCTTGTCTCAGTGCTTGCATTCTCTTCCTGTGCCGAGGAGGAGAGCAAAGAGGTGACGTTGTATGTCTATAACTGGGGTGAGTACATTTCCGACGGCTCGGAGGGAAGTCTTGACGTCAACCGCGCCTTTGAGGACTATTGCAAAGAGGAGCTGGGCTTAAACGTAAGTGTGAACTATTCTACCTTTTCCAGCAACGAAAGCATGTATGCCAAGATCAAAAGCGGTTCTGCCTCGTATGACGTGATCGTTCCCTCGGATTATATGATCGAGCGCATGGTCAAGGACGACCTTCTGATGCCTCTGGAGCTTGACCGCCTTGAAAATTATCGCTATATTGACGAGTCCTTCAAGGGCGAGAACGTTTACTACGAGGGGGATTCCGGCAACACCTATTCCGTTCCTTATTTCTACGGTATGGTAGGTGTCATTTACAATACGGGTATTGTCGATGAAAACGATGAGCAGATCGGCAGTTGGGATCTGATGTGGGATGAGCAGTACAAGGGAAATATCCTACAGTTCAATAACAGCCGTGATGCCTTCGGAACCGCGCTTTACAAGCTTGGATATGACGTGAACGATTACAATGAGGAGCGTTGGAGAGAGGCGCTTGACGAGCTTCTGACGCAAAAGGAGATCGTTCAAGGCTACGTCATGGATGAGATCTTCAACAAAATGAAGAGTGATTCCGCGGCGATCGCCGCCTATTACGCGGGCGATTATCTTTCGATGTATGAGGAAAACGATAAGCTTTCCTTCTTCTATCCCGAGGAGGGGACAAACATCTACGTGGATGCCATGTGCATTCCGAAAGGCTCGCAAAACTATGACCTTGCCATGGAATATATCGATTTCATGTGCCGTGAGGATATTGCGATCGAAAATGCGCTTTATACGTATTATGCCTCTCCCTTGACGACCGTTGTCAACAACCCCGAATACAGGGAGGCAATGGCAGAGGTGCATGAGGATGCGATCGATATTCTGTACGGGGAGACCGCAAATAATGTCAAAACGCAGGCATATCTCAACCTCTCACCCGATGGGATTCGCGGGCTCAATATTCTTTGGGAGGAGCTGAAGGCAAAGAGCAGCATCGGAAACGGGATCTATATCGGGTGCGGTGTGATCCTCGGAGTTCTCGCGCTTCTCGCAGTGTTCCACGTAGTCAAAAAACGGCGGTGGGGAAAGCTTTACGACTGAAAAATATTTTAAATGCTTTTGAATAACAGATATCACATAGTGCTATTCAAACAACAAGAGGCAGTTCGGTTTCATTGAACTGCCTCTCAACTTTTATAGGTCTTTAAATAGTGATGTTATAGTGAATTTCTTTTTTCTTGAATCTTTAAAAGATGATTTTGCAATTTCATATTTTCTTCGTCTTCTGCAATGCTCATCAAAAGACTTAATGAGGCTGCTGTGAAGTCTATTTTTCCTTTCAAAAAGTAAAATTCTTTTGGAATCCCTTCCTTGTATGATTCTATGATCTCATTAAGTTCATTTTGATCTGTATGCTCAATTTTCCAATAAGCTTCTTTTCGAATGTATTCTTGTTCTTCTTGAGAGAGAGGGGTGCTTTTTAAAAAGTGATCAACTCTCGAAAAAAGTTCTGTTTGGAATTTTTCCAAAGTAGGAGATTCATTGTCAATATAATCGGGAAGCTTAGAAAGAGGATTTTGTATCTCAGAAATGAAATCAATCTCACCGTCATATAAGCCCAATGCATAATCGAAATTCATTTTTCCCAATATCATCCGTATTCGGATTGTTTCGAAATCATATAGTAATTTTTTTGCTTGGTTTTCCAAATTTTCGTCTTTTAGATGTTTCTGTTGATCTTTTCTTGCTAAAGCGTTCTGTATTGCTGTTGTAATATAGTATAGTAAAAAAACAAATACCAATCACAATAAGTGCTGAGAATAAAATGCCAAATACTGATCTCATTAGTATATCCTCCAATAAAAAAAGTGCGTCAACCGGAGTTAACGCACCGAAAAACGCAAACTCCAATTGTCGCCAAACAAATTTAAATAGAATTAAAGTATCTCTACCATAATCTTTTAATAGGAATTTGCGGTTTTACCGAATTCAAAAAGATTATGGCAGAAAAAAGGTATAGCTATTCCTTGGGAATAATGATACCTAATTCTAATGTTAAATTTGTTTGGCATAGATATTATATCATGAAAAAATCAATCTGTAAAGAGCATTTTAAAAAATGTTTATATCAAAACGCCAGATAAAATACAAACAGCTTGCATACGCCCAAAACGAGAGAAACGCTGCAAGCTGTTTTTAATATAAGCATAAATGGATAAGAGTAGGGAGCTTCATTCCTCCGTCAGTGCCGCACCGATGACCGTACCGAACTGTGCGTTTTCGGGAATGATAAAGTGTACGCCAAAGCTGTCACCAAGACTTTCGAATACCGCACGGATCGGTTTGATGTTCGTCAGATTACCGATCAGAACGATATCCTTGATGGAATATGCGCGTGCGGCAAAAACGGCAAGCATTGCAATCGTTTCCGCGACCAGGTTGGAAATGCCGAGGGCGAGGTCTGCGGGGGTTGCCATGTCGGAGACCTTTCCGAAGTTTGCCGCCGTCAGATTTTCGTTGATGCCGTGATAGCTGTGATTTCTGGAGATATCCTTGATGCGCAGATCGATGTTATCAAGGTTTCCCGTCTCTGCAAGCTGTTCAATGTGATCAACGGTGTCAAGTCCCAGCATTTTTCTGGAAAGACCCACGAGTGTTCCGCCACCGACGCCCGTTCCTCCGAGGTACTTGATCTCGTATTTGTTTACCCCCGTGCGCTTTGCATGATTGATCGCCGTACCCGTGCCCATGCTGACGACAACAGCTTCCTCAAGTCCCGAGAGATAAAGTCCACCAATACCGCTTCCCGAAAACTCGGGAACCGAGATACATTTGAGATTGTATATGCCGTTTGTGATCACAGAGGAGCCTGCTCCCGTCATCAGAATGCAGTCGATGTCACTAAGCTCAAGACCGTTTTCCGAGGTGAATTTTCCGAATGCTCCGTAGATGGAGGTGAGGGGATCGGTCGCGCGCACAAACTGAGGAGAGATGAGTACCTTCTCTCCGTTTTCTTTCTTCTGAAAGCCTACGATTTTTGTCGTGGTTCCGCCAACGTCGATCCCGATTACCGTTCTGTTCATTTGCGTCCTCCGCTGTTTTGATATCTTTGATGAATCTTTTATGAAATAATTATATCATCTGCTTGTAAAAATTGCAAGATTATGTTATAATATTTTTTACAAGTTTTTCAAAAGGAGAGGAATTATGGCTTTCGATGCGGGTATGCTTGCGTGCAGTGTTGCGGAAATTCGCAGGCTGGCACTTGGCGCGAGAATAGAAAAGGTCTTTCAGCCCGAGCGTGACGAGATCGTTTTGCAGATGAGAAGCCTTGAGGGTGGCAAGCGTCTTGTGATCAATGCGGGCTCGGGAAATCCTCGCCTTGGATTTACGGCTGAGCAAAAGGAGAATCCCTCCTCGCCGCCCATGCTCTGCATGCTTCTCCGTAAGCATTTGCAAGGGGCGAAGCTGACGGGCATCCGCCAGGCGGGCTTTGAAAGAGTTGCATATCTTGAATTTGAAACACGGGATGAAATGGGCTTTGACTGCTGCCGTTATCTGATTGCGGAGATCATGGGGAAGTACAGTAACCTGATCTTTGCAAACGAGGAGCAAAAAATCATCGCGGTATTGCATCCCGTGGATTTTTCCACCTCTGCACTTCGCCAGGTGCTTCCGGGGATGACGTACGAGCTTCCGCCCGTACAGAATAAGGCGAATCCCATGCAGACAGGGCGCGAGGATTTTATGCGGATGCTGGAGGAGGGCGCAGCTGCGCGTGCCGCCGATAAATGGATCACTGCTACCTTCCTCGGTATTTCGGCATCCGTTGCCCGTGAGATCGTGTATCGGGCAAGCGGGGAGACGGATACTCTCCTTGGCATGTGCCGCGCGGAGCGCTTGTGTGATGCTTTTTTCTCGGTGATGGGTGAAGTCGAGGAGAACAACTTTCATCCGACGATGATCCTGCAAGGAAATACCCCCGTGGAATATGCCTTTTGTGAGCTTTCACACTACGGAGGGGATTTTCAGCGTATTTCGTACGAGAGTGCAGGTCAGCTTCTTGACGATTTCTTCCATACGCGCGACCGTGAGCAGCACATCCGACAGCGCGCCGCTGATATTTTGCGTATTCTTACGAATGCCGATTCAAGGCTTCGACGCAAGCTGGAGCTTCAGCGAACCGAGCTCGCGGATTGCGAGAAGGGCGAGGAATATAAAAAATATGCGGATCTGATCACGGCGAATCTGTTTCGCCTTAAGCGCGGAGACACGCGTGCGGAGCTTGTGGATTACGAGGATTGGCATGAGGACGGAAGCTTCGGCACCGCTGTGATCACACTGGATCCCCGTCTCTCACCCTCGGCAAACGCGCAGGTCTATTACAAAAAGTATAACAAGTCCAAAACCGCCAAGGTGGAGCTTGCCAAGCAGATCGCGCTCGGCGAGAGTGAATTGAGCTATATTGATTCCGTCTTTGACGCCTTGACCCATGCGGAAACGTCCTCTGATCTTACGGAGATCCGTGACGAGCTCTATCGGTCTGGCTATGCCTCCAGAATGAAAAATTACACGTTGTCCAAAAAGACACCGACACCTACGGTCGCGGAGTTTCGCACCTCGGGCGGATATCGGGTGCTTTGCGGAAAGAACAACGTGCAAAACGAATACATTACGCACAAGCTGGCGGGAAAAAATGATTATTGGTTCCACGTCAAAAGCCTTCCCGGATCGCATGCGGTAATGCTTTGCGACGGCGAGGACCCCGATGCTGTCAACTTTACGGAGGCGGCGGAGATCGCCGCATACTTCTCAAAGGGAGCCGACGGACAAAACGTTGAGGTGGATTACACCCTGGTAAGGAACGTGAAAAAGCCTGCCGGAGGAAAGCCCGGGTTTGTGATCTACCATACCAACTGGTCCTGTATCGTGACTCCGAACGAAGAGAAAGTCATAGCAATGAGAATAAAATAAAAACGGTGGTAATGTGTATGAAATACGATTTGATTGTTGTCGGCGCGGGACCCGCGGGGATGACGGCGGCGCTTTACGGCGCTCGCGCCTCCAAAAGTGTACTCGTCCTTGAAGGCGAGTTTCCGGGCGGACAGATCCTCACGTCGGAAAAAATAGAAAACTATCCCGCACTTCCCGCGACCGACGGATATACGTTTGCGGAGAATCTGAAATCGCAGATCCTCTCTCTCGGTGTGACTCTCGAAAGTGCCCTTGTGGACCGCGTTGAAAAACGGGAGGACGGCTTTGCCGTCTTTTCGGGAGAGACGGAATACAGAGGCCGCTCCGTGATTCTTGCAACGGGACTTCGCCATAGGCATCTCGGTGTTCCCGGAGAGGATGCACTGATAGGAAAGGGGATTTCCTTTTGCGCGACCTGCG
The DNA here is from genome assembly GCA_015064025.1 of Oscillospiraceae bacterium. GTDB lineage: Bacteria > Bacillota > Clostridia > Oscillospirales > CAG-272 > UMGS1865. The sequence goes on along the minus strand of SVSZ01000020.1, from coordinate 14,701 downwards.
ATGGAATGTTTTTCAAAAACAAAAGAGTTGCCGTTGTTGGCGGCGGCAATACGGCAGTACAGGATGCACTTGTTCTGTCGGAGCTTTGCGAGCACGTCTATCTGATTCACAGAAGGCTCGAGCTTCGCGCGGAGCGTGAGCTTTGCGAGCGCGTTTTTGAAAAGGAAAACGTCGAATTTTTAGGCGAATGTGTTGTCAGTGAGATCCGCGGCGAGGGGCGCGTGGAAGCTTTGATTCTTGAGGATCTCGGAACGCATGAAAAAAAGGAGGTTTTCGTAGCGGGGCTTTTTGAGGCGGTCGGACAGATTCCGCAGAACGAGGCGTTCCGCGATACGGTCGCGCTGGATGAATTTGGATATTTTGTTACGGACGGTAGCTGTGCAACCTCCTGCCGCGGGATCTTTGCCGCAGGGGATGCTTGCAGCAAATCCGTTCGTCAACTGACAACAGCCGTTGCCGACGGAACGGTTGCGGCACTTTCGGCAGTTGCTTATATCGATGAGATCACAAGAAAGAGGGATGCAAAATGAAGATTTTGATCGCGGGTTGCGGAGAGGTCGGTGAGACACTTGCGTACGAGCTCTCCTTGGAGGGATATGATCTAACCCTCATGGACTCAGATCCGCACGTTCTTGAAACAGGCTTTGAGCGTTTTGACGTAATGTCCTTGCAGGGAAACTGTGCTTCGGTGAAATCTCTTTTGCGCGCAGGTGTGAAGAAATGCAATCTTTTGATTGCCTGCACGGGAAGTGACGAATTGAACCTGCTTTCTTGCCTTACGGCACGCAGTCTGAACCCAAAGCTCCATACGATCGCGCGTATTCGGGATCCCGAATATATGGAGCAGGTTTATAGCATGCGCGAGTCCTTTGGTATTTCCATGACCTTCAATCCCGAGCGCGATGCCGCGACAGAGATCGAGCGTCTGATCAAATATCCCGGCTTCCTCTCGCGCGAGACCTTTATGGGCGGGCGCGCAGAGGTGGCGGAGCTTCGGATCGATGGGGAAAGCCCTCTTTGCGGTGTCCCTCTTTCATCCTTGGATTCCATTTTGAAATGCCGTGTGCTTGTCTGTGCCGTTTTGCGTGACGGAATCGCGGTGATTCCCGACGGTAAGTTTGTGCTGGAAGCCGGGGACCGTATCTTTGTGACAGCCTCCACGGACAACCTTTCCGTGATGCTCAAAAGTCTTGGCATCGTGACCAAAAAGGCGCGCCGTATCGTGATTGCGGGCGGAGGAATGATGTCTTACTATCTTGCCAAAAATCTAAAAAACAGCGAGGTCATGATCATAGAGCGTGATATAGATCGCTGCAGGGAGCTCTCGGAGCTTTTGCCTCGCGTTACCGTTGTTAACGGGACTGTGAGAAACCACAGCTTCCTTGAAAGCGAGGGTGTGACAAAGGCGGATGCGCTTGTGAGCCTGACGGAGCTTGATGAATTGAACGTCATTACATCTCTCTTCGCCTCACGCCACAAGATCCCCATGATCATCACAAAGATCGGAAAGCCCGAAAACGCGGGATTTATCGAAAATCTTTCTCTCGGAAGCGTGATCTCTCCGGGGCGGTTTTCCTGTAATGCCATCGTGCGTTACGTGCGTGCAATGCGCAACCGAGGAGGTGCGGCAAGTGCGATTCACAGCATTGCCGACGGTCAAGCGGAGGCGATGGAATTTTTGGTGGATCCGGATACGCTGTATTGCGATACACCGCTCAAGCAGGTAAGACTCAAGAAAAACGTTCGTCTTGCTTGCATTGCGCGCGGTAATGAGGTCATCGTTCCGAATGGTGATTCCTATTTTTCGGAAGGGGACAGCGTCATCGTTGCCGTGAAGGACGGCGTGGAAATATTGGATCTGAATGATATTTTTGCTTAAAGGAGAGAGGCAAGGTGCCCCTGCTTCTCTTCAAAGAAAGGTCTTTGGATTATGAACTATAAAGTGATGTGCCGCTTCTTTTCGATGGTATGTCTTGCCGAAACTGTATTTTTATTGCCTCCGATCGGGATCTCAATCTTTGACGGAACGCATGCTTCCACGCTCGGCTTTGCGATTACCGTGGCAATATCGGCACTGCTCTGCATTTTCTTCAAGCTTCTTTCAAATAATGCGACGGGAACCCTTTATGCCAAGGAGGGCTTTGTCTGTGTTTCGGCATCTTGGATTCTGATCAGTCTTGTCGGATGCTTGCCCTTTGTGATCTCGGGAGAGATCCCGCATTTTGTGGATGCACTCTTTGAGATCGTGTCCGGCTTTACCACAACCGGCGCATCGATCCTTTCCGATGTGGAAAGCCTTTCCCGCGCTGCGCTTTACTGGCGAAGCTTCAGTCACTGGGTCGGAGGTATGGGAGTTCTTGTCTTCCTTTTGGCGATCGCTCCGGGTGAAAAGCGTTCGTCGGGCTTTACCATGCATCTGTTTCGTGCGGAAAGCCCCGGACCGGAGGTTGGTAAGCTTGTTCCCAAGATGCGTCAGACAGCACTCTTTCTCTACGTGATATACATCGTGCTGACAATTCTCAATTTCATCTTTCTCAGCTTTGGTGATATGGATGCTTTTGAAGCTTTTTGTACGGCGCTTGGAACTGCGGGAACGGGTGGATTTGGCGTCAAGAATGACAGTATAGCAAGCTACAGCCCCTATATTCAATATGTAACGACTGTTTTTATGCTCCTTTTCGGCGTTAATTTCAGTTGCTATTATTTGCTTCTTCTAAAGCAGGTAAAGGCAGTCCTTCGGGATGAGGAGCTGCGTCTTTATGTGGGAATCGTTGTCTCAAGCATCCTTGTAATTACCCTGCACACCTTTTTCACAGCTCATATGTATTCTACGTTCGAGGAAACCTTCCGGCATGCCGCCTTTCAGGTTGCGAGTGTCATATCCACGACGGGGTATTCGACGACCAACTTTGATATGTGGCCATCTGTCAGTAAGGGCATTCTCATGCTTTTGATGTTCACGGGCGCATGTGCGGGAAGTACCTGCGGCGGTATAAAATGCGGGCGAATTCTACTTCTTTTCAAGAGCTTGCGCCGCAACATTCATCAGCTGGTGCACCCACAGCAGGTGCAGGTCATTCGCGTTAACGGAAATGCAATGGGCGAAAAGGTCGTTGCTAACACAAATGCGTATCTTTCCGCATATATGATCATCCTGCTCGTTAGTTTTATTCTTGTGTCTTTCGACGGCTTTTCGTTGATGACTAATTTTTCGGCTGTTCTTTCTTGCTTTAACAATATCGGTCCCGGCTTTGAGGCGGTGGGCCCGATGGAGAATTTTGGGGGCTTTGGCGTTTTGTCGAAGATCGTTCTGATTTTTGACATGCTTGCAGGCAGACTTGAAATATTCCCGATGCTTCTGACCTTCTCAAGGAGTGTTTGGAAGAGAAACTGACCGTCTTTTGAAAGGAGGGTTCTATGAGATACAGAAAAGTTCTTCTGTCCATCTGTTCCGTTTTGCTTTTGTTCATTTTTTCTTCCTGCGTTTACTTTGGTGAGAGTGATCTTTTTTCGAATACTTACCAAACAGTGACGGTGGGATCGGATGAATCCGATATTGCGGGAACGCCGTCGGCTTCCTCGCATGAAGCAAAGAGTGAAGAGCCTTCCGTCTCCCGGGAGGAGAGTACGGCTATATCAACGGAGCCCGAAAGCCAAGCACCGGTTACAACGAAGAGGGAGGAGGAAAGCGAGCTCTCTTCCTCCGAGGTGATAACGTCGGACTCGACTGCATCCTCCGAGCCATCGGAACCGCCGCTTTCGACAAGCTTTTACGAAAGACTGATCGATGCCAATCTTGCATCAAGCGTTCTTTCGACAAACGCCAATATGCTCGTGCGCCTTGAATCGGCAGAGGAAAACAGCTATTGGTTTTATTCTGAAAACGGTGGCAGTCTTTCGATCGATGCGTCAAGAACGTATACCGCTTCCATGGACACGCATTCCTATAACGTAAGAGAGCATGCGTATTATTCCTTGCAAGGGGAGGAGCCGTTCTTCTGTGTAATTCCCCTTACGGATACCGACGGGATTGCAGAGCTGTTCGGTTTGGGCGTCTTTCATCCCAAGGCAGACGAGGCAACGCTGACAAGGGAAGCAGAGGATGACAGCCTTTTGTGCCGCATTGATCTTCCCACTGCGCTCTGCACGCCCTACGACAACGTTCGTTACACCTACGTTGCCGATCCCGAAACGTTGATTTTGAAAAGCGCGACAGTGGAGAGGATCGTGAGAGGAGAAACGGTAAAGACGGACCGTGTGACCTTTACCTATAACGAAGAGAGCTTTGTTGCAGACACGACCGCGTACGATCTGCATGCGGAGGCTGCGGACAGGGTAAAGCTTTATCTTGTGACGGATACGGAAGCCGCTACAGATATTGAGATCTACCACCTTGCATCGGATACACGGATCTGTGCCTCCTCGGATGCCGACGGTACGGAGTATGCACTCTACAAGAATCGTGCGTGCACCAAGGACGTGCAAGACCTTTCGGAAGCATCCGACGGTGAGCTTCTCGTCTATCTCGGCGAGTGGTTAGGGGACGTTTCCTTCGAGTATACCTTGATCGAGCGTGATCTTTCGGATTTTTGCACCTTACTTACGGAGTTTAAGGATGCAGCACTTGAGGGAAGGGACGTAGAGGCGGTTCTTTCGGCTTATAACGATATGTACGCAATGTACGAGTATATCGAAACGCAGGCGAACGTTGCATATATCAACTATTTCTCGGATCAGACCAATGTCTCTTACCGCGAAAATTACAGCACCTCAAACGGAATATACTCCGAGGCATATTCAAAGCTCCGTTCTTCGATCGCACAGATCGCCGCATCCGATTCTCCCATCAAGGAAGAGCTTTTTGCAGGCTGGACTGCGGACGAGCTTGAGGAGTTGCAAACGGACGATTCGGGTGTTGCCGAGCTTCAGAATGCCAACAATGCGCTTTTGATGGAGTATTTTGCATTGAACAGTGAAGCTGCGGGTTGGGGCGACTCCGTTAATTTGATCTATGAGCAGCTTGTGGAGAATTTCAATGCGATTGCAAAGATCAAGGGCTACGGGGACTATTACGAATATGCATCCCTTGAGAAATACAGCAGGGATTATTCCAAAGGGGAGCGTGATGCGTTCAGAGCTTACGTGAAGGAATATATCGTTCCTTTGTACGTGGACAGCGCCAAACGGTTCAGAGAGCTTTCCCTGACCGCCTTACAGAGCATGACGCTAAACTCACTGATCTCGGATGAATACACCGTAAGCGATCCGAATGCGAGCTATATCGAGGGCTATTACGAGAGCTTCGAATCTCCTTTGAAAGAAAAAATGGAAGCCATGCTTGAGAAAAACGGAATGTTGATTGGAGAGAGTGAGGGGGCATATGACGGTGCGTTTACCATGTATCTTCCTCTTTACGAGGAGCCCGTCGTCTACTTCGGTCCGGGATATACCGATCTTTTGACCGTGATCCATGAAAACGGGCACTATGCCGCATATTACGGAATCGGAAGTGAAGGGCTTCCCGGCTTGGATCTTTGCGAAACGCATTCGCAGGGAAACGAGTGGCTCTTTATGTCTTATATGGAAGCGGAGCTGGACCCTGCCGTTTACGAGGCGTTTATGCTTAGCCGTTTGCTTGACGGTTTGCAGGGGATCATTGTATCGACCTTGGTCGATGAATGCGAGGAAACGATCTATACAGCCGAAACGCCATACACTGCCGCGCAGTACGACGCTCTCATTGCAGAGATCAACGAGACCTACGGCTCTCTGTTCACTGCCGACACGATACAGAGGTATTTCAAAAATGTAGCGTTGAATACCCCCGTATACTATATCAGCTATGCCACCTCGGAAATGGCTTCGATCGCGCTGTATATTGAGGCAGAGGAGAATTTCGATACGGCGCTTGCGGCGTTTTCCGCGCTTGTGGACAATGCGAATTCAGATGACACCTTCCTTGCGGCACTTGCAGATGCAGGGTTGCCCTCTCCCTTTGAGGAGGCGACCTTTACAGAGCTTACAGACGCGATCGGTGCGATGATCGGCTCGCGGACGGTACCTCTCGCCTCTGCGGCGTAAGCTTGCCATGAAAAAGAAACATAGGGGACCGAATGCAGAACGTATTTGTGATCTTCCTGTGTTTCTTTTTTTGCTTTTATACTTGTCAAACCGCATATTTTGTGGTAAAATATAGATTAAATAAAATTTATCTCCGAAAGGAGCGGAATATGAAGGTCGTACTTGAGAATTTAACAAAAAGGTATCCAAGCAGAAATAAGCGCGCCGCAGGCGATGTGATCGCAGTCGATCATTTTACCTTTGAGATCCCCGACGGTAAGCTTGTGGGACTTCTCGGTCCCTCAGGATGCGGAAAGAGCACTACGTTGAATCTGATCAGCGGACTTACAAAGCCGACGGAAGGCAGCATTTATTTCGGTGATGAGGACGTGACGAAAATGGCGCCCGAGCATCGCGGTGTGGGGCTTGTGTTCCAGAACTATGCACTCTATCCGCACTTGACCGTTATGGAGAACATCACGTTTCCTCTTGAGAATCTGAAGGGGAAGGCAAAGCTTCCGAAAGCCGAGCGTGAGCGCCGTGCGCGCGAGATTGCAGCGCTTGTGCAGATCGATTCTCTGCTTGACAGAAAGCCCTCAGAGCTTTCGGGCGGACAGCAGCAGCGTGTAGCGATCGCCCGTGCGCTTGTCAAGATGCCGCGTGTGCTTCTTTTGGACGAGCCTCTTTCCAATCTCGACGCACGTCTCAGACTCCAGACGAGAGAGGAGATCAAACGTATCCAGAAGGAAACGGGAATTACCACCGTGTTTGTCACGCATGACCAGGACGAGGCAATGAGCATTTCCGACCTGATCGTTGTTATGAAGGACGGTGTCGTTCAGCAGATCGGCGCTCCTCAGGCGGTGTATGACGATCCTGCCAATCTTTTTGTCGCGCGTTTTCTCGGTACGCCTCCTATCAACGTGTTTGAGGGGTGTGTAAAAAAGGAAAAGCTTTACATCGGCGGAAAGCGCGTGCTTGACGTTGAGGGGGCTGACGACGGTGAGGTGCTTGTCGGTATCCGTCCCGAGGGCTTCCTCCCCGACGAAAAGGGAAGCTTTTCATGTACTTTGTCGGGAATTGAAGTCATGGGGCGTGACGTCAGCATCGTTTCGACACACAAGGCTTCTCAAAACGCCACGGTACGTGCCATCGTTCCCTCGGAGCTCGGCATCAATACTGCGTCCTCCGAGGTGTCCTTCTCACTCAAACCCTCCAAGGTATATTTGTTCGATAAAGAGACAGAGCGGAGGATCGGCTTTGCATTTGAAGGAGACAATGACACTCAAAAGGAGAGCTCGGTGGGATTTGTGGGAAAGATCCTCGGACAACTCTTCAAAAGAGGGGGCAAGTAAAGCAAATGCGCTCACTTGAAAGAAATCTGCTGTGTGGAGGTAAGCTATGGAAAAAAGAAATCTGAAAGCATGGCTGTATCTTTTGCCCGCAATTCTGTTTCTTGGGATCTTTATGATATACCCCTTGATCGACGTATTGATCTATTCCTTTGAGGAGGGGTATAATTCGACCTCAGAAACGTATTTCGGTATCGGCTTTTACAATTATTCCTACGTTTTGAACGATCCCTATTTCCTGCAAGCAATCAAAAACACACTGATCCTTGTCGGGATTACTGTGCCGATCTCTACGGTCATTGCCATTGCGATCTCTGTGTGCCTTTCATCCATCAAAAAGCTTCGCAATCTTTTCCAGACCGTATATTTTCTTCCGTACGTAACGAATACCCTGGCAGTGGGACTTGTGTTCATGCTTCTTTTCAAGCCAACGGATTACAGCCCGGGATTTGTCAATCTGTTGCTCGGTGTCTTCGGAATGACACCCGTTGATTTTATCGAAGGTCCCTACTGGGCAAAGATGTTTGTGCTTTGCTTTTACACCGTATGGGTCGTTCTGCCCTTTAAAATTCTGGTACTGACGGGTGCGCTCGCCTCCGTCAAGGAGGATTATTATAACGCCGCGAGGCTGGACGGCACGTCCTCCTTCCGCATTTTCCGTAAGATCACGCTTCCCATGATCTCACCGACGGTGTTTTACCTTATCATCACGGGATTCATCGGTGCCTTCAAGGCGTATAACGATGCGGTGGCACTCTTTGGCACCGAGCTTAACGTTGCGGAAATGAACACGATCGTCGGTTACATCTACGACAGACTTTACGGAGAGGGTGGGGGATATCCCTCCTTTGCGTCTGCAGCTGCGATCATCCTCTTTGTTATCGTTCTGACGATCACGTGCATCAACCTCCTCATCAGTAAGAAGCACGTGCATTATTAAGGAGGTGGAATCATGGATCAACAGATGAACTTTGAAAAAATCGAAAAGAAGACGACCGCGCGACGCCGTGTGAAAAACGTTGTTCTTTATTCGGTGCTTGGATTTTGGGCACTTCTTGTGCTGTTTCCGTTTTACTGGATGCTTTTGACTGCCTTTAAGTCCTACGGTGAATACAATGGGGAAAGTATTCCCAAGCTCTTCGTTTCAAATCCGACGCTTGAAAATTTTGTGAATGCCTTTACCGAGGTGCCTCTTGCGGACTATTTTCTTAACACCTTGATCTTCACCCTTGCCACCACCGCCTTGATGCTTGTCGTGGTGATTCCTGCGGCGTTTGCCTTTGCACGCCTGGAATTTAAGGGGAAGAATCTTGTTTTTACCGTTTTTCTTTCCTTGATGATGATTCCGAACGAGCTTGTCATCATCACAAACTTCACAACGATCACCAATCTTGATATGCGGAATACCTTTATGGGCTTGATCCTGCCGTCTGTGATGTCGGTTTTCTATATCTACCTTCTCAAGGAGAACTTTTCGCAGGTGCCGGAGGAATTGTATCTTGCCGCGAAGGTGGACGGCACCTCGGATTTTAAGTATATGTGGAAGGTGATGCTTCCCATCTGTAAGCCGACCGTGGTGACCATCACGATCCTTAAGGTGATCGAGTGCTGGAATTCTTACATCTGGCCACGTCTGATCACAGACGAGGAAGCGTATTATCTTGTTTCCAACGGAATCCAGGAGCTTCGCGAAAGCGGATTTGGTCGGGAGAACATTCCTTCTATGATGGCGGCGGTCGTAGCGATCTCCGTGCCTCTGGTCGTTCTTTTTCTGATCTTCCGCAAAAAGATCATGGCAGGCGTTGCAAGAGGAGGTACCAAGGGATGAAAAACGCAAAAAAGCTTTTGTCGCTCCTTCTTCTTTTGTGCTTTATGCTTCCCATGCTTCTTTCCTGCCATGGTAGTGGGAACGAAACGGAACATTTTATCACGCCCGAGAATTTTGACACGACACGGGAGCATGAGATCGTATTCTGGGCAAAAAACGATACGAACAAAACACAGATTTCGGTTTATCAGAAGGCGATCGCGGATTTTGAGGCGGTATATCCGAATATCACCGTCAAAATGAAGCCATTTACAAATTATAACGACATCTACAAAGAGGTCATCACCAACATTCCCACGGATACGACCCCCAATGTCTGTATCACCTATCCCGATCATATTGCAACCTACAAAACGGGAAAAAATACGATCGTGCCTCTTGATGATCTTGTAAAGGATGAAAAATACGGCTTGGGGGGCAGTGAGGTCGCCTTTGAAGCACCAACCGAGGATGAAATGGTGCAAAAGTTCTTGGAGGAAGGGAAGATCGGAGGCGTACAGTACGCACTTCCGTTCATGCGCTCCACGGAAGCCTGCTACATCAACCGTGGTTTTGTGGAAAAGCTGGGATATGAGATCCCCGACGTGCTCACGTGGGATTTCATTTTTGAGGTCAGCGCTGCCGCAATGGAGAAGGACGAGGACGGAAACTTCAAGGTCAACGGGCAGAAGGTTCTTCTTCCGTTTATTTATAAGTCTACGGACAATATGATGATCCAGATGCTCAAACAAAAGGGGGCGGGATATTCTACGGAGGATGGGAAGATCGAGATCTTCAACGATACCACTGAGCAGATCCTTTATATGGTGGCGGATGCGGCAGAGACCAAGTCTTTTACCACGTTTAAGATCAAAGGGTATCCGGGAAATTATCTCAACGCGGGACAGTGTATCTTTGCAATCGATTCCACGGCGGGCGCTACCTGGATGGGAAGCGACGCGCCTCAATCCGATATCAGCGAGGATCGCATCGTGGACTTTGAAACGGTCGTGCGTCCCATTCCTCAGTTTGATACGGAGCATCCTCAGATGATCTCACAGGGGCCGTCGATCTGCCTTTTCAATAAGGAGGATCCGCAACAGGTTCTTGCATCCTGGCTCTTTATGCAGTTCCTTTTGACAAACGACGTGCAGATCTCTTACGCACAAACGGAGGGGTATCTTCCCGTGACCGAAAAGGCGCACAATTCCGAAAGATATGTAGATTATCTTTCGCGAAGCGGGGAGGACAATGATCTCTACTATTCCGTGAAGCTGGATGCGACGAAGCTGCTTCTTGATCATATCGACGATACCTTTATTACTCCCGTTTTCAACGGCTCTGCAGATCTGAGAAATGCTGCAGGGCAGATGATCGAGGAGGTTGTGAAGGGGCTTAACCGCCAAAAAACGATCGATGACGCCTTCCTTGATGAACTGTATGGGGAAATGACAGCTCTGTATCGTCTGAGCGGTGTGCGCCAAGAATTTGATACATTGCCGATGGAAAGTGTCGTTCTGTTGTCTGTGCTTGGTATTGTCTGGTGCTGTATCGGTGTGTATTTTCTTTGTAAAATTGTAAAAAATAAGCGTCAAAAGCAAAAAAAATGAGTTTTTCTATTGACAGATTTTATTTTTGCGCTATAATATTAGTGTACATTGTGGTACACAGTAAAAAAACAAAGGAGAATAAAAATGAAAAGATTACTGGCTGTACTTATGATTCTTGTCTTGGCAGTGTCTGTGTTCGTTGCTTGTGATAATACAAACAACAACGGCGACGATACTCCCAAGGTAGACCCCAACAAAAAGTCCGAGGGCTCCATGACCTATGCACAGTATGATGCTGCAAAGGTGGATGACGAGGTTGTGATTGAAGGCTTCGTTCAGGGACATCAGTCCTGGTGGGACAATAAGATCACTGTTTATCTCCAGGATGGCGACGGTGCGTATTTCGTTTACGAAATGGCATGCTCCGAGGCTGATTCCAAAAAGCTTGAAAAGGGAACCAAAATCAAGGTGACGGGAAACAAGGCTGAATGGGACGGCGAGATCGAGATCGTTGACGCAACGTTCGAGATCCTTGAGGGGGATACCTATGTTGCTACCGCAACCGACGTAACCGATCTTCTTGGCAAGGACGATCTTGTCAAGCATCAGAACAAGTTCGTATCCTTCAAGGACATGACGGTTGAAAGCATCGAGTTCAAGAACGGCGAGCCCGGTGACGATATTTACGTTAACCTTAAGAAGGGGGATGCATCCTACAGTTTCTGCGTAGAGAGATATCTTACGGATCCCGATACGCAGGTTTATAAGGATGTCAGCGCACTCAAGGCAGGCGACGTGATCGACGTTGAAGGATTCCTCTACTGGTGGAAGGGTCCTAACACCCACATCACGGCTGTTTCCAAGTGATTTTGTAAAACATAAAACGGAGCGGATCATGCGGCTTTGCATTTGATCCGCTCTTTCTGAAAAATCGTAAGGAGGTCTTATGAAAAGCTTAAATATTTGGAAAGTTCTTACCCTTGTTCTCGTTTTCTGCCTTGCGATTGCGTGTGCGGCGTGCGGTACCTCAGAGGAGGGCGGTGAGACGAGCATCCAAACAAGTGAAACAAGTGCGGAATCCGAAGAGACGGCAACCTCTTCCATGAGTACGGATGCCTCCTCCGAGCCCGAGGAAACGGAATCGACCGAGCCATACGAAACGCTTCCCGAGGGCGATCCGATCAAGGACCCCTGGGTAGATGAGTCAGATCTGAATACTTGATCTGCCTCTTATCGGTAAAGTAAAACGGCTACATAGTCTTTCAGGAGGTTTTTATGAGATTGGGCAAGCGAATTTTGGCAATTACTTTGGCACTGATGATGTTGCCGACGATCATTTTTTCCACCTCTGCGGAAAACGTATCTTATGGCGAAGCGGATTTTGAGGACGTTGCAGTGGGAAAGACGTTGGAGATTGGCGACGGATTTGGCGGTGTGCCCGCGATATCCTCTGTGCGAGAGGAATCGGGGAACCGTTACGTGCGGATTCCGTTTGTAGGAGAGGCAGCATCCTCTCCGTCCTCTAACTGGGATAAGTCACTCACAGCAAAGCATGATGCATTAAACAGTGGCGATAGCTTCACCTTTGAAGTGAGCTACCGTCCGCACTTCAACGGAACCGAAAATGTGGCACCCACGGTCGAGGCACAATTTTCTTCTTACACCTTCCGCAATCCGAACGGAAAGGTGGAGAACGGTATTTTCATGAATCTATACAAGATCGATCTTGTCAGCGGTAAGATCTCGGGCTGCGGTGACGTGGTTGAGGGGGCTGAGGGACTTGTATCGGATGCATGGAACACTGTCAAATTGGTATTTTATCCGAATAACTCTACCTTTAAGCTTTACGTCAATGATGCCCTGTACTCCGTACAGTCCGAGCTTGCGCACGTATCGGCGGGGTTTGCTAACACCTATTACGGCGGTTGCACAGACGTAAGCATCTCCTCCGATCGGTTGATTCTTGCGAAATGCAACAAGAACCAAGGAGCATACGTTTCGGCAGAGGAGATTGAGAACGCCAGCTACATTGACGTTGACAACATTCGCATATACGAGACGGAAAAAGTGAATTATACCTACAATGGCACTGAGAGCTCTATTGGAAAGGGAAGTATTCTTGACTTGACGGCGGGTGGAAAAAAGCTGCTGTGGGCGAATATCGAGCTTGCAAACGGAGAGCAATATCAAACAACGGAGCCGCTTGTGAGTGTGGAAGAGGGAATGAAGATCGATGCGGCTGTGATCGGACTTGACAGTGTAGGCGTCGAGGCGCGGCTTTGCAAGCCTCTTGGAATTCGCTTCCTTACAAGTGTCAACCTTGCGGATCTTGAGGCATTGCGCACAAAAGAAGGTGTTCAAGCGGTGGAGCTTGGCACCTTGATCGTTCCGACGCTTTCGATCGGAGGTATTGGGCGAGTGACCCATGAAACGGTCAAAAAGGTAGCACATGCCGAGGTTTTGATGCAGGATTGGTACAGTAAGGACGAAAAAAACGCAACGGCAACATTTGCAGGATCGATTGCCAATATCAGTGAAGAAAATTACAACTGCGAATTTTCAGGAGTAGGATATATCAAGATCCTGTTTGAAGACGAGAGCGAAATGTTCATCTATGCTTCGGAAGTGATCGATTCGAAGAATACTTCCTCGATCACCAATGCGGCAAGCAAGGCGCTCAGGTCATGGAAAATAAAAGGTGAGGCGAAGGACAAGATGGAAGAAGTGAAGAAATTGTACGAGGATGATGCGACAAAGCTTTACGGTAAGGATATGAATGGGTTGAACGTATTGGCACTGGGAGACAGCCTTTTCTCGGGAACGATCGGGTATGAAAAATCGGCGCAATGGGTCAATAAGCTGGGACTTGATTGCGGATGGAATTTGACCAACCTCGGTATTGGCAGTATGACCGTTTCTTTGACGGAAAGAAACAACGTTTCCGCATGGGGCAATAAGAATTCGATGTATGATTGGTATTTCAACAACAAGAACGACTTCCGTTGGGGGTCGACCGCAAAGGGTGTGTCTCCCAACGAGTTCTTCACCTGCGGTAACGTCAGCGGGAAAGGCGAGGATGTGGATCTGATCATACTGGAGGGAGGCTGCAACGATTACGGCACTGCGATCTCGGCACCTCTGGGAACCGTGGATTCGACCGATCCCTCCACCTTCCTTGGCGCATGGAACTGCATCGTGGATCGATTGATGGTGGATTACCCGAACGCAACGATTGTGTTTGTGACCTCTTGGCGGCTTGGTTCGCAGACGCGCGCGTGGGATACACTTTCCTCAATCGAATTCTCCGAAAGTGTGATCAAGCTTTATAACGAGCGTTATTCCGACAACCCGCGCATCGCACTGATCGACGCAGGAAATCCCGCTGTCTCAGGAGTGAATATGTTGGATTCCACGTGGAGAAATACTTATTCTACCGATTCCTACCATCTTAAGGATACGGGTATGGCAATCATGGCAGAGAATATGCTTCCGCTTTTGTGGAAGATTGCAAAGAACACAGGAAAGATTTCATAAAAAAACGGTCTTGGATGCAAATTTGCATTCAAGACCGTTTTTTGTATCGCGAAAACCCCGCCATAGTGGCGGGGTCCAAAAAAGGCTATTGCCGATAAGGAGAAGTGAAATGAGAAAAAGGGGTAGCATGTTTTTGATGAAGAGCCCTCCTCCGGGAGGAGGGGTGTCACGGTGAAACCGTGACGGGGAGGAGCCCGCGCGACTGTGAGTACGCACACCCAAGCGGTGTGTCATTTTGTTTCTACACGCAGGCTCCTTCTGTCATTTTGCAAGCAAAATGACACCTCCCTCTCGGAGGGAGGCTCAATAGCAACCCGTTTACGGGTTGCAAGTATCCGTTGCATGACTGGCATGCCAATCTCAAGCACACTTGTGTGCAGCCGGTATCGGGTAGGGCT
>SVSZ01000127.1 GCA_015064025.1 Oscillospiraceae bacterium | reverse complement strand
ATATGCAGAATATCGTCAAGATAAGTATCCGCTGCTTCCGAGGTGTCAAGACCGAAGTCCTGCATAAGTCCCAGGCGAAATCCGTCGGTTGCCGCGGGATCGTAGGCGATATCGATCTCCCCACTACGCGGCATCATCATGCGAAGATATTTTTTCAGCTCCTCCGCCGCAAAATCAACGACGTGATTGGACGTAATTTTTTTGATGGAATACATGTTTGATCCTCCGTTCAATTTGTTTTTTGTTTCTTTCACAATACTTTGCAAAAAACGTATTTTCTCCGACGGTCAGCTCACGTCCCATATACTCTCCCAACACGCCGTCGGGAAGCGTCACAGTATATGTAAAACCGCCGTCTTCATATTTCCACTCCGCCGAGATTCTGCCCCTGATCGTATCCACATACCCCTTTACAAAGCCCAGATCCTTGATAAATTGCGGACGTATCCTTACCCGCGCAAATCCCGGGGCATCCTCGCACGGAGCAATTCCGAGCAAAGACTTGAAGAACCAGCCGAGGACGTTTGAAAACATATGGTGGTTGTGAGAATGGATATTGACACCCTCCCACTTTTCAAAAAGGGTGGTTGCGCCGTACTCATACCACGTCTTATACCCCGGCTCGCTTTCCGTAATGATCCTGTAAGCAAGATCGGGACGTTCGCATTCGCTCAGTGCATCGTAAAGATACTGCACGCCGATCATTCCACTGGTAAGGCGTACGCCGTCGCGCTCTACCGCGCGGACAAGCTGACGACAAAGAATTTCCTTGCTTCGATAAATACCGAGAACGATCATCACGGCACACGACGTCTGCTCGTTGACGGTACATTCGCCGTCGGCATTGAGATATGTATCCGTAAATGCCCGTGTTACCGCATTCAATTCGCATTCATCCTCTTCGACAAAGACGTTTGCAAGTCTTTTGGCAAGGATCAATGCTCTGAGCACCTTGATATAGTAAACAGATCGAATGAATTCCAACGGAATTACCTTTGAGTTGCCCCCTCCAAGCCAATCGCCGAGTCTGAATTCATAATTTCTTTCGATCGCGCCACGGAAGAAAGCACGGTATTTTTCAAAATGCGGAATTGCATCGGTCAGCATAGAAGCGTCCCCTGTATAAAGATAGACGCGTGTGGGAAGTTCAAACAAAAAATAGTCGCACCCGGGTCCCCAATCAAGCCCGTAACCCGGAGACGGAATCACACTGTGAAGCTCACCGGAATCAAGCTGATCCGCGAGAACGTCCGTATACCATTTTTTAAAAAACGGGACGATATCAAAGTTGATCAACAGCTGCTCACAGCTTGCTTGCGCATCGTTCGTCCATCCAAGCTTCTCTCTTGTAGGGCAATCCGTCAAGGACCAGAACATATTCGAAAGGCTTGAACGGATGCCCGCGGTATAAACGTAGTTGATCACGTCGCTTCCCGAGGTAAAATCCGAGGTTCTCGGAATGTCGTTATGCACGAAATAGGCACGGACGTCCTCCGCGCGCAGTGGGCGCGACAGCCCCTCAATCAGCACGTATCGGAATCCATGGTAGGAAAATTTCGGCTTGAAGATATCCTTTTTTCCGGATGCGATCAATCGATTGACCATAAACTTCCAACCCGCTTCGGGATAGTAAAGAGGATTGTCCATTTGGTTATGCTTCGGATATCCCCTCTCATCCACCTCTTCGGCATAGCGAAAAACGATCTCCTGTCCACGTGGTTCCGTCAGTGTGATTTCCATGTATCCGGAGCTATTCTTGCCAAAATCGACGAGATAGCCGCTTTCCACCTTGCAAATCGAAACGGGACGCAGTACCTCACACTCACGAACCGGCTGACACGGAGTGAGACGAAGCTCCCCTGTCACCTCGGAAGGATCACGTTCAACGGCATACTTCCATGCGTGATCGTCGTAGCCCGTATACATCCAAGCGTCGTTTTTACGCCTCATATCCACGTGCTCGCCGCTTCGAAGGTGACTGAAAATGATGTGCGAAGCCTCAAAGCTTGCCCTCCACGTCGCATCGGAGACAAGTGCATCCTCACCGTTGATCTTCAAAGCGAGCATAAACTGAGGTGCATCACGCCAGGCGGCAAGGTGAAATTTCCACGCACTTTGAAATGATTCGTTGAAAAAACCGTTCCCTGTGATGACGCCGACCGTGTTGACACCGTCCCTTAAAAGATGGGCAACGTCATAAACGTGATACCAAAGGATCTTGGTATAATCACTGATGGGAGATATAAATTTATCTTCCGTTACGGGCTTTCCGTTGATAAACACCTCGCAAAATCCCGGAGCCTGGATCCAAAGCTCTGCCGAACAAACCTCGCTTTGATCCACCCTAAATTCACGTCTGAAAAAGGGCAACGGATCAAAGCGCGAAAAGCCGGGCGCCGTTTTGGTCGCCTTGATATATTTTGCCTTTCCAAAAGTCCCCATCACTGTTTCCTTTCCGCTGATCATTTTACAGCAAGCAGAAATTCCTTTTATTGGAATACAACCCCATCGTTCACAGCCTCGGTAAAGATTGGCGCGAGCGCAGTATAGACCGTGCGCTGATCATACCAACGCTCAACATCGATCTCCCACGCACCGCATTCCGCGGCAAACTGTCTCCAAGCTTCCCTTGCATCATTGTGCTTTCCGCTTGCCTTAAGAACGATGACTTTAGAAAGTCCCCTCAGGTACTTAAGGTAGTAGCGAAGAAGCTTATAGGACACCGTTTCGGCTCTCTTCTCGCAAACCTTATGCGCTTCGACAAATGCGGAAAACTCTTCGACCAGTGCCGGGATCTTTTCTGCCGTCGCGGCAACGTCGGGATTGTAATATTGGCCTCTTGCAGGATCCTTGGTCATGTTTCCGTACAAATATCCGAAGGGAACCAGCTCGCCCACACGGTCAAGGAACGTCTCTACCTCTCTCCAATCCTTGCCAAAGGCATGGCTGAAGTAATCCTCCTTCAAAGCGTTAAAGTCTACGTTGGTGTCAAACAGAGTGCTTGCATAGACGTAGAAGCTAAAACCCGTGGGAAAGAAAGAGCGTTGAGAGCAATCCTCGGTAATCCCTTGGAAGCCATTGGCATGATAGCCACAAATATCGTCATGAATGACGCGTGCGGCGCGCAGATTGGCAAGATCTCGATGTTGCGTAAGGAACAAATGATACTCGTATACGAACGCGGGCACGGGACAACGCTCCATCCAGCGCTTTGCGTGTGCAAGGTATTCGTTGACGCTCGCCGGAAGCTTTGAGCGGTTGAGCTCGTACGGAGGTAGCTTGATCTCATCCGTATCCAGCTCTGCATCCACCGTCTCGGTATAGTCGCGCGAGATTGCGGCAACAAGCAGAGAGAATCGCGAGGGATCGTTGAGGCGAGAGACGAGAGGTGCCCAGGTGGTATCCACGTAGCAAATAAATACAATGTGGGTGGGGAGATCGCGTGCCTTGAGCTCGGCATCGATATCGTTCAGAAAATCGACGTACCAGTCACTCGGCGTTTTCTTTCGGCAGTTCTCGCACTCGCAATGGTTGTGCTTACTGTCGGCAAGCCAAACGTGAAGTAAATCTACGTTGGAGGAAACTTGCGCGTAATCCGCGACCTTTTTCGCCGCTCTTGCCCGTGCCGCGGGATTGGACATACAGAAGT
>SVSZ01000126.1 GCA_015064025.1 Oscillospiraceae bacterium | reverse complement strand
CGAGCAGATCGTTCAGGCTGGCAGAAAGCTTCTCATCATCGCCGAGGACGTTGAGGGCGAGGCTCTTACCACGCTCGTGCTCAACAAGCTTCGCGGCGTGTTCAACTGCGTGGCTGTCAAGGCTCCCGGCTTTGGCGACCGCCGCAAGGAAATGCTCCAGGATATCGCCATCCTCACGGGCGGTCAGGTCATCTCCTCCGAGATCGGACTTGAGCTCAAGGAGGCTTCCATCGATATGCTGGGTCGTGCCCGTCAGATCAAGGTCAACAAGGAGCACACCATCATCGTCGGCGGTGCAGGCTCCTCCGCAGAGATCCAGTCCC
Source organism: Oscillospiraceae bacterium (assembly GCA_015064025.1). GTDB lineage: Bacteria > Bacillota > Clostridia > Oscillospirales > CAG-272 > UMGS1865. Next base: position 3,361 of record SVSZ01000126.1, on the reverse strand, counting down.
GCATCGGTCAGATCCGCAACGCCATCGCGGAAACGACCTCCGACTTCGACCGTGAAAAGCTCCAGGAGCGCCTTGCAAAGCTTGCAGGCGGTGTTGCAGTGATCAAGGTCGGTGCTGCTACCGAGGCTGAAATGAAGGAAAAGAAGCTCCGCATCGAGGACGCACTCAACGCTACCAAGGCAGCAGTTGAGGAAGGCATCGTTGCAGGTGGCGGAACCGCTTACCTCAACGTGATCGCAGAGGTAGAAAAGCTCATCGAGGCCGTTGAAGGCGATGAGAAGACGGGTGTTCGCATCGTTGTGAAGGCTCTTGAGGAGCCCGTCCGTCAGATCGCTACAAACGCAGGCTTTGACGGCGGCGTTGTCGTTGACAAGATCCTGTCCAGTGGCAAGATCGGTTACGGCTTCGATGCATACAACGAGGTTTACTGCGACATGATGGCAGCAGGCATCGTCGATCCTACCAAGGTGACCCGCTCCGCACTTCAGAACGCGGCTTCCATCGCGTCCGTCATCCTCACCACCGAGTCCGTGGTAGCTGACAAGAAGGAAGAGAATCCCGCTCCTGCGGCAGCTCCCGCAGGCGGCATGGGCATGGGCGGCGGAATGTATTGATTTCAACGCCCCTTTATAGGGACTGAACTTTAAAGGAATCCCCTGTACAAAAAGCCGAGCATTGGCTTTTTGTGCAGGGGATTTTACACTCTCCGCTTGAAAATCACCTTAAGATATGATATACTCTCTTCAGTACCGTCTTGAAATTTCTTTATCAAGGAGGATTTTATGTCTTATTGGATCACCGTGAAGGAACAGCCTACGACGACCCACTATTACGACTTCGAAAAACGTTTTTCCGTATCCGACGCTGTGCGTCTTTGCATCAAAGCGTGTGCCGATACTCGTTATTGCATGTATCTCAATGAGATCCTTGTATGCGAAGGTCCTTGCCAAGCTCCCTTTGATCTTTGTTACTACGAAACGGCAGAGCTTACCCCGTACCTGAAAAACGGTGAAAACGTCCTGCGTGTCCGTGTTCTTCATGCAGTGGGAGATACGTTTATTTCCGCGTTCAGAAAATCCTCTCCCGCACTTTGGATAGAAGGCACCCTCACCGATGGAATGACGTCAACTCCCTTTGGTACGGATACCACGTGGAGCTGTCAAAGGATCGACTCCATTCACCTGATGCAACAGGGCTTTTGCTCACTTCCCCCAATGGAGGTACATCACTGCGATATTCCGAATACCGAAATAGAGATCTGCGAGCTTTATGAACCGCAGCTTTCGCGTCGCGGCTTTGACCTCTACGGACTGAACGATCCTTACACATTGGAGCCGCGCCCCATTCCCGCAATGAAAACACATTCGAAGAAAAGCTTTTCTGTCGTAAAGCAAGGGAAAGGATTCATTGAGCTGGATGCAGGAATCTATACCACTGCAAAGATCGACGTTTCCTTCAAAGCAAGAAAAGGAACGGAACTCCGTATTTTGTATGCGGAATGCTATGGAAAGCTAAGCAATCAACACATCCACTACCCAGAAAAGAGCATCCGCGACGACGCATTCGGAGAAGGTCAGGTGCTCATCGGGCGCTTTGATCGTGTTTTCGGCACGGGAGACGTATATGACTTCTCCCCCTTCTGGTACCGAACCTTCCGATACGTGCGTCTGGAATTCGATCCGCAAGATGAAATTACCCTTTGCGATATGACCTATGCCCCCTACTTTTATCCTCTGGACGAGGCGGGAAGCTTCACCTGCTCGGACGAGCGTTTGAACGAGATGTGGCGCATCAGCCGCAACACCGTGCTTTGCTGTATGCACGAGATGTACGTAGACTGTCCCTATTACGAGCAGCAGCAATACGATATGGACAGTGCACTGGAAATGCTCTTCACCTTCCGACTCGGCTCCGATACCCTCCTGCCGCGCAAATCTCTGATCGATCTTGCGCACTCGCAAATGCCCGACGGTATGCTACAGGCAAACTACCCCTCCATACATATTCAGATCATCCCCGATTTCACGCTCTTCTGGATTCTGATGGTGCGCGATTATCTGCGCTATACGGGTGACGTGCGTACCGTGCATACGCTACTCGGCACGGTAGACAAGGCACTGGAGGCTTTTGAAAATTTAAAAAACGAGGACGGCTTGATCTCACCGACTAGATACTGGCATTTTGTTGACTGGGTTCCCTCCTGGGAGCGGGGTGTTCCTACGGGTGGGGACGATGAGCCCTTGACCGTCACGTGCCTTATGTATGCCACTGCTCTTTCTGCCGCGGCAGAGATTTGCGGCGCAATAGGACGAAGTGCCCGTGCCGAGGAATACGAATGCCGCGCGCGGGAAATGACTGCTACAGTCAACCGTCTTTGCTATGATCCAAAGATCGGTCTTTACAGAAACACGCCCACACGGTGCGAATTTTCGCAGCACACAACATTGTGGGCGATCCTGTCGGGTGCCACTGCCGCAAATGACGCGGGCGCATTGATGGATCGCACCTTCCATGCTCCTGTGCTTGTGGAGGAGTGTACCTTCTCCATGAACTATTATCTGTTCCGCGCGCTGGAGCTTGCCGACCGCTATACGGAGCACGCGCCCCGTCTCTTTACAGGTTGGCAAAAGATGCTGGATCTGCACTGCACCACCTGGTGCGAAAACCCCGATGATCCGCGCAGCGAATGTCACGGCTGGAGCTCTGCCCCCGCTTACGAATTCTCCGAGCGTATCCTCGGCATCCTTCCCACCTCGGACGGCTTTGCAACGGTGCGCATCCGTCCCGACGTCAAAACCTTCGATATTTCATGGGCGCGCGGCAGCGTTCCGACGCCGCACGGAATCATTCTTGTGGAATGGAAAAAGGAAAACGGTAGCTTTACCCTCGATATCGCTCTTCCCAAAGGGATCTCTGCAGAGGTCATCCTTCCCGGCGGAGAAACAAAGACACAGACCGAAACGGTCGCGCACTATAGCGTAACGCTATAAGCTTCAAAAAGAAAGCTTCCTCAAGATACACATCCGGAACAGAAAACCGACAGAACAAACGAAAGCTTAACTCAACGCTCCCCATCAAGTTCTCTCAAAAATCGGCTCGACTCACCTTAGCCGATGTCCGATAACGCAGTTTTAACAGAATAACAGAAAAGCACTTATGATGAACGATAAAAACCGTCTGTCATAAGTGCTTTTGCGTTGCTTTGAAAAATCCCCGATTCTTTTTTTGAAAAATTTCAAAATTCTTTTTTAAACACGACAACGGGTGTCGTGCTTGTTTTGTATAATGAGCTTGCAGCTGCAAAACACATCAAAAAAACAATGGAAAGAAAGGATTTTGAAACCATGAAAAAAGAACACGT
>SVSZ01000019.1 GCA_015064025.1 Oscillospiraceae bacterium | reverse complement strand
ACACTCAGCAGGGGCACGTGCGTCGTAGAGATCGACCCCAAGGTAGACCCACCCGCCATGTCGCTTCGGTTCGCGTAATACTGTACGGGAACGTTCGCGCTTTGGCAGATCCGTTCAAAGATTGCCGCGGAAAGTCCGTCGGTCGTATATTTTTGCGCCGCATTGAACTTGATCACAACACCGCCATTCATCCTCGGCGCATTCTGCACGTCGCTCAGCTCGGGGTGATTCGGATGCTTGGCGTGCGCATTGTCGGCTGAAACCATCATGGAGGAAACCAGCATGCGCCGACGGTCGCATCCCAAGGACATACAAACGCGCTCCAACGTATCGGAAAGGTACACAGAACCCGCCCCTTGCTTGGTAGCACTGCCCGTCTCCTCATTGTCAGCCACAAAAAGAACGTTCACGGAATGCTCGTTACGGGACGCAACAAAGCCCTCAAGGCTTCCCCACACGCACATCAGATCGTCAATGCGCGGCGCGGAGAAAAATTCATTCTCTGCCCCCAGCACGGTTCCTGCCATACGGTTGTAAACGTAAAGATCCGTACCGACGATCTCCTCCTTGACACAGCCAAGCTCCGCAGCCACCAGAGAAAGGACGTCAGTCTCCTTCCCCTCGGAAAAGAGCGGAAGCATATCCACGGCAGGATTATAGTTATATCCCGTGTTGATCGCGCGGTTAAAATGAATGGCAACATTCGGAATGATCAGTAGGTCGCGGTCGATAACCACAGAATGCGAGGTAAAAACACCTTCACGGCAAAGCACAGCACGCCCCGCAAGCGAGAGCGGTCTGTCCATCCATGAAGAAAGGATCGCGCCGCCGTACACCTCCGTATTCAAGCGGGCAAGCCCATCGGCGGAAAAAGAAAGATGCTCGTGCTTGAGCTTGAACATGGGGGAATCCGTGTGAGATGCGGTGATGAGAAAATTACGCGGTGTACACGTGGGCACGCGGAACGCTATGAGCGAGGAATCGTTACGGGTCACAAAATAGCCGTGCCCCGCCGAAAGCGCCCATTCCTCCCCCTCCAAAAGGCGAGAAAAACCGTTTTTCTCCAAAACCTCAGCAACAGACACAACAGCCTCAAACGCCGTAGGACTTTGCCCTATAAAATTCAAAAGCCGTTCCGTTTTGCCCATGTCACATCCTCCGATGGCATTCAGTACTATACAATATTATATTATATCACAGGCAATGTGCAAAATCAATACGCAAAAAACAGTTTTCAAAAAGATTTTTTGCATTCGACCCCCATCAAAAAAGCTGCTGTATTTTTTTAAACTTTTTTCAAAAAAGGTATTGCAATTTAGCTTTTCATGTGTTATAATGTATATCGTTGCGGAGGCATAGCTCAGTTGGTTAGAGCGCTTGCTTGACATGCAAGAGGTCATAGGTTCAACTCCTATTGTCTCCACCAGCAAAAAACGCACTTTTGTCTATCGACAAAGGTGCGTTTTTTGAATGATGTTTGCCTGCTGCAAATGATGCAGGGCTTCGCCCAATGATGACGGCTACGCCGAATGATATGTGGCTTCGCCACATCTTATGGCAAACATCGCATCATTGCGGCACGAAGTGACGCAACATCATTTTGCGCGAAGCGAAAAACATCCTGTCGACGCAAGAAGATGCGTCATCTGACATACTATCCACGCCTTCGGCGTGATTTGGAAAACAAAGAATCAATAACAGAAAATATGAAAAGGCAGTCGAAAAAATGCAAGAAATCAAGAATCAAGCCCAGGCCCTTGTGGACAAATATAACGATCAGCTTGCCGCGTTCGGTATAAGGGTCGCGCTTTCTAAGAAATATTTCGAATCCGCCGTTCCGACGCGCTCCACGTATTCTTCCGATGCTGCGGTATCATTACTAAACCATATCGATGCACACTTTGACAGGAAAAGAGAAGAGAAAAAATACAAGCATGAGAGAAATAAATATCACTGTCTTGTCCTCTCCGTTTTGCCAATTGACAAAAAAGCCGTGCACCGTGACCATTGCAAGGATTATGCATTCGTTCTTCGCAAGCTTGAAAGAGCGCACATCGGTGATGAGCCACAGCGTGTTGTTTATGAAGAGCACAAAATACTTAAAAAAATAGAAAAGCGGCTACAAAAAACGCTTAAAAAAGCTCAAAAAGCAGGAATCATGAGCGCTTGCAAGAATACGTTTCTTGACGTGCTCAGATATTGCACCTTACAAAGCTACGCTTATAAAAAAAGAATACACGGCAAGGATCGATTGTTTTGGGATATGATCGTTATCGCATCCGTCGTGCTGCTTGCGATCCTTCTCGTACTGTTTTTGAATATGATCGGTAATGCACCTTAAAAAATAAAGAGACAAAGAAACCGGAGTGTTCTCCGTAAGGAGATCACGCTGATTTCTCTGTCTCTTTTTCTATCGGCAGACTTCCGTTTACCGACCGTCTCACCCCTCGCATCTCTTCGGCAATCGCAGCTCTGCCGCTACAAGCGCGCCTATGATCAGCACAGCTCCCGTAATCAACGTCGGCGTCGGCTCATCCCCTAAAAACAGAATGGAAAGCAGCACCGAAAGACAAGGATCGACGTAGCTGAAGAGTGCAACCGTCTGTCCCTTCAGATTCTTCACGGACGAGAAGAAGAGCGCATACGCAAGTCCCGTATGTACAAGCCCGACAAGCAACAAAAGAGCAACCGTTTGGAAGGACCACTCCAAGCCCCACACATCCTCGCAAAGAAGCGTGTACGGAAGGATGGCCATAAATGCGACGGAAAGCTGAACGATCGAGGTATCGTATGCCGGAACATCCTTGATTTTTTTGTTCAGCACTGTGGCAAGCGCGTACAAGATCGCCGCACCGAAAGAAAGCGCTATGCCGACCGTCTCACGCACGTCTTCAATGCCGCCGTCAAGAACTCCCGACACAAGCAGCATCCCGAACAAAGCGACCGCGATGCAAATACAGGATTTTATCCGCAAGCGTTCCCCGAGCACCGTCGCGGAGATCACCGTAACGATCAAGGGCGCCATATAGTAGACAAGCGTCGCAACGGACACCGAGGTATACGAATATGCCTCAAACAAAAGGATCCAATTGACACCGATGAATGCCCCCGATATCAGAAGCAGGCGGGCATTTTTTTTGATTGCGGAAAAGGAAAACCGCTTTCCCGAGATCAAAAGGATCAAAAGCAATGCCAGCGCACCGATCGCCCCGCGCGTCATGGCAATGAATCCGCGTGGGAGAGGGAGATTGACAACGGCAAGTCCGATCGTACCGAAGATCGCCATCGATGCTACAAGTCTTAAAAGGGCTGTGTTTTTCACGCTCCGCCCCCCTTTTATATACTCGCCCGACGGATCCTCTTTTTCATTTTTCTAAGATCCCCAAGCATCTTGACGGTATCCCGAACGATACGCACCTTGGATTCTCCGTGGTTGATCACGTGAACGGGCGTTTCTACGATCTTCATGTTCATTTTTACCGCCCAGAGGATCGCCTCAAAGTCAAAAGCAAAGCCGTTAACCTCGCACCGTGGGAAGATCTTCTCAACCGCACTTCCCGAAAACGCCTTACATCCGCACTGGGAATCGGACAGACGAAAGCCGCCCGCAATACAAAGCACACGAATGTATGCCTTGGAGGCAATACGGCGAATGAACGTATACCCCGCATACCCTTCCCGCTTCAGATTTCTCGAACCGATCACAAGATCCGCCTCGGGATGCTTTGCAAATTCGTTTGCCACCTGCGAGATCACCGCGGTACCGTAAGCAAGATCGGCATCTGTAAACATACGCACGTCTCCTGTCGCGGCAAGAAGTGCCGTGCGCACGGCATAGCCCTTTCCGCGGTTCTTTTCATACCCAATCACACGCACATGGGGCAAATGCAACGCCTTTACGGTCTCATCACATCCGTCGGTAGAACCGTCACTGCAAAATACGATCTCATAGTCCTCAAAGCTTTTTTCCATATATTCGGAAAGCGCACGTGCATTTTCCGCGATCACACGGTTCTCATTGTACATCGGAATACAAACGGAGATCTTCATCATCAATGTCCCTTCTTAAAAACATACAGGTTAAAATCAAGCTCGGTCGTCAATTCTTCAAGTGACGAAAGCTTTACGCGATCACGCTCGCTTGTGCGCCAATAGTAGGGCGTCATGGAAAAAAGTGCGTCGATCGTCTCTCTTCCCGTCACTGTCACGGTGTAGGTAAGGCGTGACGTTTCCACAAGCTCCATTTGCGTGGGGAGATCGGCTCTTCCGGGATTGAGATACGGATTCTCGTACAGAACCTCCTTCAAGCCAAACAAATGCCGCTCCCCCGCCCCTACAAGCAACAGATTTCCTCCGGGGCGAAGCACTCGCAAAAATTCCTCCTCGGCACAGGGAGCAAACAAATTCGTTACAGCATCTATGCTTTCTCCGAGCACGGGAAGCTTAAACAGACTCCCCACAAAAAACGAAGCGTCGTTACAAAGCCGTTTGGCACACCTTGCGGCACTGTCGATCCCGTCACGGGAAAGATCCACGCCGATAACGCATCTTCCCGTTCCCATGCGGTTGGTATAATAGCCCTCTCCACAGCCCGCATCGATGACCGTTTTCGCTCCCAGCTTGTCCAAGAGCGAATTGACCGCATCGGAAAGAGGCTCATAATAGCCCGCATCGAGAAACAGAGTGCGCGCGCGAACCGCCGCGCGCCCATCCCCCACACCGTCACGGGGAGACGTAAAATTCAGATATCCCGAGCGGGAAACGTCATAGCAATGCGTACGCGTGCCAAGGCAGCGAAGCGTCCTCCCGTCGGCATCGGAGCTCATCCCCGCCTCACAAACAGGACACTTCAACAATGAAAGTATACGTTGATTCAAGCCGTTTCCTCCTCGTCGCCGCGTTCCTTCGTATCAAACGGAACCGTCGGCAATTCAAACCAAAAAACAGAGCCCTCGCCAAGCGTGCTGTCGATCCCGTATGCAGCACCGTGCACCTCAAGAATTTCCTTGACGATGGAGAGCCCAAGCCCCGTACCGATCATGGCACGGCGGTGGACCTTGTCCACCTTGTAATAGCGATCCCAGATCAAGGGCATCTGATCCTGCGATATCCCCTCACCCGTATCCGCAACACTGATACGGACACGTCCCTCGGACACACGCTGTGTCACGGTGACCGACTGATCCTCGCCCGTATAGTTGATCGCGTTGTTGATCAGATTGTATAGCACCTGCAAAAGCATTCCGCGGTCCGCGCGCACCCATGCATCGGCATCGGTATTCACGGATATTTTGTACCCCCTGTGACGCACGAAGGCATCATAGCGTCGCATGGTCTCGTCCAATGCCGCCGTAAGGTCAAGCACCTCATATTCGGGAACGCGCGCCCCCGAACGGATCCTTGAAAGATCCAGAATATCATTGACGAGCGCGGAAAGGCGCTCGGTCTCATCGATCACGACCTGCATATTCTCCGGCGTGTTCTCCCCCGGAATATCCCGCATGACCTCGCTGTAGCCTTTGATCATCGTCAAAGGCGTGCGCAGATCGTGCGAAATATTGGCAATAAGCTCCTTTTGAAGACCATCAAGAAGCGAAAGCTCATGTGAGGCATAGTTCAAGGTCTCGGCAAGCTCCCTCGTTTCAAGATACCCTGCCCCCGAAAATTCGGTATCGTATTTTCCCTTCGCCAGCCTTTTTGCCGCCTCGTTCATGCGGACAAGGGGCGAGGAAATATGACGGTAAAGCAAAAATACCATCACAGCCGCGCAAAGGAGCAGGATCGTCGTGATCCATAGAAACTGTGTGCGCAGCATCCGCGCAACCGAATCCATCGGCTGTGTTGCGGAATCAAGCAGGATCATGTAGCGGTCACCGGATTCGCCCGTTACAAGGCGCACGTGTACCATGCGGATCCCCTCGCGTTGCAATTCAGCCGATCCACCGAAAAAGACGTCGGGAAAGCCCACTCGCTTTACCTCATATCCGCCGATTCCGAAATATCCGAGATAGCTCCCTCCGTTGTCGTATGCCATACGGTAATAGGATGCGAGCGTTTCCTGATTCTCGGGCGCATCGATATCTCCCGCAGCGTCGCGGTCGACCAAAAGCGTGGCGGTATCCCCCTCGGTCTTATAAATACTAACCGACATGGAATATCTCAATGCGTGCGCATATACCTCAAGCGGCAGCTGGTCGCTTTCCACGTACTCGGAAAGCAACTCGGCAGACCGCTCCATTTCATCCTCCTTGGCATCCTCATAAAAGGTGTCAAGAAGATACACCTGAAAAAGCCATGTCACGATCAGCACAATGGCAACGAAAACGCCGAAATAAAGTGCCAGCTTCCACCTGATGCTGATCCCCGAGGCGGTCGTTTTGTGCTTGCTCATGCTTCCTCAAAGCGGTATCCGACACCGCGCAAGGTCACGATATAATGGCTGTATCTGCCAAGGCTCTTGCGCAAAAGCTTGATGTGAGTATCAAGCGTTCTTGCATCTCCGTAAAAATCGTAGCCCCAGACCTCGCAAAGAAGCTTTTCCCTCGACAGAGCGATATTGCGGTTGGAAAGCAAATAGAAAAACAGATCGTATTCCTTCGGCGACATCTCCACACGCTCGCCGTCCACGAAGACCAGGCGCGCCGTGAGATCCGCACGCAGTCCGCCGTTGTCCAGCTCAACGATCACGTTGGGAGACACAGCACTCTTTTGCGTAGCGGATGCCTTGACACGCTTCATAATGGCATCCACGCGAAGCATCAGCTCCTTCGGAGAAAAGGGCTTTGTCACGTAATCGTCGATTCCGACCTCAAAGCCGTTGATACGGTCATACTCCTCACCGCGCGCGGAGAGCATGATGATCGGAGTATCCGCGATCTTTCTGATCTCACGGCACGCGGAAAAGCCGTCAAGCTCGGGCATCATAATGTCCATGATGATCAGATCGTACGTATTTTTTCGGCACAAAAGCACAGCCTCCATGCCGTCGGATGCCTCCGTGACCTCATGCCCGTCGAATTCCGCGTATTTTTTGATAATAGAACGAATCCTTGTCTCGTCGTCAACAACCAAAATATGATACATAAAGCACCGTTCCTCCTTACTTCTTATCCGTGTCTTCCTTCAACCGGTCGGGGACATACTCGCGAAGCACCATTTCCACCGTGACCTCTTTCCACTGCACCTTACCGTCCTTGTCCTCCGTGCCCGCGCGAGAGACAACAAAGGTCACAGTATCGCCCACCTTGCAGGCGGCGAGCATTTCCTCCAGTCGGTCCTTGTTGGCAAAGCTTTGACCGTTGACGGAAACGATGCGGTCACGCGGCAAAAGCTCCTCCGTATATTCGGGGTAATCCGAAATATAGATTCCCGCCTCCGCAATACCAAAGCGAGCATAATAGTACGGAAGCTCCGCTTCGGTGATATCCAAAAGAGTCAACCCCGTGTCAACAACACCGCGCACGTAGCCGTATCTGATCAGATCCAATTGTACCTCATAAGCAAAATCCACGGGGATGGCAAACGCCAAGCCCTCCACACCGCTGGCGGAATACTTCGCATTGACGATTCCGATCAGCTGTCCGTCAAGATTGAAGAGCCCTCCGCCCGAGTTGCCGGAATTGATCGCGGCATTGGTCTGAAGCAGGGTCATTTTTGTCCCGTCGCTCATGGTGATCTCACGCTCTGTCGCGCTGATGATCCCGTTTGTAACCGTGCCACTCAGCGTTCCCAAGGGGTTCCCGATGGCAACGACCTCTTCTCCGAGTACAAGATCCGCACTGCAGCCCTGCGCCACGAAGGTAAGCTCGCCCTTTGGCTCTATCTTCAAAATAGCAAGGTCGCTTGCGCTGTCACTTCCTACAAGCTCAGCCTCATAGGAGGCTCCGTCATTCAAGGTGACCGTAAGACTTTTAGCCTCCTCTACAACGTGATTGCAGGTAAGAACGTACCCGTCCTTGGAGATCACAACACCGCTTCCCGAGTTGACCTTCTCCGTGCTTTGTCCAAAGAAATTCCCTGTGACGACCGTGGCATCGATCACCACCACGGCATTCTGCACACGCCTTACTACCTCGGAAACCGAAAACACGTCATCCCCTGCGGAGCCATATACGGATTCATTGGAATCGCTCTTGTCAAGGATCGATTCGGGATCCTCCAAAAAATGATCTTGCCGTGTAGTTTCCCCCTTACCTATATCGGGAAACGGAAGGAAGCCCTGCACGGGAGAACCGTCGGAATCCGTCTCCGTATTGCCCTCATCCACCCAAAGGCTTCGCCCAAGGGCAAAGGCGGCAAGGCTCGCTCCAAAGGAAAGCAACGTGCAAAGCAGGATCGTAATACACGCGGTAAGAACGGTAAACCGTCTCTTGGGACGAGACATCCGCTCCTTGGAGCGAAAGCTATCCTCCTGTCCGTTTGAGAAAACGTAGCTGCATGCATTCCCCGTCGCATCGGAGGAAGGCGCGGCATCTTCCGCTCTTCGCTCCTCTTTCATCTCCTCATTGGGAGATACTTCGTTTTTATTCTGTTCCGATCCGTCCTCGGGACCGATATTCTGTCTTTGATCCATAGCTGCCTCCTCTCTTTCATTTTTCGTATTTCAGAGTTCGCTCCCACTATTTTAAAGCATAAATGTGAAGTGCGTTTGAAGAAGAGTGAAAAAAAGTCCGAAAAAAGAAGGTTTCTCTTGTTTTTCGCATTTTCTTTTGGTATAATGTGAGTATCATCTTAGTTCATTATACCATAAAACAAAAATGTGTGCTTGCACGGACATTTTTGTGAAGCCGTCAATATAGCAGGCGCACGGCAGTGCGCATAGGGCAAAGCCCAAAGACTTGCAAGGCAAGGCTTTCTGCGCATATGATACCATGAAACAAAAATGTGTGCTTGCACAGACATTTTTGTGAAGCCGTCAATAGCGCAGGCGCACGGCAGTGCGCATAGGGCAAAGCCCAAAGACTTGCAAAGCAAGGCTTTCTGCGCATATTATACCATGAAACAAAAATGTGTGCTTGCACAGACATTTTTGTGAAGCCGTCAATATAGCAGGCGCACGGCAGTGCGCATAGGGCAAAGCCCAAAGACTTGCAAGGCAAGGCTTTCTGCGCATATTATACCATAAAAAACGAGAATATAAAAGACATGTTTGAAATTTTATCCACATTTTTTAAAAAAAACAAGATAGACAGCTTTGCTCCGCTTCCGCTTGACGAGTGTCGCATCCTTCGTCCCTATCTTTTGGAGCGTGCGGGGATCGACAGCACGGGCACGGCGGTTCTTTTTGCCGTCCCCTATCTTGCGAAGGAAGCCGCAGACGCTCAACGCAATCTTTCTCTTTACGCATGCGCCTGCGACTATCATCTCTTCTTTCAAAGCCTGTTTGAAGGACTCCTTCCGCGTCTTAGGGAAGCCTTCCCCGAAAACACCTTTGTGGGATTTGCGGATCATTCTCCCATCGACGAGGTTCATGCCGCGGCACGCGCAGGACTCGGTGTGATCGGTGAGAACAGACTTCTCATCACACCCCGCCATTCCTCCTTCGTTTTTTTGGGAGAGATCATCACGGATATAAAGCTCCCGGCGACCGTATACGACATCGGCACGTGTCAGCACTGCGGTGCTTGTAGGAAAGCCTGCCCCGCCGGGGAGGGGCTTCCCTGCCTTTCTTCTCTGACACAGAAAAAAGGAAAGCTGACACAAAAAGAAGCAGACTACATTGCCGCTTACCAAAGCGTGTGGGGATGCGACATATGTCAAGAGGTATGTCCGCACACGGTGCAAGCGAAAAGGAACGGCACACTTTACACAGAGATCCCCTACTTTTGTGAAAATACGCTCCCGTATCTTACGGGAGAGACTCTTGACGGAATGACAGAGGATGCGTTTTCAAAACGTGCGTACGCATGGCGCGGTCGCGAAGTCGTTGAACGGAACCTTCGCATCGTCGGGAAAGGAGAAAAATCATGCTGAATCTGATCTGCGGTGCCTCAGGCACGGGAAAGACCGCCAAGCTCATCGATTGCATTCGTCGGGATATTGAGCATCACACCCGCTGTTATCTTCTCATTCCCGAGCAACAGGCATATACAAGCGAATTGGAGCTTCCCGCGTCACTTCCGAAAAACGCAGGGCTATACTTCGAGGTCGTCAATTTTTCGGGACTTGCCGACGACGTGTTTCGCGAGTACGGCGGGGTCACGGGTCGATCTGTCGATTCCGCGCTCTCTTCTCTTCTCATGTGGGACACACTCCGAACGGTCTCCCCACTTCTGCGCTGTTACGGCAGAAGTGCCAAGGGAGACAACGCACTCAGTGCTTTGATGCTCGGCACGGTGGCAGAGCTGCGCTCGGCAGGGATCACCTCAGAGGATCTGGAGCGTGCCGCAAGCAGTCCCTCACTCGATTCACGGCTTCAGGACAAGCTTTCGGATCTTGCACTCATCGATGCCGCTTACCACGCCCGTCTTGAGGAGGTCTTTGGACAGGACCCTGCCGACAAGCTGCAAAAAGCGGCACGGATCCTCGCCTCTCACGCTTTTTTTGAAAATGCGAACATTTACATCGATTCCTTCACAAGCTTTACGTCTCCCGAATATGACGTGATCGAAGCGCTTCTGCGACAGGCAAAAGGCGTGACGGTCACGCTTTGCACCGACTCCGTTCACTCGCATCTTCCGCATTTTGAAAGTGTTTCGGAAACGGCACAAAGGCTGACGGGCATTGCCGCTCGCGTCGGTTGCGACACAAAAAAGCAGATACTCGCCCCCATCCACGGGCAAAAGCCGAAGGAGCTGGAGATCCTTGACAGCAACATCTGGAATTTCTCCGTCAAGAGGGAGTCGCTTCCCGTGATCGCTCCGAGTGACCGCGGGAGCGTACGCTGTATCCGATGCGCAAATCTTTACGAGGAAGCGGAAGCGGCAGCGCTCCACATTGCCGAGCTTGTCATGAGCGGCATGCGTTACCGCGACATTGCCGTCGTCGTACGTGATACGGAAAATTACAGAGGTGTGCTGGACGCGGCATTGGAGCGTCACGGCATCCCCTACTTCCTCTCAGATCGCGCGGAGCTTTCCTCCAAGCCGCTCTCCCGTCTGATCCTCTGCGCACTGCGAGCCGCCGCACACAATTACAGACAAAGCGACGTTCTCGCGCTTTTGAAAACAGGACTTTGCGGCGTGGAGCTTTCGGACGGCGCCATGTTCGAAGAATATTGCGAAACGTGGCACATCTCGGGACGCCGCTTTACCGAACGTCTTTGGAGCATGAACCCCGACGGATTGACCGGGGATGTCTCCCCGCGCGGAAAAATCATTCTCGAAAAAGCAAATCTTGTCCGCGCACATCTGATCCCTCCGCTTGAGCGTCTCGGCGCAGAGCTTCGGGGCGCTCGGACACTGGGAGAGATGTGTCACGCGCTTTACAATTACCTTCTCTCCATCGACCTCCCCGCGCGACTTTCCGACGTGGCAGGAAGAGAGCTGCAGCTGGGCAGGAAACGTGAGGCGGCAGAAACCGTGCGCCTTTATTCCGCACTGACCGACATGCTTTCCAAGCTTTGCCGCCTGCTTCCCGATACAAAAATGAATGCCGACGAATTTATCTCGGCACTCAACATTTTGTTCTCAAATTCCGACCTGGGCTCTATCCCCTCTCTGACCGACTGTGTGATGATCGGTTCTGCCGCCACGCTCCGCGTGGAAAACATCCGCGCCTCTCTTCTTCTTGGACTTTGCGAGGGAGAGTTCCCCGCCTCCGTTTCGGAGGACGGCGTATTTACGGACAAAGACAAGGAGCTTCTGGAGGGGCTTGATCTCAACTTTCGCTCAAAGCGCAAGCTTCGCAATTCCGAGGAGCTCTTCTACGTCTACCGCGCACTCACCAAGCCCACGGAGCGTCTTTTTCTCTCCACCGTGGCAAGACAGACGGACGGCTCTGCACGCACACCGTCGCTTGCCTTCCATCGCGCTTGCTTCCTGCTCGACTTGCAGGCTGAGGAATTCGACACGCAAAAGATCGCAGTCGCCGAGGGGCTTGAGGCACGGGTACTCAATGCAGCACCTCTCACAGCGCCCCCCGCAGAATCCCCTGTCACGCTAAGGCTCTCGCAGACACGGCTGAAGAGCTTTGTTCTCTGCCCTTACCGACATTATGCGTCCTATATCCTCGGTCTTCGTGAGCCTGCCGACTCGACGCCGAAATATGCGGATGACGGTACCTTTCTGCATTATATTTTCGAGAACTTTTTGCATGCCTCCCTCGGAGAGGACGGCAAGCTCCGCCTGCCGCAGGAGCATGAGATCGAGCCCCTTGCCGACCGTATCATTGAACAATATATTGCCACCCTCTTTCCTTATTCTCCACCCGAGGATCACCGTTTGATGCATCTGTTCGCGCGTCTGCGCAGGCTTGCGCTTCTGATGCTTCGCGATATTCTCGAGGAGATCGGATCGGGGCTGTTTGTCCCCACAGACTTTGAGCGTGCGATCGGAAGGCATGAGGAGCACTCTCTCCCGCCCGTCACATTGACGCTGAAGGACGGCTCTACCGTTCTGCTTACGGGAAAGATCGACCGTGTGGACGTTTACGAAAAGGACGGACGGATGTACGTTCGCGTCGTCGATTACAAGACGGGAGAGCATCTTTTCTCCACCTCCGACGTGCAAACGGGCATGGACATTCAGCTGGTGCTCTACCTCTTCGCATATCTCTCGGCAGAGCCTCGCGCCGAAGCCTTCGGTGCACAGTATATCTATATCAAAACGGAAAAAGGTGCATCCTCCGTCAGGAGAAGTGGCTTTTATCTGGACGATGAGGAATTGAAGAACGCCGCGAATCCCACAAAAAACGCAGCATACTCGAAGGGCTTGAAAAAGCAGACTGCCGAAGAGATAAGGACGCTCTCCGAGGACATGTGCCGTACCGTTTCCGAGATTGCAGAGCGCATGCTGGCGGGAGACGCACAAAAGACACCCTCCTCGGAGGCGTGCAAATTCTGTCCGATCGCAGACTCCTGCGATAAGGCGCAAAGAGAGGAGTGAGGATATGGCAAGATCATGGACACCGTCGCAGGAAGCGGCGATGAGCATCAAGGGCAAGAATCTGCTTGTCTCCGCCGCCGCAGGCTCGGGAAAAACGAGCGTGCTGACCGAGAGAATCATCAGAACACTGCTGGATCATGATGCCCCCGCGGATCTTTCACGTATGCTGATCGTCACCTTCACGCGCGCCGCCGCCGCGGAGCTGAAGGGCAGGATCGCCGAGGCATTGAGCGAGGCATTGGCACGCGAGCCCGAAAACGAGCACCTTTCGCGTCAGCTTTTTCTTCTCGGAAGCGCACAGATCTCCACCATCGACTCCTTTTTCCAAAAAGCGGTCAAGGCAAATTTTGAGCAGCTTTCCCTTCCCGCTACCTTCCGTCTTGCAGACGAGAAGGAGCTTATGCCGATCAAGGACGAGGTACTCTCCGCCCTTTTGGCAGCCTACTACAAAAAATATGACAGGAGCACGGAAAAGGTACTCTCTGTCGAAAGCATTTACGAAAACGACTTTGCCCGTGTACTGGATCACTTGATGTCGGGAAGAAGCGACGGAAGGCTTCGGGAAACGCTTCTTGACTTTTACGAGGTTTTTTCCTCGGATCCCCTTGGAATCGACCGATTGAAAAAGTGTGCCGAGGAGCTTATCCTCAACCTCGAAAAGGACTATTTTGAATCCTCCTTCGGAAAAGAGGTTCATACATATCTTTTGGAGCGCTTCTCCGAGCAAAAGGCATATCTTGAAACGGTAGCCTCGCACCTGGAGGCAGATCCCTACATTGCACAAAAATACGGGGATGCGGTATACGGGGATCTGACCCTTTGCTCCGGGATCCTTTCCTCGCTTGAGGCGTGCCGCTATGCCGACACCCGCGCACTTGTTGCAGACTGCACCTTCAAGGCGCTCCCCACGGGCAAAATTCAAAAAACGCCCGAGATCATCGAATACCAGGCACGGCGCACAAAGCTGAAGGCGGACGTTACAAAGGCACACGATTTGATGAAGACGCCCGCCGAGGATATCCCCGCACAGATGGAAGAAACCGCCGGAGTCCTTCGGATGCTGCACGCCTTTTACACGGATTACAGGGAGATGCTGCTTGCCCAAAAGCGAGAGCGAGGCGTATTTGAGCACAACGACGTCCGTGCGATGCTCTTCGCACTTCTGAACGAAAAGGACGGCTCCCCCACTGCCTTTGCAAGAACTCTTGCGTCGGAATACGATGCCGTTTACATTGACGAATACCAGGACGTCGATCTCATCCAGGATCAGATCTTTGCGCGCATTGGCGAGAACAACCGCTTTATGGTCGGTGACATCAAGCAAAGCATTTACGGCTTTCGCGGCAGTGAACCCTCCATTTTCGCCGATTACCGCCGCGCCTTCCCGCTTTACAATGAACAGGGTGCGGAGAATGCGGATGGGGTATGCGTATTTATGTCGGACAACTTCCGATGTAACGAGCCCGTTATCCGCTTTGCCAACCGCGTTTGCGCATTTCTCTTCTCCGCATGTGAAAAAAGCATCGGATACCGCGAGGAGGACGATCTTGTATTTTCAAAAAGGATGCCGGAGGAGCTTCCCGCAGGACATCCTGCTCCCGTTCGCTTTGCTGTTTTCGATCCAAGAAAAAGTGCGTCCTCCGAGGATGCGGAGGAGGATACCGCCGAAAAGGAGGTGCACGACGAAGCCCTTTGGGTCGCCGCCGAGATCTCCCGTCTGTTGCGTGAGGAGCAGCTTGACAATGGCGAACGGATCAAGCCCTCCGACATCGCGATCCTGACACAGACACGGCGCCCGTGGCCTGCCTACATCAAGGCACTTGAAGCACTGAGGATCCCCGTCGGTGCTTCGGTAAAGTCCGAGCTTCTGGGAGATCCGATCCTGATCACCGCACTCAATCTTCTTCATGCGGTGGATAATCCTTATAAGGATCTTCCCCTGACGGAGTTTCTTCTTTCCACGCTTGGAGGCTTTACACTCACAGAGCTTACCGAGCTTCGCAACGCCACCTCCTCGGAGTGCTCCATGTACGATGCCCTTCTTTTGGGGGCGAACGGTGAAGGAGCGCTTGCACAAAAGACCAAGGCTCTTCTTTCATGGCTCGACAGCCTGAGAAGCCATGCCGCGGTTTTGCCCGCGGACCGATTTTTGCGGCTTTTGTTCCTTGACGGACGCTTTGTTCCCTATGCAACAACCCCTGCGCTCCTCTTTCTTTACGACCAAGCACGCCTCTCCCAACGGTCCGCCTTTACGGGACTTTACGAATTTCTCACCTATTTTTCCAAGCTGGTTGAGGACGGTAAGGTTAGCGCCGACGGATTTAAACCCGCACAATGCGCAGTGACGCTCATGTCCGTACATCATTCCAAGGGCTTGGAGTTCCCCGTTGTATTCGTTGCCTCCACAGGAACGCAATTTAACAAGGAGGACATCAAGCAAACGCTGGTCTACCATCGGGACATCGGTGCCGCTACCAAGCTTTATAACCGTGAAAACGGCAATATTGAGGCAACGGCACTCCACGATGCCGTCAAGCTTCGCATCGGTCTTGAGGGCACCGAGGAGCATATCCGCACACTCTACGTTGCGCTGACGCGCGCACGGGAACGGCTGTACGTCACGGGAACGCTACGAGGAAAATGGGAAAATGCACTCACCTCCGCAAAAGAGATCCCCTACGGAAGTCGCGCCGCAATCCTTGGCGTTGACACGACCCTCAAATGGATGCTTGCCGCAGCAGTCGGTGCCGACAAGGACTTCCCCTGCAGACTTGAGCATTATCCCTTGGGGAGTGTGGAGGCGAGAAGTTTGCTTGACGCCATACCCGAGGAAGCATCCGAAGCAGTAACCGCCGATGCAGCATCCATGCGCTACGCACGCATCAAGGAGGATGCCGCCGACTTCGTGTATCCCGAGGAGCTTCCGCACGAGATCCCCTCCAAGCTTGCCGCCTCCAAGCTTCATCGCGGCATTCTTGACACGCTGACCGACGGCGAGGACAGCGCGGAGGCACTTGAAGCACAGATCGATCTGATGCGTGCCGCCCCCACATTTGAAACGCTGCTTGGTAATGCCCGACGTCCCTCTGCCACAGACATCGGAAGCGCCATGCACGCCTTTTTTGAGTTCTGCGATTTTAAGGAACTCGCCACACACGGCGTAGAGGCGGAATGCAAGCACTTGCTTGAGATGGGGTTTCTCACCGAGGATGCCGTCACGCTTCTGAACAAGCCCTTGCTTGAAGGGTTCATGAAAAGCGATCTTATGCAATGGATCCTTGAAGCAAAAGAATACAAGCGCGAGCAAAAATTCAGCATGTTTTTGCCAATGGAGGATTTAACGGAAAACGAAGCGCTTGCAAGGCGTGTCAAGGGGCAAAAGATCTTTGTTCAGGGCTCGATCGACCTGATCCTCCATATGAAGGATCAGCGTATCCTTCTGATCGACTATAAGACCGACCGTCTCACAGGCGAGGAGATGAAAGATCGGGATGCTTACAGGAAAAGACTGCGCACATCTCACCGCGACCAGCTTGCCTGCTATGCGCTCGCCATGGAGGAGCTGTTCGGAACCCCCCCCGACGACATTTACATCTACTCTATCCCACTCGGGGAGACCGTAAGTTTTTCTGACAAGGATTGATCCTTAAAAGAACCTCTTTTATATACAATTGCATGAAAATGCACTCATCAAGAAAAAAGCTCTTGACAGAAGCCGATTTTCGGAGTATAATAACGACCGTTGCGGTCAAAAAAAGACTGACCGCGGGAAAGGATCGGAATTATGACATTCCAAAAGAATTTTCATCGGCATTCGGTGGATCTTCACCGACTTCTGTCGGAGCTTTTTGCCTTGATCCGTAAAAATGCGGTTCTGACAGTTGCGATCGTTCTGGCACTTGCAACCTCCGTCATCATCCCCCCCGATGCAGAGTACCTTTCCTATTTTGATTGGAAGACGCTGACCTGCCTCTTTTGCACGCTTGCCGTCATCTGCGCCTTGAAAAACATCAGATTTTTCACAGTCCTGGCTCAAAAGATCGTTTTCACCACGGGAACGCTCCGCATGGCGGTTTTGGCACTCGTCTACATCACCTTCCTCGGCTCCATGCTCATCAGCAACGACATGGCGCTTTTGACCTTCCTGCCTCTTGGTTACTTTGTCCTATCCTCGACGGGAAATAACCGTCATATGGCATTCGTCTTTATTATGCAAAACATCGCGGCAAATCTCGGTGGAATGCTCACCCCCTTCGGGAATCCTCAGAATCTGTATCTTTACAGCAAATTCAACATTCCCACGGGCGAATTTATGCAGATCATGCTGTTGCCCTTCCTCGCATCCATTTCCTTGATCACTATATGCTGCCTCTTCCTGCCGCGCGAAAGGCTTTCCATCTCCGAGCCCTGCCATGACCGTCTGCCCACCAAGCGCACGGTGATCTATCTTCTTCTTTTTGCCTTTTCCATCATCATCGTTTTCCGCCTCGTTCCTTACTGGCTCGGTCTGATCTTGATTCCCGCCGCACTTCTCATTCTTGACAGAGATGCACTCAAAAAGGTGGATTACGCATTGCTTGCCACCTTCTTCTGCTTCTTTATTTTCGCCGGAAATATGGCACGCATTCCCGCAGTCAGCACACTGTTCTCCGCGCTGTTGGAAAAGAACACCCTGCTTGTCAGCATTCTTTCCTGCCAGATCATCAGTAACGTCCCCTCCGCCGTTCTCCTTTCACAGTTCACGACAGATTACCCCGCCCTTCTTCTCGGCGTCAACATCGGCGGTACGGGAACCCTGATCGCATCCCTTGCAAGTCTGATCTCCTTCAAGGAATACGTCCTGCACAACCCGGGACGTGCAGGCTCTTATCTTGCCAAATTCTCGGCATACAATTTCTCCTTTGTCTTTATTCTGACAACACTTTGTATGTTCATCATTTGATTTTAAAAAAGAGCGGACGTCGTGTCCGCTCTTTTTTATAGTTAAAGGGATCAGCCTTCCGTCCGCTCCTCTCTCTGCATCTGTCGCCAACGGTTGGGAGAGATTCCGTGGATCCCCTTGAAGGTTCTCGAAAAGTACTCAACGTCCGCAAAACCGCAGGTGGAAGCGATCTCGTTGATCGACGCGTGACTGCCAAGGAGCATCTGCTCTGCCATCTGCATGCGCTTTTGCGTGACATACTGCATAATCGTGATCCCGAATTCCCGTTTGAAATGCTCCGTCAGAGTGACGGTAGAGCAATGCAGATTCCAGCTCAGATCCGCCAGGGTGATCTTTGAGGAAAGATTTTTATCGATATATCGGCGCACGACCTGTGCCAGCGTTTGCTCGTTATTGGACATCAGATCGTACTTTTCAATGTACTCTGCCATGATCAGAAGCAGGTCGGAATACGCCTCCAGTGTTTTTCTTGAATAGTGCGGAATTTCAATGATACATTGCCGCAGATATTCCGCGTCCGCTGTGGGAGCTAATTCCAGTACCCGACGTGCCGGAAAATCGTCGCCCCCCTCCTTTTCCTCGATCGCCATGGCAAAAAAGATGTACGCGATCACGTTTCCGTCCTTCATGATCGGAGCGATCGCCTCAAAAATTCCAAAGGGGCAAATGTAAGTCAGGAGACGCTTATTCTCCTCCACGTGATTGAGACGGAGTCTGTCCGATTGGATACATACCTCAAGACACTTGGGGTGCTTGTGGATCGTGCCGCAAAAGTTTTTGCCGGGTGAACGGTGGGAAAGAATGGTGTGGTGCTTGGTATCAAGAATCGCGACCTCCATCCCTGAGATCTGATAAAAATCGTAGAGCAGCCGCTCCAATTCCGGAATATTCAAAGCCTTCGCCTCCTTTCATTTTTTGCATTTTCGATAACTTTTTTCTTATCATAACACAAAAAACGGGATATTTCAATACCTATTCCCGTTTTTCTTGCATTTTGTTTTATGTATTCTTCAAAACAGGTTATCGATTCTTCAGTTTTGATTATCGATTGTTCAAAAAAGTTTACGGATTTATCATTGAAAAGAGTGTGCCCGTCTGCTATAATATCCGAAGACAAACAACTTCGTTTACACAAGAAAGGTTCATACCATGCCCCCTGAGCTCATCAACTATCTTTTGATCGCGCTGATGATCGTTGTCAGCACGACGCAATCCATTCTCACGCGCTTTTATTCCACCTCCTACCCGGGAAGAGCGGAGCTTTCCGCACCCGTCTTTACCATCGTCAGCGGATTCACTTTGGCATTTGTGACCTTCTGTCTGGGGCTCTTCCGCTTTGAAGCGACCGCGCCCACGTTCTATCTCGGCATCGCAAATGCATTGGTTCTTGTGCTCTATAACACCTCCATGCTGCGAGCCTCTGCCACGGGTCCCTACTCTATCACCATCGTTTTCATGATTGCGGGCGGCATCATTATTCCCTCCGCAGTTTCCTTCTGCTTTGGAGACACCGAAGGCTACTGGGTAAAGATCATCGCGATCGTCGCAGTTCTGGTATCCGTTTATCTCATCAGCCGCAAGGCAGGTGAGAGCTACACCGACAAAAAGAAGTTTTTCCTTTCGTGCATCGGCTTAGCACTCGGAAACGGTATTTACGGATCCATCCTCGACGTACATCAACGCTTGACGACTCCTGCCGATATGGTATCTTCCCCCGAGAGAGAAGAGATCCTCATTCTCACCTATGCGGGAGCAGCGCTGATTTCCGCATTGATCCTTCTTGCCCGCGAGAAGAAGGAATTCCTCGGTGCAATGAAGCAGTCAAAAACGTCGCTTGTCTTCCTTCTGACCGCATCCGTCATCATCACCGCCGCCGTCAATCTTGTCGTCTACACGCTCGGCATGGTGGACACGACCATTCTCTTTACCTTTGACAACTCCTGCGTATTCCTCCTCAGTGTTCTCTTCTCCTGCCTTGTGTTCAAGGAGAAGCTGACACGCACGAACGTCATCGGATGCATTTCCCTTTGCGCGTCTCTCATCGTCATGTCCCTCTCCCCTGTGATCGCTTCGTTTTTTGAAAATCTTTTTGCTTGATATAAAACATAACACATAACAAAGGAGAACAGCAATGGAACAAAAGCTTATTGTAGGTGTCATCGGTCTTGGCTTTGGCAGATCTCATATGCAGGCAGCAATGGCTTACGGTGCTGAGATCGCGGCAGTTTGTGACACGAACGTCGAGCGTCTCAACGCTCGCTGCGACGAAAACAACATCCCCGTACAAGTGCGTTGCACAGACTGGCATGAGGTAGTAAACAACGATCGCATTAACGTTGTCATCATCGCATCCCCCGACCGACTTCACAGAGAAATGGCGGTCGCCTGTCTTGAGGCAGGCAAGCACGTCCTTTGCGAAAAGCCCTTGGCGCTGACGCGTGATGATATGGACGCGATCATCGCCGCAACCAAAAAGACGGATGCAAAATGCATGGTTGGTCAGATCTGCCGCTTCACTCCTGCCTTTGTCAAAGCAAAGGAGCTGATCGACGCGGGCGAGATCGGCGAGCTCTTCTACGTAGAATCGGAGTATGCGCACGACTATGAAAAGATGCTCCGCTCCACCCCCAACCATTGGAGGACCGATCCCCTTCGCCACGGTGTCGTGGGCGGTGGCTGCCATGCAGTCGATCTTCTTCGTTGGATCGCGGGGGACCCCACAGAGGTCGTTGCCTACGGTGTGCACAAAATGCTCCCCATGGTCCCCTACGACGACACTACGATCTCACTCCTCAAGTTCCCCAACGACGTTATCGGTAAGGTCTTCGTTTCCACCGGTTGCAAAAGAAACTATACTATGCGCAGTCTTTTCTACGGAACCCGCGGCACCATCATCTGCGACAACACCTCCGATCATATGCAGCTCTTCAAGATCGGAGAGGACGGCATGTGCGTGAACGAAAATCCGGAGATCATCCCGATCGATATCAACAATCACAATACCCAGCACGAATTCCGTGTGTTTGCGGAGCATATCATCAACGACACTCCCGTAAAGATGAGTGCCGAGGAGGGCGCAAAATCCGTTGAGGTATGCCTTTCCATCGTCAGATCCGCAGAAATCGGGCAGGCGGTAAAGCCCGATTACAATTTCTGATCTCAAACGCATATAAAAAATCCGTTCGCGGTGTCGCGAACGGATTTTTTTATAGGTTGACCGATCAAGCCTTGCCGACAGAGCCGAAGAGCTCCATCTTTTCTCTGACAGTCGCCTTGATAGCTTCCACACCGGGAGCGAGAAGCTTACGGGGATCAAAGCCCTTACCGGAAAGATCCTTACCCTCCTCAACGTACTTGCGAACTGCAGCTGCGAACGCAAGCTGGCACTCGGTATTGACGTTGATCTTGGAAACGCCGAGAGAGATCGCTCTCTTGATCATATCCTCGGGAATACCGGTACCGCCGTGAAGAACAAGAGGCATAGCACCGACCTTATCGGAGATTGCGGCAAGTGTATCGAAGGAAAGTCCCTGCCAGTTCGCGGGATACTTACCGTGGATATTACCGATACCGGCAGCAAGCATGGTGACGCCGAGATCGGCAATCATCTTGCACTCATCGGGATCCGCGCACTCGCCCATACCGATCACGCCATCCTCTTCACCGCCGATGGCACCGACCTCAGCCTCAAGGGAAAGTCCCTTCTCGGCGCAAACCTTGACAAGCTCCGTTGTCTTCTCAACGTTTTCTTCGATCGGATAGTGAGAGCCGTCGAACATAATGGAGGAAAAGCCTGCGTCGATGCACTTGTAGCATGCCTCGTAGGTTCCGTGGTCAAGATGGAGTGCTACGGGAACGGTGATCTTAAGCTCGTCGATCATATCCTTCACCATATCCGCAACGGTCTTAAAACCGCACATATATTTTCCTGCGCCCTCGGAAACACCGAGGATCACGGGAGAATTCAACTCCTGTGCGGTCTGGAGAATCGCCTTCGTCCACTCCAGATTATTGATATTGAACTGACCTACCGCATAGTGGCCTGCCTTTGCTTTGGTAAGCATTTCCTTTGCAGAAACTAACATAATAAACCTCCTGATTTTTGAATCGAATCAAACAATAACATTATATACCAAAATCCATCAAAAATCAAGTCTTTTTTGAAGTTAAGCAGAACTTTTTCAAAAAACTTATGAAGATCGCGTTTGAGGGCATACTATTTGCACTGATTCTGTCGAAATGCGGGAGGCTTTGCATGAAAAAAACACCTCTTTCCATCAAAGAAGGCAAGCTCGCGCCTTTGATTCTCCGACTTGCGATCCCCAACACGCTGGGACTTCTTGTTGTCAGTGCTTATTCGTTGGCGGATTCCTTTTTCGTTTCCTCGCTCGGTGCCGATGCCACTGCCGCGGTGGGTGTCACCTTCTCTCTCCACGTGCTGATGCAAGCGGTAGGCTATACGCTCGGAATGGGTGCGGGAAGTCTTCTCTCACGTGCGCTTGGCAGAGAAGCCCCCAAGGACGCGAGCCGCTATGCCGCCGTTGCTTTTTTGGAGGCTCTCCTCGTGGGGACCCTGATCACAGCAGCGGGGCTTTTTTTCCGCACCCCGATCCTGCGCCTTCTCGGCACCTCGGACGCGATCCTTGAACCTGCCGTCGAATACGTCACGCCGCTCTTTCTTTCCGCACCCGCGATGTGCGGCACCTTTGTGCTCAGTCAGCTCTTGCGCGCAGAGGGGCATGCGGTCTATGCCATGGTGGGGCTTGCATCGGGAAGTCTTCTCAACATCGCGCTCGATCCTCTGTTCATCTCCTTATTGGGACTTGGCATCAAGGGGGCTTCGATCGCTACCCTGATCAGTCAGACCGTCGGTTTTTTCGTGCTGCTCTCTGCCTTTTTGCGTCGAAAAAGCACGCTTGACATTTTCAAAAAGGAATATCTTCTTGCCTTTTCGCAAAGCGGAAGGATCCTTGTAGCGGGTCTTCCCTCACTCCTTCGCCAAGGTCTTTCGGGGCTTTCCACCGTTCTTCTCACCCGTACTGCCGCTACGTTCGGCGACGGTGCGGTTTCCGCTGTCTCACTGGTCACACGCCTTTTTTTGTTGGTGTTTGCCTTTTGTCTCGGCATAGGGCAAGGGATGATGCCCGTCGTTGGCTACAGCCACGGTGCAGGCAACCCCACGCGCATGAAAAAGGCATACACCTTTTCCTGCATCGCCTCAAGCGTTGTTATGCTTCTTTTGGGAGGACTGCTTTTCATGCTTGCTCCTCCCATCCTATCCCTTTTCGGCGCCGAGGAGGAAGCCCTGCGCATCGGCATCCTTGCTCTGCGGGCGCAAAGCACTGTGCTTTGCGTGCACGGCATCATCACCTCTACCATTCTTTTTCTGCAAGCTACGGGGCACTCCTTGCCCGGCTCTCTTCTTGCCGCGGGACGGCAAGGAATCTTTTTCCTCCCCTTGATCTTTCTCCTTCCGTCCTATTTCGGAGAAACGGGACTTATTCTCACACAACCCATCTCGGATGCTTTGACGTTTCTTTTGACAATTCCTTTTTTGGTGTTTTCCGTAAGGGCACTCAATAAAGAGATCCCCCCGGACGCAAGGACACCGAAAAAAGCATCCACTTGATAGACAACGTCCGTAGCACTTGCAGAAGACACATGCAAGAGAAGCGGACGTTGCGTTATTTTTATATCATTTTTTATAATATTTTCCGTCAAAAGCATAGACAAAACCCAAGAAAAGTGCTATAATGAATTATATATGCCAAAAAGGAGATACCGCATGGAAATCATCAATCTCTACCCCGGCTCCTTCGGCTCCAATTGCTACGTTTTACTGTCCGACGGACGCGCGGCAGTCGTGGATCCTTCGGCAAACGCGCAAACGATCCTTGAAGAGATCGAGGCACGCGGAGCCGTCCTTGATCTCATCCTCTTGACACACGGACACTTCGATCATATCCTCTCATTGGATGAATTGAGAGAAGCGAGCGGCGCCCCCGCCTACATCCATGAGTCGGACGCGGACATGCCCGGGGATCCACACAAAAACGCTTTTTATCACTTCTTCGGACAGATGCGCACCTTTGGTCCCCCCGAGTACACCTTGCGTGACGGTGAGACGCTGATGCTTGGAAAAACCGTTATACGAACCGTTCATACCCCCGGTCACACCAAGGGCTCCGTTTGCTACCTGTGCGGCGAGGAGCTGCTTTTGACGGGGGACACGCTCTTTGACGGAAGCTTTGGAAGATTCGACCTCTACGGAGGAAACGCAGAAACGCTCTTTGCATCTCTTGCCTCCCTGCGCTCACTCCCCTCCCGTCTTACGATCTATCCCGGTCACGGAAACGACACCCTGTTAGGTGACGCGCTTGATCGGCTCATCCCTTGAATTTTTATCATTTTCCTTCAGAAAGGACATATGCTATGGATTATCAAAAGCTTGCAGAGCTTCTTTACCCGAACGTGACGAAGACCCCCGCAGAAATAGAGGCACAGTTTCCGCCGCGAAATCTCCCCGAGGGCGCAAAGGTCACGCGCTTCGCCCCCAGCCCCACGGGCTTTGTGCATTTCGGCGGTCTTTTCCCCTCCACCATCGGCGAGCGTCTTGCACACCAGAGCGGCGGTGTGTTCTTCCTCCGCATCGAGGACACCGACGCCAAGCGCGAGGTGGACGGTGCCGCAGAGGGCTTGATCCGCACGCTCTCCCACTACGGCATTCACTTTGACGAGGGCGCCGTGATCGGTGAGGACGGTAGCATTTGCGACAAGGGAGACTACGGTCCCTACCGCCAAAGTGCGCGCGGACCGATCTATCACGTCTTTGCAAAACAGCTCGTAAGAGAGGGGCGGGCGTACCCCGTTTTTACCACCCGTGAGGAGCTTGACGCGCTCAATGCCGCCGACAAAAAGGCAGAGATCAAGGCACGCGACTGGCACGAGGATCAAAGCGAACAAAAGGAGCAAATGCTCCGTGCACGCAATATCACACTCGAGGAGGTCGAGGAAAACCTCCGTGCGGGAAATCCCTTTGTGCTCCGCATCCTTGCAGACGGCGATCCCGAGAAAAAGCTTCCCTTCACCGATCTGATCAAGGGAAAGCTGGAAATTCCCGAAAACGACGAGGACTTCGTGCTTCTCAAATCCGACGGGATCCCTACCTACCACTTTGCCCACGCTGTGGACGATCATCTGATGGGAACGACGCACGTCATCCGCGGCGAAGAATGGCTTCCGAGTCTGTCCAAGCATCTGATGCTCTTCCGCTATCTTGGCTTCCGTCTGCCCAAGTTCATGCACATCGCGCAGATCATGCGTCTGGACGAGAGCGGCAACAAAAAGAAGCTTTCCAAGCGTGACATGGGTGCCAACATGGACGACTACAGCCGCATGGGATATTCTCCCGCATGCGTATGTGAATATATCATGACGCTCCTCAACTCCAACTACGAGGAGTGGCACATGCAAAATCCCGAAAAACCCTATACGGATTTCCCCTTCAACATCAAAAAGATGAGCAATTCGGGTTGTCTTTTCGACTTTGACAAGCTCAACGACGTTTCCAAGAACATCATCTCCCGCATGAGTGCCGAGGAGGTTTACAGCGAGGTCTCCGCTTGGGCACTGACCTACGATCCCGCATTCGGTGCGCTTCTTGTACGCGATCCCGATTACACCCGATCGATCCTTGCGATCGGTCGTGGCGGAAAGAAGCCCCGCAAGGACTTCGCCACGTGGGCAGACGTAAAGCCTTATATGAGCTTTTTCTTCGACGAGTGCTTCCGTATCGAGGACGCATACGACGAAAAATTCGACAAAGCCGATATCAAGCATGCGCTCTCCTCCTTCCTTGCCTCCTACGATCCCGCAGACGACATGAACACGTGGTTCGACAAGGTCAAGGCGATCGCGCGAGAGATCGGCTACGCCGACGACATGAAGGCATACAAGGCGGATCCCGCAGCATTCCGCGGAAACATCGCTGACGTCAGCATGTTTTTGCGCGTTGCGGTCACGGGCAAGCTCAACGCTCCCGATCTTTACACGGTCATGCAAATCCTTGGTAAGAGCCGTACAGAGGCGCGCATCAAGAGCATGATCGAATCCCTTTAACTGACACCAAGAAAGGTTTTGGATAAAACAATGGCAGAAATGGAAAGAAACTTTATACAGGATCTGATCGACAGCGACCTCTCGGATAACCCGGGCATGAAGGTGCACACGCGCTTCCCTCCCGAGCCGAACGGATATCTTCACATCGGTCACTGCAAGGCACTTTGCGTAGACTTCGGTACCGCACGCAAATACGGCGGTGTTTGTAACCTCCGCATGGATGATACCAATCCCGCCAAGGAGGACACCGAGTACGTTGACGCGATCAAGGAGGACATTCACTGGCTTGGCTTTGACTGGGAGGACCGTTTCTATTACGGCTCCGACTATTTTGAAAAGGATTATGAGCTTGCCGTGGGCTTGATCAAGAAGGGCTTGGCTTACGTTTGTGAGCTTTCCGCGGAGGAGTTCCGTGATCCCAAGTATTGCGGCGACCTCACGCACCCCGCCGTCTCTCCTTGGAGGGACAGACCGATCGAGGAAAGCCTTGATCTCTTCGAGCGTATGAAAAACGGAGAGTTCCCCGAAGGAAAATATACCCTCCGTGCAAAGATCGATCTCGCATCGGGTAACTTCTGCATGCGCGACCCCGTCATTTACCGCATCAAATACGTCGATCATCACCGTCAGGGTAACAAGTGGTGTATCTATCCCATGTACGACTACGCACACCCGATCCAGGACGCGCTTGAGGGCATCACGCACTCGCTCTGCTCCCTGGAGTATGAGATCCACCGTCCGCTTTACAATTGGGTGCGCGACAACGTAGAGATCCCGGGAAATCCCGTGGGCTTCCCCCGTCAGATCGAGTTCGCGCGCCTCAACATCACCTACACCGTCCTCTCCAAGAGATTTTTGCGCACGCTTGTTGAAAGCGGCGCTGTAGACGGTTGGGATGACCCCCGTATGCCCACCCTTTGCGGCTTGCGCCGCCGCGGATATACGGCTTCCTCCATCCTTGATTTCATCAACCGCACGGGTGTTGCAAAGTCCGACAGCTTGGTAGACATCCGTCAATTGGAGGCTTGCCTGCGTGACGAGCTCAACCTCAAGGCTCCGCGTCGCATTGCGATCGAACAGCCGATCAAGCTGATCATCACCAACTATCCCGAGGATCGTGTGGAATACTTTGAGGTTTCCAACAACCCCAACGACGAAGCGGCGGGAACGCGTGCCCTTCCCTTCACCCGTGAGGTTTATATCGACGCATCCGACTTTGCAGAGGTTCCGCCTCCCAAGTTCTTCCGTCTCAAGCCCGATGGCGAGGTAAGACTGATGGGCGCGTATATCATCCGTTGCAATGAGATCGTCAAAAACGAAGACGGAACCGTCAAGGAGATCCTTTGCACGGCTGATCTTGAAACCGGCAACGGCATGCCCGCAGACGGCCGAAAGGTCAAGGGAACGATCCATTGGCTTTCCGCAAAGCACGCAAAGAGCGCAACACTCCATCTTTACAACAATCTGACCACTTTGGAAAACCCCTCCGACAAGCCCGACGGCAAGGATTACACCGATTTCATCAATCCCGAATCTCTGATCGTTGTCAAGGACGCAAAGGTCGAGCCCTCGCTTGAGGACGCCGCGCCCGGTGAGCAGTTCCAGTTCGTCCGCTTCGGCTACTTCTGCAAGGACACCAAATACGAGAACACCTTCAACCGCGTGGTGGGACTGAAGGACAGCTTCCCGAAAAAATAACGGTTCAAAAACAAAAAAGCCACATCATGTGGCCGTATACGTAATTATCGGAACAATATGCGGAACAATATATTCTTTTGTTCCGCATATTGTTCCTTTGCTTTTGTGTTACTTTTTTCATGATAAATCTTTACAGCCTTAGCAATGCAGGCTTCACACAAGGGGATCGTTGCGCTATCGAAAATTCTGCCACGGCATACCCTGCAGGACGACTCATAGGGTTTTACGGTGATTCCCTCGCCAACGTCGAGAAATTCTATTTTTATCCCCTCTGTCAAACCGTACTTTCGCCTCAGTTCCAACGGAATAACTATCCTTCCAAGCTTATCAACCTTTTTCATAAACCCTCCCGAAAAACAAAGGCTCTTTGTCAATAGTTGGGGTAGAAAAAATCTGACGAAAAGATAAAGAACTATTAAATTGCATAGGAAAAGCGTCACGAAGCGAAGCGGAGTGGCGCTTTTCCTATGCGCCGGCGCGAGTTTGG
>SVSZ01000018.1 GCA_015064025.1 Oscillospiraceae bacterium | reverse complement strand
GGGGTACCCGTTCCCCACGTATATACCGAAAATCCCTTATTGCCGAGCGACTGTGCCGCACAGATCTGTCTTTTATCCCCTCCGAGTACCGCGATACAGGGGATGCTTTGCTTAGCTGTCATAGGATCCTCCAACCTTTCTTCCATGATAGACACAACCAATAACAGAGTATGAAAAAAAGCCTCTTTTCGACACTGAAAAGGGCTTTTATTCAAAAGAATATTCCGCGCATCCGAATGCAACGGGAACGTCACGCACATATAGAGGAAGAAGTGCTTTCAGCTTCTCATCCGACAGGATCAAAAGCTTTGTGTCGGCACACCGGATCGGTAGCCTCAGCTTCGTCTTTCCGTCATCCTCTCCTCCGACGATCAGTACGTCGCTTTCCGTGAGCGATTCACGGTACCGAAAAAGCAGATCGCTTTCAAAAAACGCGATATTCGCGTACGCCACCTGCCCCTCCCTTGTACGCAAAGAAATCAGAAGAGGTGCATTGCCTGTCCCCGCTTCGCCGTCTCTTGC
The DNA here is from genome assembly GCA_015064025.1 of Oscillospiraceae bacterium. GTDB lineage: Bacteria > Bacillota > Clostridia > Oscillospirales > CAG-272 > UMGS1865. The sequence goes on along the minus strand of SVSZ01000018.1, from coordinate 28,428 downwards.
AATCGTCACTCGGGAAATGTATTCGATCCCAAGCTCCGACGCATCACACGTAACCTTGATGCCGTGAAGCTCCGCCTCCTCCGTAAGCCTTTTCGCCACAGCCTTCTCATCCTCGTCCTGCGGTGCGGGGAGAATAAGCCTGCGTATACGGAGTTCTCCTGCAAGCGTGCCGATATAGGCAGCGTGAGCGTTCCGATAATCGGTAAGGATCAATTCCCCGATCTCGGTGCATCTTTCCGTGCGTGCCTTTTCCGCAACCGAATAGGCAGAATAGGCAGAGCCGTCGGAAGCGTCGATCACACTGCATTCTCCACCAACGCTGACAACGATCGCCTCTGCCCCGTCTCCCGCCAGATAGGATGCTTTCAGGTCGGAGAAGCTTATTTGGGTATAAAGGATGGAGCACGGCAAAACAAGTGCGCCGAGCACGGTTGCCGCAAGGATCCACCCTGCGGTATGCCGCAAAGGTGCAACGGCACACACTATAAGGATCAGCGTCAGAGCACAGATCAAGAGGATGGACGGAAGGTCTCCGATCGGCAATAGGACACCTTGAAGCCTTGACAGATTCTCAGACGCCCACAGCATGAAGGAAGCACAAAGGCGGCACGGAAATGCCACGGGAAGTCCAAAACCGCAAAGGATCGAGAGTACCAGCGTCCATGTCAGCGGAAGAGATAAGAGCAGCGTCGCGGGGATGGAAAGAAGCGAGACCTCACCGAAGAAAAGTGCCTGCACGAGCATCAGACCGAGATTGGCAACAATACCGACAAGCAGTGGAAGCACCCATGCGGATATCCGTTTGGAAAGCTTTTGAGAAAGCTTTCTTTTGTAAAGGAAGGCACGCAGCGCTTCGTTCAAAGGCGGCAAAAAGAGAATGATGCTTCCCGCCGCCAAAAAGGACATCCACATACCAAGATCCGAAATGGCATGGGGAGAAAGCAAAAGAATAAGAAAAAGTGCAGTCATAAGCGCGGTGAAAGAATCGTACTCTCCCTTAAAAATCAATCCCATGGAAAGCACACAAACCATCATCACGGCACGAATAGCGGACGGTGAGCAGCCCGTCACAAGAAGATACAAAAGAGACAGTAGAATGATCGCCATGGCGCGAACCCATCTCGGAGCACGCAATTTCCCGAGAACAAGCTCTAAAAATCCGATCAAAATCGAAACGTGCAAGCCGCTCAAGGCAAGCAGATGCGAGATCCCACAGCGGCGAAACGCGAGAACGGTATCCTCTGAAAGACCCGAACGCTCTCCCAAAAGAAGCGCAGAGGAAAGAGCGCCCTCCTCACTGCCCAAAAGATGAGAAAGTCGGAAGGAAAGCTCCTTGCGAACGCGGAAAGCCCACACAGAAAGTAAAAAATTCGCCTCTCCAAGCGAGACGCAGACATCATCTTCTGTACAGACAAACATACAGAACACACCGTCCGAAAAAGCAGCCCTCCTTTCGTCATAGCCGCCATTCTGCGCAAAGGCAGTTCCCGTTACCTCTGCGCGGAAGCGCTCGCCCACATCAAGCGTGGAAACGTATTCACAACGAAGCCGCACGGTATCGTTGCAGGCGACACCGTCAATTGACTCGGCTGAAACGTCAAAGACGGAGGATGCGCCAGAGCGCGAAACGGTTCTTATCACAACCCCTTCAAGAACGACCTCGCGTCCAACCGTATCCGCAAGCCTTGCCTGTGGAAGCCGAAAAAGAAAGCAGGAGGAAAACGCCGATAAGAACGCCATAAAAAGGCACAGAGCCGCGAGAAACAAAAAACGTCTTCTCTCCCGTACGTAATGGAAGATCGCAACAGAGAAAAGAAGCAAAAACACTCCCGATACGGCAAGGCACAACAGCCAATGAAGAGAATAGCAAAGAAAAGAAACGGCGACAAAGCAAAGGAACGAAAGTGCCAGAGGTCTGTTTTTGAATACACACACGACACTCGCCTCCCTCCATACGGTATATTTCTGCCGTCTTGTGATGTTTTTAAGAAAAAAAGCTTATCATTTCCAAAAAATGCTTGACAAAAGCAAATTCGTCATTTATAATGTAGGTGTATCAACTGATCGAAACCATTTGCAAAAGAAAACATATTGGAGGACGTATTATGTTTGAAAAATTGAAAAGCATTCTCGAGGAGGAGCTTCAGCTGGACGTGAGCGGAATCACCCTGGAGTCTAACCTTTCGAACGACCTTGGGATCAACTCCATCGAGCTCGCCGATCTGGTTATGGTCTGCGAAGAGAAATTCGACATCGAATTCAAGGATGAGGACATCTACAAATTCGCGACCGTCGGCGATGTTGTTAAGTTCTTGGAAGAAAACGCATAAACAAGCATCCGAAACGGCACCGACTTGCAGTTGGCGCCGTTTTCCTTTGTCCGATCCGCTACACAGTATACATGTCTTTTCTACATTTGTCAACAAAAAAACACTTTTTCACATAAAAAACGACCAAAGAGGAACCAAAGCATGAGAATGAGAAAGAAAAAGCACGGTGCGGAGCGCATCGCTGCTTGTCAAGAGATTCTGATTGAAGCATCTGCCCTTCCCACCGAGCAACCGCAAGCCTTCTTCCCCGCGGAAAAGCCGTTGCATCTGGAAATCGGCTGCGGCAAGGGAGACTTTGCCGTTGGAATGGCAGCCAAGCATCCCGAGTACAATTGGATCGCGATGGAGCGCATCTCCGACGTCGCCTGTGTGGCTTTGGAAAAAGCAATGAAGGCAACGGATACGCGCCCCGACAATCTCCGTTTTCTGATCGGAGACGCAGGAAACGTAGCGGAGTGGCTTCCCCACGGCTCTGTCGACTGCATTTATCTTAATTTCAGCGATCCTTGGCCCAAAAAGGGATATGCCAAGCGCAGACTTACACACGAAGGCTTTTTGAACCTTTATAAAAAGGTGCTTTGCGAGGGCGGCATGCTCAAGCTTAAGACCGATAACGAGGGGCTTTTTGATTTCAGCCTCGAGCAATTTGAAAAATGCGGTCTGACCGTAGAGTGGCAGACAAGAGATCTTCACCGTTCGGAAAAGGCTGAGGGCAACGTCATGACCGAATACGAGCGCAATTTTTCAAGCATGGGGCAGGTCATCTACTCTGCTTGGGTAAGATTTTAAGGAGGAAGCAATCATGTTGAAGGATCTTTTGAAGGCATCACGCAGTTACCGAAGCTTTGATCCAACGGCTCCGATCTCCGAGGAGCTGCTTCTTGATTGGATCGATCATACACGCTACTGCCCCTCCTCCATCAATCTTCAGATGTTGAAGTTTCGCACCGTTACGGGCACGGAGTGCGACAAGGTGCTCCCCTTGACACGCTGGGCAGGTAAATTGAAGGATATCAAGCTTCCTCCGAAGGGCCGCGCACCTGTGGCGTATATCGTGATCTGCACGGACGCATCCGTGATTGCAGGTGCCGAGAAATTCCAAAAGGACGTCGGGATCGCGGCACAAACACTGATGCTCGCGGCAACCGAGGCAGGCTTTGGCGGGTGCATGATCGGCTCTTTCGCGCCGTCTGAGCTTGCAAAAGCGCTTGAGCTCCCGGAGGGCCTTGTCCCCTCGCTTGTATTAGGACTTGGCAAGCCTGACGAGACGGTTCTCATCACAGAAGAAGCCGCCGACGGAAGCGTGACCTACTACCGTGAAAACGGCATTCACTACGTTCAGAAGCGCTCTCTTGAGCATCTGATCGTCAAATAAAGGAGCCCTCATTATGACAGAAGATGAGATCAGCGGCGTACTGATCGTCAACAAGCATGCAGGCGTGACCTCCCACGACATCGTAGGCAAGATCCGCCGTCTCTATCACACACGCCGCGTGGGACACACGGGAACACTCGACCCCATGGCAACCGGGGTGCTTGTGATATTGATCGGCCGCGCCGCTAAGGCATGCGAATATCTCTCGACCGATTCCAAACGCTACCGTGCACGACTGCGGCTCGGCATCACGACCGATACCGAGGACACAACGGGAACGATTCTGTCGGTTACGAAGGAAATTCCCACGGAAAAAGAATTGGAGTCAGTACTCCCGCGTTTTCTTGGCGAGATCATGCAGATCCCACCGATGTACAGTGCCCTCAAGGTAAACGGGCAAAAGCTTGTGGATCTTGCAAGGAAAGGGATCACCGTTGAACGCACACCGCGTGCGATCGAGATATTTGCCTTGAGCGCTACGGCATCCGACGCTCCCGAGGAATACGTTCTGGACGTAACCTGCTCGGGCGGTACCTATATCAGAACCCTTTGTGCAGACATCGGCACAGCGCTTGGGTGCGGCGGTGCCATGGCGGCACTGGAGCGCACGGAGACGGGCGGCTTCTCCATCGAAAGCGCCCATACGGTCGAAGCATTGGAAAGCATGACCGACGAGGAGCGGTATGCACTTCTGCTTCCTACCGAATCGCTTTTCTCCTCCCTTCCCGCTCTTCGTCTTTCCGCATTTTTTGAAAAGCTTTGCAGAGGTGGGTGCGAGCTGTATCTGAAAAAGCTCGGTGTAAACTATCCCGTAGGAACACGCGTGCGACTCTGCAATGCGCAAAACACCTTCTTCGCTCTCGGCGAGGTGGGCGAATATAAGGACGGCATTGCCGTAAAAGCAATCAAGACCTTTGTGTTGTGAAGCACAAAGGTCTTGATTTTTTCTTTTATGAAAGAAGAGCTTTAACGATCCCCCCGGCGTCCAGTCCCGCAAGGGAAAGTGCCGACGCATCTGCGGTAGGAACGGCAAAGGCGTCCTCCAACCCAAGGATCGAAACAGACTTGTTTTTCATAACCTCGTAGCGCAAGAGCGCATCGGAAAGAAGCATCCCCATCCCACCTGCACGGATCTCCTCCTCAAGAAAGACGATCTTACACGGCTTTGCGGGAAGCAAGGGAAGGATCTCTTTGGCGATCTTTTCGTATGGCTTGAGCTGTTCCAAAAGAAGTATCCCGAGAGAAAACCCTCTCTCCCTCAGCGCTTCCTTTGCAAAAAGCGCTTCCTTGACGATGCGTCCGTGAGTAATGAGAATACCGTCGACATCCTCGGGGGAGTCCGAGGGAGTATTCAGAAAGTCGTTTCTCACCCCCACGTCGCGCACGTCTCCATCCTTGTAAAATGCCTTGACAATAAGAGGATCCTCACAGCCGTTAGGGTAACGGATCGCCGCAGGGTGAGAGCTGTGAAGCGCGTGATACATTGCGTTGCGAAGAGCGACGCGTGTGATGGGAGTATAAATTTCAAGGTTCGGAATCTGGGAGAGGAACGCCACGTCAAAGGTTCCGTGGTGCGTGGGGCCGTCCCACGCGTTAAGTCCCGCACGATCCACGCAAAGGACCACGGGAAGATCCTGGAGGGCTACGTCGTGAATCACGTTGTCGTAGGCGCGCTGAAGGAAGGTGGAGTAGAGTGCGACGACGGGGCGCATACCGTTCGCCGCCAGCCCTGCCGCAAAGGTGACTGCATGTGCCTCCGCGATCCCGACGTCAAAGAAGCGCTCGGGATATGCGGAGCGAAACTGCGAAAGCCCCGTGCCGTCCGTCATAGCGGCGGTGATGGCACAGATCCTTTGGTTTTTGCGTGCCATGTCGCAAAGAACGCTTCCCATTTCAGAGGAAAAGCTGTTGACCCCCGTGGCGGTGCTTGCCGCAGGAGACATCCCGTGGAATTTGTCGGGGGTTGCCTCCGCAGGGGCATATCCCTTCCCTTTTTTTGTTTTGAGATGCACCACGCAGCTCTGTCCCGACTTTTTGGCTTCGCGCAGAAGCTTTTCCACGACCTGCTCGTCGTTGCCGTCGGCAGGACCGAGATAATACAGTCCCAGATTTTCAAAATAATTGCTACCGTAAAGAGATGCCTTCAGAGACATCTTGATACGGAGAAGGAGCGAAAAGAGCGGTTTTCCGATGAGCGGAAGCTTTTGCAAAAATGAAGCGGTCACACTCTTGGTCTTGAAATACCCTCCCGAGGTGCGAAGCTTTGAGAGCGTTTTTGCAAATCTTCCTATGTTTTTGGAGATAGACATCTCGTTTTCATTGAGGATGATGATCAAGCGCAGATTCTTGCGGCTGTTGTTGAGCGCCTCATGGATCATACCGCCCGTATAAGCACCGTCGCCGAACACACAGACGGTATACGCATCGGATCCGCAAAGCTTGTCCGCCTCGGAAAATCCAAGGGATGCCGAAAGCGACGTTGAGCTGTGTCCCGTGCCAAATGCGTCATGCTCGCTTTCCTCACGCTTGGGAAAGCCCGATAGCCCCCCTGCCTGCCGCAGAGTATCAAATTGATCTTTGCGTCCCGTGAGGAGCTTGTGCACGTAGCTTTGATGCCCCACGTCGAAAATAATATGATCGTCGGGAGAGGAAAACACACGGTGAATGGCAACGGTCATTTCCACCACACCGAGATTGGATGCCAAATGCCCACCGTTTTCACGCACACGGTGAATGAGAAATTGACGGATCTCCTCTGCCAGTGCGGGCAATTGCTCCGTGGGCAGTGCCTTGAGATCATCGGGAGACGAGATCCCTTCGAGCAAAGGAAACTCACGCTCCATAGATTCTTTGACCTTTGACATGTGCACTCTCCCTTCCAAAAAGCTTCATACTTTTTCAGTATAACACAAGAGGGATGTTTTGTCAACAGCAAAGATTCAGAAGGACGCCATAGAGGGGAGGCAAAATGCGAAAATGCATTTGCCTCCCCCGCTGTTTTTACTCAGAAGCTCCACTTCTTAGGCAACGTGCGGCTTTGAGCGAGCAAGCATTTATGAGACTGCTTTCAGCTTGAGGGAAGCGGCGGACGATTGGGTGCCACCGCCATAAACGCCTCCGTTTCGAAGACGGTAACGGGCTCTCCCCATGGATGAAATTCAAGCTCTGTAATGATTGGATCTTCACTATGCGTATGCTGCACGTAGAGAAGTCCATCCTCCAGCATAAGAAGAAATTCAGAGCCGATATAAAGTGATATGTCATACTTGTTTTTTCCGTAGAACATCTCAATACCGGGTTCAATCGCAAGGAGCTTCTTCATGCTGTCCCCCACAGCAACGTCCGCAAAATCCTTTGAAGAAAGCGCGCGGGTCACACAATAGTATTCAAAATGATAGCGCCACTTTTCCCACGTTTCACCTCCCTCGTTATAAAGCTCCCGTTCAAATACGGCATAAACGTACTTTTGCTGTCCCGTGTATTCGTTGACAAAATTCGTCACGGTACAAATGTGATCCTCATCCAAAACGGTAACGTGATCCAAGCCAAACCAGTATTTAAGATTGTCCAAAATCATTATCACAGAGTTGTTTCTTCTAAAGAAAAACGGCCATCCGAACTCAGTTTCAATCCACATCTTGCTGTGAACAGGTAATTGCTCAAGGGAAAGCTGTCTGTAATTTTTTAATTCTTCGGTCAACCAGCCAGCAGGCATCGGATACGGGAATTCCGGAAAAAAAGCCATGATACTTTTATTGTCCTCTGCGGGGTCCTCCGTTTCTGTTCCGTTTGTGGTACCGTATACCGACGTATCATTCTCGTTTGTCTCGGTTGCAGGGTCGTGTATCGACACTTCATTCTCGCTTGTCTCGGTAATAACGGGAAAGCTACAGCCTGTAAGTAAAACCAACACCAGCAATAGAGAAATGCAATTGAGAAAAATTCGCTTTTTCATAATGAAATCTCCTTCACGTCACTGTAATAATAAAGCAGTAGATTTGACTGTCGTAAAAATCGATAGAGTTCCCGCTATTCCACCCTCCGGAATTCAGCGAATGCGGGGTAGCGCCGTACGGAAGAAGCGTAGGAGGTTCACCCGTTGCAAATTTTTGTGCCCACCGTCCATCACTCGTTTGATACCAAAAATGATAATCCTTATCAACTCTTCCGGTGGTTCCCGAAGGAATCCAGCATGTTCCGGCGCGTAACAATACCCTATATTGATTACTTGAAAGTGAGCGATTTTCTCCATTTTTTGAAAAATCGGTTTCCTCAACGTAGTTATATCCTTCGGCATTCAGCCAACGAATGAAATCTTCTCGCAAATATGTGGCATATACAGTGGTAATTTCTTCATCATTATAATCCTTAAGATTCAAAATAAGATTGCCAACTTCCATTGCAATATTATCCCAACCCACCGGTCTATCGTATCTCATCATCGCATATCCGTGACAATTAATGCTACCTATTTGTGAGTCATTAAGCACCCGATATTGCTGACTTCCGCAGGCATAGCGATACATGTACCAATTGGTTTGTGTATAATTGGAGTCTGTAGACGCTTTTTCTGCGACAACAGAAACGTTTGTACCATAGCTTAACACGTATCCCGAAGAACAGTTTTTAAAAACGTACGCATCGTGAGTCGGGGTTGCACTGATATACCAATAATATGCATTTCCGGGGCTGGAAGTAAGAACATGCGCTGTCCCGTTTTTATAAAGCGCATAGTCCATATTATACATCGGAAGGATCAGATATTTCTGATCTCCCACGTATTTCACAACGAAGCTGCACTGATAATTCCTACCACTACTGCATGAAAGCGGGTAACTATCGCTTGTTTGATTAAGCGTATTCCCTGTTTTTAAATACGTAGAGGATGCTTTGTTTTTTATGTAATATATTCCATCGTACAGACTGTAATCAACAATGTAAGATACGTTTGCATTTCCGGATGCCTCGGTCGAAGCAAGATAAATATCACCCGATCCCCCCTTGCTTAATACAAATCCGTTTGCGGGATTTTCGTAAACCTCTCTTGAAATACTTTTGTTATACCTTGCCCAGCCACGCGCAATTTCGGTAATATCAAAGCTTAACGTACCGTTTACTGACACGGATTTTGAGGCAGAGGAGGAATTTTTCGTACTGTAATCATTAAACAAAGATTGACTCAAATACAATCGCTCGTTATCCGCGCAAGCACTGTTCATAGGATTTGCTTTGATAACAGAATTGAACGTGGAATAGCTATAAACCCTGAACGTAACTTTTCCGATTTCGTAATCGTCATAATTTTTGAAAAGGCCTCCGCTTTCATAAAAATCCGCAAGCTTATAAATAACTTTTCCGTACGAAGCATTTACAAAATGCTGATTTGGCAAAATATTCCCATCATTGTAGTACATTTGATCGGTGTAGATTCCGTAATCGTGAATCGATACGTAGCTTCCGCCCCCTTCTACGGTAGTTACAGATGGATCAATGTATACCGGATAAACAGTTTCACTTGATTGCAAAAACTCCTTTGGAGCGGTTATTTCAACAATGTATCCACCCGAAGAACGTGGAATCACAGACATTTCTCCCCAAACTTGCTTTCCTGCGCTATCGTTGATTACAATACTTCCAAAATCAATGATTGGTGTACCTTCCCCATCTGCAAGCCCCCAATGTCCGTTTCCAAGTTTAACAGGAGAAATCCCTACGGTGGTCAAAAGAAAACGGAAGGAATATTTTCCAACATCGGAGGAGAGGATAATATCTTCTTTGACACCCGTCAATTGCGTAGAATAGCGAATAGCTGTATTCGCCCCAAATGCGTTATAATACGTTATTTCCCGATTATTTTCACCCAAAACCGCGCGAGAGACTATTTGAGAGCCTTCGGGAATGATAGAAAAAGAGAACTCCTTAAAACGGAACATCACACCCTTGTCGGTTGTTGCACCAAAATATGACTGAATGCTGTTTTCTGTCATTGCGTACAGATAACCGGACAGCTTAGTAGAGGAAATAGACGTATCTATGTCCTTCGTCTCCCCTGTTTCATTCACATACTTGATAGGTTTATCAAACACATATGCCGTCTTTGTTCCGCTTCTATTCTGAAAAATCGCCGTATTCAAATTTTTTTCTTGAGCGTACAGGCGGTTGACGTGTTCTTTTTCAAGCGCTTCGGCAAGCGTAATTGTTTCGGGAAGCTTAACATCCTCCACCTTCATAGTACTCAAGGCAGAAAGCGTAAAATCTCCCTCCTCTAATGGAAGCTCTGACGGAAGCTCAACGTTTTCTGTAATCGGATTTGAAGATGCATCCTGCGCAAAAATCGTTAGTGTAAGAGAACACACACACATAATCAGGCATAAGAAAAGAGCGATACCGCACCGCACACCTCGACACAGAAGTTTATACATTTTATTCATCGTTTTCATGATATTAACCCTTTCTTTTTATTTTTTGTGCGCTATACAAACCTCGCGCACAGATGCCGCGCACGCATCAAAAAGACACCTGTGCGCAGATAAAAAGCAAGAGCAGACGAGTATATAAATAAGTGTTTAGGTTCTCTATTTTCATATTATCGCCTCCTTCAATCACGATTCGTTGTACAAAAAGCGCATCATCCTCAGTGTTATTATATCATATTTTATGCAAGTTGTCAATTCATGTTCGCGTAAATTTTATCGACGGCAAAAAAAACAAAAAAACGAGAAAAAAGGAGAAATTTCAAGAAAACGATCTGTTTTTTTGTGAAAATCGATTCCATTTGCCATTCTTTGACCTTGTTTGACTTTGACTTTCTTTGACCTTTTGTGTATAATGATGACAGAAAGTCAAAGAAGGTCAAAAAAGGAGGCAAAAATGCTTGCAGATTACATTGCGCAAATGATCGAGGAAATGCTCAACCGTGAGGGTGGGACGCTGGAGCTTCAGCGAAACGAAATGGCAAGCAGACTCGGCTGTGTTCCCAGTCAGATCAGCTACGTCATTTCCTCACGCTTTACCCCTGAGAGAGGATATATTATTGAATCGAGGCGCGGAGGCGGTGGATGCATCCGCATTATCAGAAAGCAGATGGGGCGCAACGATTACCTTATGCACTTCTTTTGTGCGATCGGCACGTCCATCGACGAAGCCGAGGCGGCGGCGTATCTGAAAAATCTTTTCGGGAACGATTTCATCACCGAACGGGAGTTTAAGCTTGCCTATGCCTCCGTATCGGGGGCTGCACTTTCGTCCGTTCCCCCACACCTGCGCTCGACCGTCCGCGCAGACGTTCTTAAGCAGATCATCCTGTCATTGATGTAAAAAGATAAAAATTTCGCTATTTTTTCAATTGGCAGAGAATGCGACAGAATCCGCTCTTGAAAAGTACTATAATAAACCAAAAGAAGGCGAAAAGAGACCTTCTTACAGAAAGGATTGATTTTATGTTGTGCGAAAAATGCAAAAAAAGAACAGCTGCTGTTTTTTATAACGAAAACATCAACGGAAAGACTCGCTCCTTTTCCCTGTGCAGTGAGTGCGCCGCACGCTTGCGCGAGAAGGGAGATCTGCAGGACATCACCTCAATGGTGGGAAGCTTTGCCGATCCGTTTTCAGAGCTTCAGGACAACCTCTTCGGTGGCTTCTTCGGGCTCTCCAAGCCTCAGACGTTACCCGGCGAGAAAACCTGTCCGGGGTGCAATTCCACCTATGCGGATATACTTAAAGACGGCAAGGTCGGCTGTCCCGAATGCTACAGTGCCTTTTCCTCCGAGCTTTCGCGCATGATCCGCTCGATCCACGGCACCACCGCGCATACAGGCGCTATCCCCGCCCGTCACCGCGCACGGCAGGAGCGTGAGGAGCACGTCAAGCAGCTGCGGAAGGATCTGCAGGAGGCGATCAAAAAAGAAGATTTTGAAAGTGCCGCACGTCTGCGTGACGAGATCAGAGCGGCAGAAGCACAGAACGATTCAAAGGAGGGTGAATAACATGGCTTGGTATAACGTTGCAGGCACGTCTTCCGATACCGTGATCAGCACACGCGTCCGTCTGGCAAGAAATATCCAGACGTATCCCTTTGCCTCCCGTCTTGACGCAAACGCGGCAAACGAAATCATTGAAAAGGTATCCGTCCCTCTGGAGGCATCTGGCTTTCGCAAGGTCAATTTTTCGGATATCTCCCCTATCATGGCAACCTCCTACGTGGAGCGTCATTACGTCAGTCCCGAGTTTGCCACCAAGGATTCCCCTCACGCGCTCTTTCTGATGGAGCAGCCCGGCATTGCCGTGATGGTTTGCGAGGAGGATCATCTGCGCATTCAGTCTATTCTCCCGGGGCTTGCCCTTGAGGAGGCGTACAAGCATGCGCTGAACACAGAAAAAAGACTGGACGAGGATTTTGATTTTTCTTACAGCGAGCAATTCGGATACTTGACGCACTGCCCCACCAATCTCGGCACGGGCATGCGTGCTTCCGTTATGATGTTTCTCCCCGCACTCACGCGCGGCGGATATATGAATTCTCTTGCCACACAGCTTTCAAAGCTTGGGCTTACCGTAAGAGGGCTTTTCGGTGAGGGAAGCGGCTCTGCGGGATGCATGTATCAGATCTCCAATCAGATCACCCTCGGCATCAGCGAGGAGGAAACGCTTCACCGTCTCGGGGATGCGGTGCGCCAGATCTCGGAAAGCGAGCAGAAGGCGAGGAAGAGCATCACCGGAGAGGCACTGGAGCGCCTGACAGATAAGATTTTGCGCAGCGAGGGTATCTTAAAATATGCTTATATGATCTCCTCCTCGGAATTCATTCAGCTCTTCGCCGACGTTCGCTTCGGCATCACACTCGGCATTGTGACAGATATCACCTACGAGCAACTCGGCACGCTCCTTTGTGAAACAATGCCCGCAACGCTGACGCTGTCCTCCGAAAACACCCCCAAGGGAGAAAGCGCCCGCGACAAGCTTCGCGCACAGAAGATACAAAAGCTTCTCTCCCCTGCCGAAAAAAACGCATAAAAACCAAAATGGAAAGGATCTGAGGCTATGCAAAACAGATTCACGCAAAAAGCACAGAACGTACTCAATTATTCTCTGCAAAGCGCCTCCGAGTTAGGACACACCTATATTGGGTCGGAGCATCTTCTCTTAGGGCTTTGCAAGGAGACCTCCGGCATTGCCGCCCATTATCTCCGTGAGCGCGGCGCAGAGATCGAAAAGATAAAGAATGCGATCATCCGCATGGCGGGAGCGGGCTCCCCCTCCTCCGTTTCTGCGGTGGACATGACCCCTCGCACAAAAAATATTATTCAGAATTCTCTCATGGAAGCACAAAAGCACGGACAGGAATATATCGGCACAGAGCATCTGCTCGCGTCGCTTCTGTCCGAGGAGGATTGCGTTGCCGTCAAGCTCCTTGAGGGGCTGGGCATCTCCTTGGGAGAGTTGAAAAACGATCTCTCCTCTTATCTCTCCTCTTCTGCGGGCGGCGAACGCCCCACAGCCGCAAACGGTTCCGGAACCCCACGTGAGAATGTAGGAGGAACGCTTGCCAAGACACAAACGCTCAAAAGCTACGGACGGGATCTTTGCGAGATGGCAAAGAGCGGACGGATCGACCCCATCATCGGTCGCGAAACCGAAACGGAGCGACTGATCCAGATCCTTTCCCGCCGCACAAAAAACAACCCGTGTCTGATCGGAGAGCCCGGCGTCGGAAAGACCGCCGTTGTCGAGGGACTCGCACAAAGGATCGTTGCAGGAAACGTCCCCGAGGGACTTTTGAAAAAAACGATCGTCACGCTGGACATCGCCTCGATGATCGCAGGGGCAAAATACCGCGGCGAATTTGAGGAACGCTTCAAGAACGTCATGGAGGAGGTTTCAAAAAATCCCGACATCATTCTCTTCATCGACGAAATTCACACTCTGATCGGTGCAGGCGCCGCAGAGGGTGCTGTGGACGCCGCAAACATCATCAAGCCCGCCTTGGCGCGCGGCGAGATGCAGGTCATCGGTGCCACCACCATCAGCGAATACCGCAAGCACATTGAAAAGGATGCCGCCCTTGAAAGGCGCTTCCAATCGGTCACGGTCGGTGAGCCCACACGGGATGACGCATTGCAGATCCTGCACGGGCTTCGTGACAAATACGAGGCACACCACAAGCTCAAGATCTCGGACGCTGCCCTTGCCGCCGCCGTGGATCTTTCCATCCGTTATATCACAGATCGTTTTCTTCCCGACAAAGCGATCGATCTGATCGACGAGGCGGCTTCCCGTCTTCGCATCCGCGCACACACCTCCCCGCCCGATCTCAAGGAGCTTGAAGAAAAGCTCGCATCCCTTTCAAAGGAAAAGGAGGAAGCGATCAAGGCGCAGGACTTCGAGCGTGCGGCAACGCTTCGTGACAGCGAACAGACACTGAAAACGGAGATCACGGAAAAGCAGAACGCATGGAAGCAATCGCGCTCCGACCAGTCACTCACTGTCACTGACAGTGACGTTGCGGACATCGTCACACAGTGGACGGGAATTCCCGTCAATCGCCTGTTGGAGGAGGAAAGCGAAAAGCTGCTGCGCCTTTCCTCACTGCTCCGCGAGCGTGTCATCGGTCAGGATGCCGCCGTGGAGGCTGTTTCAAAGGCGATCCGTCGCGGCAGAACAGGCTTGAAGGATCCCCGCCGCCCCGTCGGCTCCTTCATCTTCATGGGTCCTACGGGCATCGGAAAAACAGAACTCTCCAAGGCACTTGCCGAAACGATGTTCGGTGACAGCTCTGCGATGATCCGACTTGATATGTCGGAATATATGGAAAAGCACAGTGTTTCTAAGCTCATCGGCTCCCCTCCCGGATACGTAGGCTTTGAAGAGGGCGGACAATTGACCGAGCGCATTCGCAGAAAGCCCTACTCCGTGCTTCTCTTCGATGAGATCGAGAAGGCGCATCCCGACGTATTCAATATTCTTCTCCAGGTATTGGAGGACGGGATGCTCACCGATTCGCAGGGAAGGCACGTAGATTTCCGAAACACGATCATCATTCTGACCTCCAACGTAGGGGCATCGGATATGAAGGCAGCCAAGACACTCGGTTTTACCGCGGAAGCCTCCGACAAAAGCGAGGAAAGCGCCCAAAGAGAGCGCATGATGCAGGCATTGCGGAGCACCTTCCGCCCGGAATTTCTCAACCGCATCGATGATATCATCGTTTTCAATTCTCTTACAAAGGAAAACATCGAGCACATCGCCGGGCTGATGCTTGCGGATCTTGCAGGGCGCATCGAGGGGATCGGGATCAAAATCGACTTTTCACCCGAGGTCACAGAGCTTCTGGTAAAGGAGGGCTTTGACGCCGTTTACGGTGCGCGTCCTCTGCGCCGCGCGGTCATAAGACTTGTCGAGGACGCCTTCTCCACAGAAATGCTGGAAGGAAGGATCGCGGCGGGAGACAGGATCCACGCCACCGCCAAGGACAACCGTGTCATTTTCGAAAAGGAATAAATTCAAGAACGGCTTTGCCGCACACTCCCTTGAAAAAAGGCGGGATGTGCGGCAAATTCTTTTTCCTTTTTCCAAAAAAGACTTCCCAAAATTGTACGTATATGGTATAATAGATATAATATAAGCCATGCACGTTTTACCGTGAGAAAGGAGAAGCCAATGAAACAAAAACGCAATCGCACCGCACGCCGTGTGCTTGCCTGCCTTCTCGCTTGCCTATTTGCCTTCCCTGCGTCTCTTTTCGTCACAGCCGAGGACAATCCCTTCGAGGGCGATGCCGCGGCATATTATCTTACACTGACGGAGCAAGGCTTCCCCGCAGATTACGCCCGCTCTTTGACGGAGCTTCACCTTCTGCATCCGACGTGGAGCTTCACGCCTCTACTGATCACAGAGACGGAGAGCACCTATACGTGGGACTACGTCATCGCACAGGAAAACGTGCTCGACCATGCGGGAGAGGCGAACGAGGCGGCAAATAACACCATCTCCTCCTCCGATACATACGCGGCATACCGTCACCCGACCAACGAAAGGCTTTACGATTCGGGAAAGTACCAGGTGTCCGACGAGGCGCTTTCCTACTTCATGGACCCCCGCAATTTCCTCAACGAAACGGATATTTTCCAATTTCTCGATCTCTCGGCATATGAATCCGTATCGATAGAAGCCGTAGAATCGGTGCTGGCAGGCACCTTTATGGAAACGAGAATGCTCGAAAACGGCAAAAGCTTTGCGGAATATTTTCTTGAGGTAGGCGCGGAATTGAAGGTCAACCCCATCTTTCTCGCCGTCAAGGCACGCCAGGAGCAGGGTGTGGGGGGAACCTCTCCCATCATTTCGGGAACGTGCGGAACAAGCCTTCAAACGCTTTACGAGGCTGATCCCTCCGTGGGAGAATACACCGAAGGGGAGCTTCTCGCGCTCAACGGTTACTACAACCTCTTCAACGTTAAGGCGAACGGGAACGGACATTTTTCCATCTATTACAACGCTATGACCTATGCACGGGACACGGGAACCGCCACCATGGCGGAGGCTTGGGGTTCACCGTCCTGGGACACGCTTTGGAAATCCCTTTACGGCGGCGCCGCGTTCATCAAGAAAAATTACGTGAGCGACTACGTCACCACGATCTACTTGCAAAAATTCAACGTGGACAGCCGTGCCTACGGCAACTTCTGGAAGCAGTACATGCAAAACGTATCGGGTGCATTTTCCGAGGCGCGGACCTTCTACACCTCCTTCGCCTCCACGGGAATGCTTGATTCCGCATGCACGTTTCTGATCCCCGTTTACGGCGGCATGCCCGATGCCCCCTCCCCCGATCCCGCGCACGGTGAATGCCGCGCGCTGGTAGCCGCACCCTTGAGATATACTTCCCACGCAGAGCTTTCACTCCCGCTCTCGGCAAGCACCGACGGTGCGCCCATCTACCGCACGATCACGGCAAATCGCGGTGAAGAGCTGCAATTTACAGGAAGCATCGAGCATTCCTACGGTGTCGATCGCATGGAATACTCCTGGGACGGCGGTGCATGGCAGACGCTTTGCGAGGGGGGAGCGCTCAATGCAAAAATCCCCGTGAACCACACCTCGGCATCGTCACATATACTGACAGTGCGCGGCATTGCGGCGTACGATCCCGAGGATGGAACAAAAAAGAACAATTACGCCTTTCTTTGCGCAGTTCTTTACGTAGAGATCAAGGCACCCGACGTACTGACAGTGACCTTCACCGATGCCGATGGGACCGATACCGAGATCGTTCCTTGGGGCACGCAGATCACACTTCCCGACTCCTCTGACAAATGCTTCATCGGTTGGCTTGCCTCGGATAACACCTTTCTTCCTGCCGGAACGACTGTCAAACCCGTCAAGGATCTCTCCTATCGCGCGATTTGCCTTGACATGCGTCAGCTTGTCGGTGCATCTCTTGTCTTTGACGAAGAGCATGCGCATTTGCGTTTTTCCGCCGCGATCTTAGACGATGCCTACACAGCGCTCTCTGCCATTTCAGCGCTTGAGCTGTACGCGTCTTACTCAGCCAACGGTGTCCCCACGCTGAAAACGCCGATCGCAAGAGAAAAGGTATTCGCACACGGAAAGCTTTGGCAAACACTGTACGCAGACACCTCCGAGATATCGGTATCTAACACCGATACCGAGTACACAGCGCGCTTCTCTGCCACTGTTGTCTATTCGGATGGGACACGCATCACACTTTCGGCGTCCACCCCCAACACCGACGCACTTACACGGTGCGCGCGGGAGGTGGCAAACGCCGCTCTTCTCGACACAGACGCACAGTACCCGCAAAAGATACACGATCGCCTTGTGATCCTTGCGGGTGTGCGTTAAGCTGAAAAAGGAGTCTTACATTTCATGAAAACATTAGGGTACTACAACGGAAGGATCGACGAATTAGACCGTATAACCGTGCCCATGCTGGACAGAGCATGCTATTTTGGAGACGGTGTATATGACGTTACCTTTACAAGAAATCATAAGATCTACATGGTCGAGGAGCACGTTTCCCGTCTTTTTCAAAGCGCACGGTACATCGGGATCCGTCCCGAGATGACCGAGGAAGAGCTCACCGCACTTCTTCGCTCTCTGGTTTTGCGTCTTGACGACGGTGAGCAATGGGTCTATTTTCAGCTCTCGCGCGGAACGGATTTCCGTACACACGCATTTCCGCCCGAAGCCAAACCCAATCTTTGGATCATGCTCAAGCCCGCGAAGATCAAGGACACCTATCGTCCTCTTCGCTGTATCACACTCAAGGATGAAAGATCCCTTTACTGCAACATCAAGTCACTCAATCTCCTTCCCGGTGTTCTCGCAACGCAGGAAACCGTCAAGGCAGGCGTGGACGAATGTATTCTGCACCGAGACGGCATTGTGACAGAATGCGCACATTCCAACGTTTCTATTTTGAAGGACGGCATTCTCATTACACACCCTGCCGACCGTCTGATCCTCGCGGGCACAGGCCGCGCACACCTTATCAACACCTGCCGCGCATTCGGCATTCCCGTAGAGGAACGCGATTACACGTTGGAGGAACTGCGCGCAGCGGATGAGATCATCCTCACCTCCGCCTCCGCGCTTTGCATGCAGATCACGGAGCTTGACGGCGAACGCATCGGAATGAAAGACGGAAAAACACTCCGTTTGCTCCAAGACGCGCTGCTTAAGGATTTTTTGGATCGAACGGAATAGATCTTAAACTCTGTAAACTTTTTGTTTTTGTTGACATTCACATCAAACTGTGTTAGAATGTAAAAGTAATTCAAGATAAAGGAAGTAAGACTTTGGCTACACAAGATAAGAAAAAGGGGTTTGCAAAATTTTTCAAATTCTTTGATTACAACCGCGATAACCGTCCGGATGCGCTCGAAGAGGACACCACCCCAACGCTCAAGCGTTATTTCAAGGTGCTTGGAAGACGCTTTTGGAAGCTGATCTCTCTGAACATTATGATGCTCCCCATGATCCTTCCCGTGTTGGTGGCTATCTACCTTTATTTCAGCCTTGATCAGACCCCCACTGCAAACAATATCCTCTTTCCTCAGCTTTACGGCGCTTCGATTGCCGCCCCCACTCCCCACACCACGTTTCTTCTGGATCTGTTCGGTGCGCAAATGAACATTCCCGTCATCGGAGTCGGCGCTTATATCGGAATCGGCATCTGCGTTCTGTTTCTCATCGTCACGTTCGGTTGGCAAAACATCGGTGCTACCTACGTGCTTCGCAGCATGGTGCGCGGTGAGCCCGCTTTCGTTTGGTCCGATTACTTCTACGCGATCAAGCGTAACCTGCGTCCCGCACTCCTTTTGGGAATCCTTGATTTCATCGTCATCTTCCTTTTGGGCTTTGACATCGTATATTTCTGGAATCAGACAGGCAACTTTTGGCTTGACGTCGGCTTTTACGCGATCTGCGCCTTGATCATTCTTTATTTCTTCATGCGCTTTTACATCTACCTGCTTCTTGTCACCTTTGATCTCTCCATCAAAAAGATCCTCAAGAATGCACTGATCTTCAGTCTACTCGGCATCAAGCGCAACCTCATGGGACTTTTGGGAATCGCGCTCATCACGCTTCTTAACGTCGCGCTCCTCTTTGCATTCGGTGCAACACCGCTCGGAATCGCCATTCCCCTTATTCTTCCCCTACTCTATTATCTCTCCGTCACCGCCTTTACAAGCGCATATGCGGCATACCCGATCATCGAAAAATACATGATCACGCCGTATCAAAAAGGCTTGCAGTACGAAGACACGGAGGAGAGCACAAACGCGCTTCCCGAGGGCGAGGAGTAAGCTTACACCTTCCCCGAAGGGCTGTAGAAAAAACAAATTATGCTTCTTTACGCTTTGCTTTTTTATACACAAAAAGCTCGCAAAAAACTTTTTTGAAAAAAGCGAAAAAGGTATTGACAAACATCTCAAAAAAGTGTATAATAAGCAATGTCGCAAGCCTATGCAACCGGCGGCTTACGATGAGTACATGGAGAAGTACTCAAGAGGCCGAAGAGGCGCCCCTGCTAAGGGTGTAGGCCGGCTATACCGGCGCGAGAGTTCAAATCTCTCCTTCTCCGCCAAAAAATTCGACAAGTTTCGACTTGTCGAATTTTTTTATCCAAGCCGCAGGCTTGGCATATCATCACGACACAGTCGTGGATATCATCAAGTGCGGCGAGCCGCCCTTGTATCTCATCACGCGCCAGCGTGTATTTTCCCTGCGGCTTGATGATATACAACACTTCGTGTTGGTGATATACAACGCTTCGCATTGATGATATACACGCCTTTGGCGTGATTGGGACGCTACAGTTCAAACCCAAACTAAAAGTGGCAAAAATATCTTTTTTATCGCCTATTCACAAAAATCGACAAGTTTCGACAGAAGCTTGTCGATTTTACTTTTTCACTCTTCACTCTTCACTTTTCACTAATTCCTTGTCAATTTTTGGCGGAAGTAATAAGTAATAGTGAATAGTGAAAAGGTGCTGATGTAGCTTTTCTCCTTTTGGTCGAAAAGCATTTTATTTAAAACAACAAACACGGCAGTTCAAACCCAAACAAAAAAGGCAAAAATATCTTTTTTATCGCCCCTTCACAAAAAAGAAAGACCACCAAAGGGTGGTCTTTCTTTTTTGTTGTCGAAGTCGTGATTTGAACCTTGCGCCGTTGCTTGCAAAGCAAGCGTCGGCGCAGATAACCGAGCAAGCCGAGTCTGAAAGCTCGCTTTCAAGTGAGGCGGCGATGGTTGCTCCGCGAGCGTTGCGGTTTTCCGCAACATAGCACGAAGTGCCAAACGCGGACGCGTTTGGGCTCGCAGGAGTATAGTTCAAATCTCTTTTCTCTCCCCTTCCCGTTAAACTTGAGCGCGCATGCGCGAGCAGGGCGACTATATTTGTAAGTTGGACGCCGCGCAAGCGGCTAGATTCTTCCCCGCTCTCCGGTTATATATTTATCCCAACAGCTCCAAAAGCTCCCGACGGGTCGCATCAAAGGTCTCGGCATCGGGGGCATAGTCGTCAAAAGTACGGCAAACACGTTCAACCAAGCGCATTGCCGCATCGCGGTCACGCTCGGCAAGCAGCGTCAACAGCTCATAGTCGTAAGCGCCGCTTCGCTGCGCGTGGCTGCGAAGACTGTCCATGGGTCCCCGCTCTGCGGGGTACACAACAAAGGAGTTCCCGGCGGGATAGCGCAAGCCGTCACGCCCCACGTCGTAGCAGGTCTCTCCTGCCCCCTCTGGGTTATGCAAGTGGTAGCCCCAGTGCAAAAAGCCGGTAGCCCCATAGCGAAAGCACATCCAGATGGGAAGACGGGTGGCTGTAATCGGCAAATCGAGGACGTGATTCATCATCTTCCCGGCAGGAAATCCGCAGGTATATATCCACATCTCCTCGCCCATCTCCTGCAATGCGCGATATTCCTCAATATATTTTTCATACACCGCCTGCTTGACGACCCAAACGTCTACCGCGCCGCCCAGCTCGGTGCTTTCCACGGGGTCGTGAATTCTCACCCCCGGCATCATCCTGCGGCAAATGCCACAAATCGCGCGATATTCCATGCTGTTCGCAAACTGAGGCTCATCCTCAATGCATTGATAGTAAACGTCTTGCCAACGGTTTCTCGTCACGGTTTCCCACGCACGTGAGAAATAAAGCTTTAGCTGACGGTAGCCCTCAATTGACGTGGCAGGTGTCGTTCGCTCCCAAAGCAGATCGACCTCTGCCTCCGACCAAAGCCGCCAACGGACACTAAAGCCACCCATCACGTATCGAAAGCCCATCGAAAGTGCAAGCTTCCCCACCTGCTCTGCATGAGAAAAGTCGAAATCCACCACGCGTCCGTCCGCATCCCGCACGGGCTCTCCGCTCGGCAGCATCAAATAGTCTGTGCGCATATCCAGCTCGTTTTGGAGATATGCCGCAAGCACCTCATAATATTCCCGCGACCCCGGTGCCACCCCGTGCCGCTCGGCAATCCGATGGTAATAGATCCAATGCACCATATGGAAGCGTGCCTCGGAAAGCGGCGGGATCTGCGTTTTACAAACTCTCAGGGTGACGGGAACGGTCAAAATTCGATCCCCAACCGTTAAGGTCAGGGTCTCTCGGCGTTCTCCGACCGCCGCATTTGCGGGGATGTCAATGCGCACAAAAAACGCAGCGCGCCCCCCAAAAAGCCGTCCGTTTTGAATGGGAGCTGTGACATCATACACTTCAAACGGCGCACGCCTTGTGACAAAATGCTTCACGCTCTCATAATCGGTGGTGGTAAACTCCTTGGCACTGCTGTTCTCTCCCACGTGCGCGGGGAGGAGCTGGAGCACCGTCGCGTACAGGTCGGTTGCGGAAAAGGAAGCAGCAAACGGCTCCCCCTCGCAAGCCTCTACGTTGGTCAAGAGCTGAAAGCAAACGTCTGCGCCACGTGCGCTGATCAGGTCTGCCACCCCCGCCTCTCCCAACGGCGTGTCGGGATAGATCCATTCACTGTCTGAAAACACCTGATATTTCATGATCAAATCTCCTTTCATTTTGTGCGCCACGGCAAAGGATGCGCGCAAGCACTACACGTTCTCCGTATGGCGAATAAAATCAAGCATCATACCACCCAAAAGGCTGTCACCGTTCTCATCCGTACGGTTCCAATACGCACAATGCGTTCCGTGCATCACCACGTGATCAAAGCCCGAATAACCAAGGTTGGAAAGTGTTACCAGCATCAGCATGGTCTGCTCGTATCTCCCCTTGACATCATCATCCGAAATGATAAAGCGCATTGGAGGATAGGAGGGAGAGGTTCCGACATGGTACATGGGTGCGGTTTCGTCCACAATCACGCGACGGGGATTCTCCCCACACGCACGCAAAACTCTGAAATGCTTGGTTGGCTGTCCCGCATCGTGAAAATATCCACTGATGTCATTTGGGGCAATCCCAACCATGGATAGATATCGGGGATCAAAGCAAAGCATCATCGAAAGATATGCCCCCGCAGAGGTACCGCCGACGTACAAGCGTTCACATTTCAGATGCGTTCGCATATATTCTCGCGCCCACGCGACCGCGCTTGCGGCATCCTCGATAAAGTCGGGATAATTCGCCTCGGGATACATCCGATAGTTCGCGGATATCATTGCAATTCCTCGCTCCGCAAGATAGGTGCCCGGGAGGAGCGAGCCCTCCTTATCGCCCGAATCCAAGCCGCCGCCGTGAAAATACACCAGCACCGCCTCCGTCTGCCCGTCGGGCAGATACAAATCCAAGCGTTGCGTAAGCTTCTCCCCGTAGGGAAGGTCAACGAGCCTTTTCATTCTTGCGCACCTCCTGATCCAAGCGGTAGTTTCTTACGTAAAGAATCAAATCGGCTCCCACCATCACAAAATTGAGTACGTAGAAGAAAAGAACGTACCATTTCGTTGCAAAGGAAGCCACATTTCATCACGTTGAAGGGGCAGGAGGCGCCAAAACTGACTACCATGATAATTTCCAAAATTTCAGCTAAAAATTCCATTTTACACCTCTCCCGTTTTTTTATTAAATATCAACACTTGCTCATTTCAAGCAGCTTTTCCACCATTATATAACCGGCATCGGAATGAAGCCGGTTGCTTCCTGCTCTTGAAGAGTAGATGCTTTCATAGAGCATGTCTCTCGTCGGCACGTAGCCATATGTACCATTGCAGCAAGTTGCAACAATACATTTTGAAGAATTCGCGCGTGTTTTTATATCTATACCGAACCGGCAGTAAATCTCGCTCGGGAAGCCGAAAAAACTGACGTCTCCTATTTGTATATATTGAAGCACTATATCATAAATCTCAGGTGAGGTTTCCATAAACCAGAGAATTTTTCTCGACATCATAAGCTCATACATATCTCTGTTAGTTCCGTCTGCCGCTATTTTTTCACCGGGAGTTTCTTTGACGGTTGCAACAATGTGTCTTGCATAATCAAGAGACGCTTTGCTGATCTCACGTCTTGGGATCTGTATTTGCTCATAATTGCATTTAATAAGGTCTCCTTCTATCGGTTTCGCAATGGAAACAGACTTTATAACCTCATCCGCAAGCTTTCTGCCCATCATTCTGTAGTGATCCGGTGCGTCCTCTGCAACGTTGATGTTGAAGTGGTTGATATCCCCGGCTGTTCCTATGAAGAATATCGTTACAAAATCCTGACCGTATGTAGCCTTGAGTTGCTTTGAGAGCTCGGACGCATAGTCGCCGCTGAACTCAAGACCTCCAACACAGTCAAGGTGACAAGCGAAGCATACGATTGCTCCGATCGGCGTGCCGTCTTTTGCGCGTGCAAAAAGAACGGGAAGCTCGGTGTCCGTAGGTGATGCAGGTCTGATAATATCGGGGCTGAGCCGCGGCGGATTTGTTCGTGGATCCTGATCCTTCATTATGTAATTTCGGCAAAACGAAATTCCTTCAACATTCCCAACACAGAACACCATATCTGTGTCTTGAAGACGTTGATATGCAAGTATTGCACAATCTGCAATGATTTTGGGAAATACATCGAAATAATGTGCCTGGCTATCATTCACCTCTTCATCATCGCAAATATGATTCCAGCCCGGAATTCCCGTGTGTGTATGAACTGCCGCCACAAGCACATTTTTTTCCGGAATACCCGTATACCGATTAATTCGCTTTGCAATCTCATTACGAAGTTCATTTTCCATATGGAGAGTGTCAATCGCAATCATCGCAACCGTCTCATCCCCGTTAGAAAAGACACACGCCTTTGCCATGAGTCTGTCCTTTACCCCGTTGGCCTTCCTGATGTTGGCATATCCCGGAAGGTGACTTCCCAACGGTGGGGTTATCTCACGTTCATAAAATGCACATTTTAACATGTTTCTACCTCAACAAGTTTTCTTTTTGCGCCCTCTTAAGAGATCGCATTGAACAATTTAATATAACAATGATCATTGCCGATGCTACTGTCGAAGTGACGAACGAAATCAAATAGTTGTTCGAAAAATCGTACGGTATATTAACAAGCGGAGCGTTCAGTGCATGTCCGACCGTGAAAAGAGAAGTTGTGATAGCAAGGCTCTTATGAAAGCTTCTCTGACCGAACAAATCCAGAACAATTATGGGTATCATAACCGTTTCAAGAGGTGTTGCAACCGACATCAGCACAGTATATGTAATTGCGAGAATCGGCGTTTGCGATGTTACGAAAAAAAGAATGAGCTTTGCCGCCAATGATGTAAAAAGGCAGATGTTTACCGATACTTTTATACCAAAACGATCATAAATGATTCCCATAAGAATTTTGGAAACCATAAGTACGATCGATCCTATACAAACGGTCAGCGCAATAAATTCTCCGGAAAAGCCTATATCCTTAAAATGGGGAGTCGCTATGCTGCCGACAGACGACAGTGCATACATCGCAATGCATATTATAACCGCATAAAAAGCCGGTTTTCGTGCAAGGATTTCATAGGAAAAGCCCTCCCATTCAGCACTCTCCTGCTTTTTCTCTTTTGAATGATCCAAAACAACGTCGCACACTTTATCTTTATAGAAAAGTGCCACTATTAAAAACACACTCACAACCGCTACGGAAGTTACAAAATATGCGTTTTTATACCCGACACCGCCTGAATATATCATCGGCTCAAGCAACGCAACTGCAAGCGCAGACCCTCCCGCATTTGCGGCAAGAATAATACCAAGAACTGTACCTTTATTTTTCGTGAACCATTTGTTTACAATGACGCTTACCATAGTCGAACCTGCAAACGCAACAGCAAGGCCGAGGAATATTCCGCCGATGTAGAAGCCAATGAGGGTATTTGAAATTGCGTTTGTAAGTGTAAATAGCGTATAGCACACAAGACCTGCACATACGATTTTTTTCGTACCGAAACGCTCTACCAATTTGTAAAAAAACAAAGTCACTATCGATGTCGTTGCATATCTGAAGGTATCGCTGAGTCCGAATGCACCACGCGAAAAATTCAAAGCCTCGACAATCGGCTGGAAGTAGGCATTTTTTGCCGTCGAGCAGAAGCCGAGCCCCACAAACATCATAAGAAAGCACAATCCGGCTACAACCCACTTGTAATCGAGTCTTTTTTTGTTTTTTATATTAAGGTTCATTTCGCATCTCTTCTTCCGAATTATCAGATTTCAACATTGCAGAAAGATTATAGCACAGAATTAACGAATTGTACATTGACAAATAATAACCTTTTATGTTAAAATCATAACAACACAATAAGAGGTGACAAATATGAGATATAGAATCTATTCAATGGGAGAGCTTGCGGTTCTAAAAATACACAGTATCGGCTATTCTGCCGACATATCCGGAACAACGTTTGCCTCCCGAAAAAATGAATTTCATCTTGTTGGTTATGTTTTATCCGGAAGGGGAACCTATAACGGATATCCGATCACAGCAGGTCAGGGATTCCTTTTTACTCCTAATGTTGTCGAAAACCTTTACCCGGATAAGGCAGACCCACCGGAGCTTCTGTGGTTTACCAGTGCCGATCCGCGTTTTGATACGATTCTCAAATACTACGAGGCAGACGGCATCACACATATTTTCACTCACAGCTTTCCGCCTGAGCTTCAATATATAAAAGAGTTTGTCCTTGCAGAAAACAGATCAACAATCTGTGAGGGAAAAATGCTTGAGTTCTTCTTTTCTGTTTTTAAATATCATCAGAATGAACATATTGCCTCATCTGATCATTACACCGCGGCACAGAGGTATATTGATTTTTCCGTCAACTACATCAAGGCAAACTACAGTCACAATATTACTGTTTCCGAGCTGACAAAAATCATCGGAGTCAGCCAGCCATACCTATATAAAATCTATAAAAATGCCTTTGGTAAGTCCCCAAAAGCCTTTATCAATGAATACCGCATAATTCAAGCTAAGAAAATGCTTGCCGAGACAGAGCTAACCGTTTCTGAGATTGCAAGGGGTGTCGGATTTTCGGATTCCTTTGCATTCTCCAAATGCTTTTCTTCAAAGCAGGGATGCTCTCCAAGCGAATACAGGCAGCTCCATAAAAAGGAAAATGAATCTGCCAACGAAGAGGCAAACAAGTAATCCTTACGGCATAAGGCTTTTTGAGATTTTCATGATTTTTTGAAATCATTGAAACAATCATTTCGCTGAAATTTAAACATAAAAAACGTCGGACACATCATTTCCGCGCAGGGCGAGCATGATGTGTCCGACGTTTTTCTATCAAGCCTTGTGTCAATCGCGTAAGGAATCGTACGATTGATGTAGTAGCAAATTTTATTTCATTCGTTCAAATCTCCTCTTTTCTTCCCTTTTTATCATAGCCGTTTCAAAATCTCTTCCTTTAAGGAATTGTAGTCATCCCAACGGCGGCTGATGGGAGAATCTTCCCTCTCCCGCTTCGATTGCCTTTTTCAAGTCCGCACGGTACGGATTGTGCTTGAATTGGCTGTTGATCCAATACCCCGCGGAGGGCGAGATCCTTGCAGTTAGCCCCGTGGAATACTTGTAAAGGTTGCGGAACGGAAGCCCCGAAAGCTGCCCCGTTGAATAGACGATATCTCGCACCGCCTTGGCAGCATCTTGGGAGGTCAACGTGCCGTCCGTCCACTTTCCGAAGGTTTCATAACCACCCTTTACCGCGGTGACAAAATCGTTCATCGTTGAAAGCAGGAAATTGTCGATCTCGTAGCCGTTTGCAAAGAAACCGTAGACGTCGCGGAGCAGCGGAATCCCACCGAGAAGATTGCCGAACGCATCCACGCCAAACTCTCTCGCGATCTCCTCCGGCTCTTTGTCCTCGTTCTGCCGCATAAGGGATTGGAAGAACAGCGCAACCGCTGCCATAAATACGGCGTTTGCAATGAGGGCGGCAGATGCCCGTGCGGCACGTTTGCTCGCCTCCTTGAGCCTCGCTTGCAGCTCTGTGCGGCGCTCAGCCGTGATTCCCTCGGCTTTGAGCTCTTGCTTGAGCACGTGGATCTCTCCGATGCCGTCAAAAACGCGTCCTACGTTCTTCATCGCGTCGGCTGAGAACATGGTCAATCCCTTGACAAGCTCGTTTTTGGATCGCATCCATGCGCTCCGCTCGGTCATGAGGGAGTTTTGCTGGGTCTCCAGGATCACGCGCTCGAGGAGCCTCCCTGCTTCCTTCTTGTTTGCTTCCTCTCCTACCTTCATGGAGCTGTCGTCCTTGTGGTTGGCTTCTACCTGTGCCTGGCACGCGCCCCAAAGACGGTTGATCACGAAACGGTCAACGCTGCCGATCGGCTTCATGGAAAGCTCTGTAAGCTTGTTTGTGCTCCGCTTCATCACGCTTTGCGCTTCCACGACCGTATTTTCGGTATTACGAAGCTTGGCAAGGCGACAGTATTTGTCGACTTCTTTTGCCTTTTGAGAAGCAGATACATCTTCCTTGATACGGTAGTTCTTTACGTACTCCTTTGGATCCTTTCCATATTTGCGTGCTTCCTTTTCCAAAGCGCGATCCTTGGCACGGATCTGCTCCTCTGTCAGCATTGCATCCGGAATATACTTAAAGAATTTTTCGTCAAATGGATTGATTTTTTCAATCAACTGTGCTATACTGATATCAGAGACAGGTAACAGACGTGTCGATGCTTGATTTTCAAGTATGGTATCGTCCATGATGCCTGTCTTCTTTATTTTTGTGAGTGCCACGGCAAGGT
>SVSZ01000017.1 GCA_015064025.1 Oscillospiraceae bacterium | reverse complement strand
GCTTCTGTGCAGGAGCATCGCTCATCATGTGGCTTGCTGAAAAGATCAATGACCACGGCATCGGAAACGGTATCTCCATGATCCTGTTTGCGAACATCCTCTCCGGAGGCGCTGCTGCCGTTCAGTCCTTGATCAACATGGTTCCTTTCACGGGAATCGGCGAGTGGAAGCTTGACAATGAGGTGCTGGGCTATATCCTCGGCGCCCTCGAGGTTCTGATCTCTCTCGCTGTTGCACTGGCTGCCGTCATTCTGGTTGTCTGGTTCACAAATTCCGAGAGAAGGATCAAGGTGATTTACGCCAAGAAGGTTGTCGGTCGTAAGATGTACGGTGGGCAGAAGACCAATCTTCCCCTGAAGATGAATATGGCAGGCGTTATGCCCGTTATCTTTGCAAGCTCCATCGTTTCCATTCCTGCGACGATTGCAGCCTTCATCCCGAATTCCGGCTTTGCTAAATTCGTAACGGATTGGCTCAGCCAGGTATCTCCCATCTATATCGTTATATTCATTGTTTTGGTGGTTGCTTTCTCCTACTTCTACATTGCGATTTCTTTCAATCCCGTAGAGGTTGCGAACAACATCCGAAGCAACGGTGGTGCGATCATCGGTATCCGTCCTCAGGAGATGGCTCCGTTTATCAAGAAGATCCTCAACCGTGTAACGCTGATGGGTGCGGTCTTCCTTGTGATCATCGCGGCTGTTCCTATGATCGTCGGTGCGATCGTTACAGCTGTCGGCGGTAACTTTACCAGCCTTGCATTTGCCGGCACGTCTCTTCTGATCGTTGTTGGCGTAGCGCTTGAGACGGTTCGTGACCTTGAGGCACAGCTCTCCATGCGCAACTACAAGGGCTTCCTTGATTGATCCGAATACACGCGGAGGAAACTATGAATCTGATTTTACTTGGCGCTCCCGGAGCGGGTAAGGGTACCCAATCCGCGAAGATTTCCGAAAAATATCAAATTCCCGCGATCGCGACTGGAGACATTCTCCGTGCCGAGAGACGCGCTGGCACAGAGCTCGGTAAAGAGGCGCAGGCCTATATCGATGCAGGCAAGCTGGTTCCCGATTCCGTGGTGATTGGAATCATCAAGAAGTATATGGTGGAAAACAATTGTGAGAACGGCTTCATTCTGGATGGATTTCCCCGTTCGATTCCGCAGGCGAAGGCCTTGGAGGAGATGGGCATCCGAATCGACGCAGTCCTCAGCATTGAAGTCCCCGATGAAAAGATCGTCGAGCGTATGAGCGGACGCAGAGTTTGCTCTTGCGGCGCATCTTATCATATCGTCTACAATCCTCCGAAAGTGGCGGATGTATGTGACAAATGCGGCGAGGCTCTCTTTATCAGAGCCGACGACGCAGCAGAAACTGTGAAAAAACGTTTGGCTACCTTCCACACGGAGACGGAGCCTCTTAAGGAGTTTTACTCCGAGAAGGGCTTGCTTCTTTGCGTAGAAGGTCAGGAAGAGGTCGCGGATACCACCGCGCTCGTCTTCAAGGCACTGGATACGGTTGAGGCGTGAGCGAATGATTCAACTGAAGAATTCGGCACAGCTTGCCGCTATGAAGGACGCGGGACGTATTACCGGAGAAGCTTTGCTTGTCGCGCGTGATATGGTCCGTCCGGGTGTCAGCACCTACGAAATCGATATGGCGCTTCGCCGCCATATCGAGAGGTGCGGCGCAAAGCCTGCATTCCTAGGCTACAACGGATTTCCCGCCAGTGCTTGCATCAGCATCAATGACGAGGTCATCCACGGGATTCCTTCTAAAAAAAGGATCCTCAAGGAGGGTGACATCGTGAAAATCGATACCGGCGCAACCTATCACGGATACGTCGGTGATTCCGCAAGAACCATTCCCGTAGGACATGTCAGCGAGGAAGCGATGCGTTTGATCCAAACAACGAGAGATAGCTTTTTTGCGGGCATTGAGGCACTTAAGGTGGGCAACCGCTTAGGTGACATCGGCTCTGCGATCGACACTCTGGTCCGTGCAAACGGATTTTCCACCGTAAAGCGTTACGTTGGACACGGCATCGGCACGAATATGCACGAGGCTCCCGACGTACCTAACTTCGGTACCCCGGGCAGAGGCATTCGTCTTTGTGCAGGGATGACGCTTGCCATCGAGCCGATGGTAAACGTCGGTACCTTTGAGGTGAAGGAAATGCCTGACGGCTGGACCGTCAAAACCTTGGACGGAAGTCTCTCGGCACACTATGAAAACACAGTGGCGCTGACGAGTGAGGGTGTATTGATCCTTACGGAAGTTGAAAAAGGTTTCTGATCACAACAATCTACTACAGTTAGGAGGGGATTCTTCTGGCACAGAAGGAAGATGTTATCGAGTTTGAGGGCACGGTCGTTGAGGCACTCCCCAACGCCTGCTTCAAGGTGAAGCTTCCGAACGGTCACATTGTGACTGCTCATATTTCGGGCAAGCTTCGTATGAACTATATCAAAATTCTGCCCGGTGATCGCGTGACTATTGAGGTGTCGGTTTACGACCTGACAAAGGGACGCATTACCTGGCGAGCAAAATAATCATTGCAGAATACAGCAAGAAAGGTATGGTAGAGACAATGAAGGTGAAACCATCCGTTAAGAAGATCTGCGAAAAGTGCAAGATCATCAAGAGAAAAGGTAAAATCATGGTGATCTGCGAAAACCCCAAGCACAAGCAGAAGCAGGGTTAAGCAGACTCCAAAAATCAACAGAAAGGTGAATAAACAGTATGGCTCGTATAGCTGGTGTTGATATTCCGAACAACAAGCGCGTTGAGATTGCCCTTACCTATATCTACGGTATTGGCCGCAAGAGCGCAAATGATATCCTTGCAGCAACCGGCATCAATCCGGACACGCGTGCAAAGGATCTGACCGAGAATGAGGTCGCCAAGCTCCGTGACGAGATCGAAAACAACTATACCGTTGAGGGTGATCTCCACCGTGAGGTCGCGATGAACATCAAGAGAATGGTTGAGATCAACTGCTATCGCGGTATTCGTCACAGAAAGGGACTTCCCGTAAGAGGTCAGAGAACAAAGACCAATGCAAGAACTCGCAAGGGTCCCGCAAAGACCATTGCAAACAAGAAGAAGTAAAGGAGTGGCATAACAATGGCAAAAGTAGCAGCAAAGAAAGTTGTCAAAAAACGCCGCGAAAGAAAGAACATCGAAAAGGGTGCCGTTCACATTCAGGCAACCTTCAACAATACGATCGTTACCGTTTCCGACGCACAGGGCAACACCATTTCCTGGGCATCTGCGGGCGAGCTTGGCTTCAAGGGTTCCAGAAAGTCCACTCCCTTCGCAGCACAGTCTGCTTCTGAGACCGCCGCTAAGGCAGCTATGGAGCATGGACTCAAGACCGTTGAGGTATTTATCAAGGGGCCCGGTGCAGGACGTGAGTCCGCGATCCGCGCTTTGGAGACTGTCGGCCTTCAGATCACTCTGATCAAGGACGTAACTCCTATCCCGCACAACGGTTGCAGACCGCCCAAGCGCAGACGCGTTTAATTATTCGTTGGAGGTACAATTACTATGGCAAGATATACTGGACCTGTTTGCAGACTCTGCCGCAGAGAAGGAAAGAAGCTCTTTTTGAAGGGCGAGCGTTGCCTTACCGGTAAGTGCGCACTCGATCGCAGAAGCACTGCTCCCGGTCAGCACGGCGCTGCAAACAAGAAGATGAGAGAGTACGGAATTCAGATGCGTGAGAAGCAGGCAACCAAGAGATACTACGGTGTTCTTGAGAGCCAGTTTGTAAACTACTACGAGGAGGCGAACCGCAAGGAGGGTATGACCGGTGAGAACCTGATCTGCCTTTTGGAGCGCCGTCTTGACAACGTTGTTTACAGAATGGGATTTGCAAGCTCTCACAAGGAAGCTCGTCAGCTCGTTCTCCACGGTCACTTCACCGTAAACGGCAAGAAGGTCAACATTCCTTCCCTGATCATCAAGGCAGGCGATGTGATCGCTGTTAAGGAGAGCAGCCGCGATTCTTCCAAGTTCAAGGCTTTGGCTGAGTCTGCAGCAACTGCAAATACTCCCAAGTGGCTTGAGGTGAAGGCTGACGCTATGAGCGCAACCGTTCTCAACCTTCCCGCAAGAGAAGACGTTGATTTCGATTTCAACGAGCAGCTGATCGTCGAGTTCTATTCCAAGTAATCCGTTTGGTGAAGCCAGACGTACGGTGTACACCGTATCGATCCCGATACCACTATATTTTAAAAGGAGGTTTTATTTGGAATGATTGAGATTGAAAAGCCCAATATTACCACTGCCGAAATGAGCGAGGATGGCACAAGCGGTACATTTGTTGTTGAGCCTCTGGAGCGTGGATATGGAATTACGCTGGGTAACTCTTTGCGCAGAGTTCTTCTGAGCTCGCTGCCCGGCTATGCCGTAACCAACATCAAAATCGACGGTGTTCTTCACGAGTTTTCCACGATTCCCGGTGTCAAAGAAGACGTTACCGAGATCGTATTGAACGTGAAGGGAATTATTGCGAAGCTGCACTGCAATACCTCCAAAACGGTTATGATCGACGTAACCGGTGAGAAGGATGTTACTGCAGGCGACATCAAGCAGGATTCCGATATTGAGATTCTGAATCCCGAGCATCATATTGCAACGGTAGGCGAAAATGAGCGCTTTTATATGGAGCTCACCTTTGCATCCGGGCGCGGATATGTTTCTCAGGACAGAAATAAGCAGTTGCAGACACAGATTCTTGGAAATGCAACGAGCGCACCTATCGGAACGATTTATACTGACTCGATCTATACGCCCGTGTATAACGTAAATTACACGGTAGAGAATACGCGTGTCGGAAACGTCACGGACTACGACAAGCTTACCTTGGACGTCCTGACGAATGGAACGATTTCCGCAAAGGAAGCGATTTCCCTTGGCGCCAAGATTCTCAACGAGCATCTCAACTTGTTTGTGGATTTGTCTGATGAAGCAAGGAAGGCAGAGATTATGGTCGAAAGAGAAGAGACCATCAAGGAGAAAGTCCTTGAGATGACCATTGAGGAACTTGACATGTCTGTTCGTAGCTTCAATTGCTTGAAGCGTGCAGGCATTGACACGGTTGAAGATCTGATCAGCCGTACTGAGGAGGACATGATCAAGGTCCGTAACCTCGGTAAAAAATCGTTGGAGGAAGTTATTCAGAAGCTCCACTCCTTGGGACTTGATCTCAAGAGAGAAGAGGAGTAATCCGAAGGCTTCGCCACCATTCTTAAAAACTTATTCGAATAGCAGAAGGAGATAAAGAAATGCCCGGATCCAGAAAACTTGGCAGAACCACCGCGCATAGAAAAGCTATGCTGCGCGGCATGGTTACCTTGCTGCTTGAGAACGGACAGATCGAAACCACGCTCACCAGAGCGAAGGAAGTTCGTTCTATGGCAGAAAAGATGATTACGCTTGGTAAGAAGAATACCCTTGCAAGCCGCCGTGCTGCATTGGCTTACATTACCAAGGAGGATGTTGTTTCCAAGCTCTTCAACGAGATTGCTCCCACTTACGAGAACCGCAACGGTGGATACACCCAGATCTTCAAGCTGGGCGCACGCCGCGGCGATGCTGCCGAAATGGCAATCGTTAAGCTGATCAAGGATGCTCCCGTTGAGAAGCCTGCAGAGAAGCCCGTTGAGGCTCCCAAGGCAGAGGAAGCACCCGCAGTTGAAGCACCTGCAGTTGAAGCTCCCGCAGAAGAGACTGCTGAATAATCTTAAACCCAAAAGGGCTGGCTCAAATCGTCGATTTGAGCCAGCCCTTTTTGTGAACCTTTTTTGATAGATTGGTCAAATTTCACACTTTTTTTGCACTATGTAGCATTTTGCCGCAAAAAGGTGCGATTTTATGTAGAATTTTTAGGTGATCCATTGTATGATTAACACAGAGGAATTGCCACTAAAAACAAGGTGGATCCTTTCCCAATATACATCAAAAGGAGAAGGTTATGAACGCGAACAAATACCAAAAGATCATAGCGGTCGTCTTGGCACTCGCAATGATCCTCCCTGTGATCAGTGTTCCCGTGTTCGCCGCAGATGAAGGCGTTTACACCCTGTACACCAATGATTTTGAAGGCAAGAGCTTTGATATCGATCTTGATTCCGACGATATCAACGATGCTTATAAAATGGTCGCAGGTGAGGATTCTCTCAAGGACTTTGGCGAGGATTACATTGTCAATGATCCCACAGGCGGCGACGATGATGTGTGGCGTATCAGCATGGCTGCTACTACGAACACGCAGATCACCGGTATCAAACCCACCTACGCGGACTACGAAACCGTATTTTTTGAAAACGACATATATATTCCTACAGGCTCCACGGGAACTGCGCGCTGGAGAATGTACGGTGCTTCTTCATATGCAGATGATAGCGGTGACGAGCGCCGTTGGTTTACGTTTTACGATCTTAATCTGAATAGCGCAAAA
Source organism: Oscillospiraceae bacterium (assembly GCA_015064025.1). GTDB lineage: Bacteria > Bacillota > Clostridia > Oscillospirales > CAG-272 > UMGS1865. The sequence goes on along the minus strand of SVSZ01000017.1, from coordinate 23,262 downwards.
ATCGTGATGCCGGATTCTTCCGAGATCCTTTTGAAAAAAGATACTTGGTTTACTCTCAGCTACGCTTTGGAGATGAGCACGGGTGTCGTTACGCTTTACGTTGATGGGGAGCAGGTCTATACGGGGACGTTGCTTTACTCAGGAAAAGCTCTCAAGCTCGTCAGAATGGAGCTGTTCTACAACGCCATGATTGATATCGGGGGCTTTGGCAATCTCTACGTAGACAACGTCAACATCTTCGAGGGGACTGCTCCCTCCAACCATCTCAAAAAGGTTTCCATCTTTCAAAAAGATTTTGACAACAAGACGTTTGATACCGATCTTGACGGTGACGGCACCGGCGATGCTCATAAGATCGTGGATTCTGAGAGCGGCTTCCGCTACGATGACGATGAAGGCTTGAATACCTATATCGAGGCGAAGGGAAGTACGAATTACCATTACGTCATGGGCGATCCTACCAGCAACTATACTGCAAACGGTGCATGGAGAATCCCCATGGGCCAGGATAACTATGACAACTATGCACATATTCTCCCCGCAATGACGAGTGCAGCGTATCAATATTCCAAGGTCGTTGTGGAAATGGATCTGTATATCCCCGCAGGAATTACCAGCTGCACAGCGCGTTGGAGAAGCTGGGGAGGACGTAATCCCGCCGGAGAACTCGGGGCGTACCATGTGTTTATGGATCTTGATCTTTCCTCCGCAAAGATATCTCTCGGGGGCAATTCCTATCCCCTTTCCAAGGAAACCTGGTACACCGTCAGCCTTTGTATCGATTTCAAAACAGGTGTTGTGAATATCTATGTAGATAACGTACCGGCGCTTACCCACGACCTGGGTGATGATCTGCTGATCGGTAACTTTTGGTTTGCAATGCCGGATGATTACGGAAGTGCGGATCACTATCTCTGGGTGGATAATATCGACATTTTCACAGGCAATCGTCCCACAGGCGGTATTTTAACAGAAGCGCCTATCAAGCCTCTTTATTCCAATACTATGGAGGGACGGCGTTTTGATACCGACCTTGACGGCGATACCGTCATGGATGCCCACAAGCTGACGGATGCGGAAAATATCGGATACAGTGATGACCGTCCCAATGCGATCATCGATAGTTACTACGAGAACAACGGCGAACAGGCAACCGCAACCGATTATCACTATTTCGTGCAGGATCCCACAGGTGCTGCCAACGACGTATGGCGTATTCCTATGGGGCTTTCGAATAACGATAGCTGGGGACACTTGATTGCGGGACGCAGTCCGTTCTCCTCTTCCAACACACAAAAGGTTCTCCTGGAAAATGATGTCTATATTCCAAAGGACGCTGTGGGGAAGGTGCATTGGCAGATCTATGCAGGGGTGTTCAAAAGCCTGTTTAATCTGAATCTCGACACCGCCTCTTTGTATATCAATACGGGACATCACAGTGAAGTTTCCATTGTTGGAGATATGCAGCTGAAGAAGGAGCAATGGTATAAGCTTTCTTATATAATAGATCTCGGCAACGGTGATTGGAGCCTGTACGCAGATCAGATACTGGTCGCAACGGGAAATATCGGTCTTACCGATATCGCTGTGACTTGGCTTTGGAACGCACGATTACTGGAGGCTACAAGCAGCTTTAAGGGCTGTCTCTACGTTGACAATATCAAGGTTTTTGCCGCAGACGATCTTGCTTCGGTCTGCACCGAGAAGAGCGCATCTGTCGATGAAAGCAAGCACCTTCAGTACGTTGACCTTACCGTTAACGGAAAAACCGTGAAGACGTTTGCAACAAAATATCTTGTTTCCCCAAACGATAGCACCTACAAGGCAACGCCTGTTTACTTTAACGAGAATGGCGAATTCAATGCCATAGTAACAAACGTTGGAAAAACCTCGGTGCGGTACGGTAACGGAAGCGAGGAAAATCCCGCGGGTCTGCGCTTTGCAACCGAGATTGATCTTAGCATGCTTGCAGGACTGGAGCAGATGGTGGCAGAAGGAACACTGAAGCAGGTGACCTTCGGTACGCTGATTGCTCCCACGGACTATATTCAAAAGGTAGACGGAATCGACACGACTCCCATTGCCGACTCCTTGGATTCTTTGATCCCCGGGGAGACTGTGCTTGATGTTCCTGTCAACAAGGGACAGTGGTATGATTTCGGTGATGAGGAAAATTATCCCGGAACCTATTTCGTCGGTTCTATTGTCAATCTGAAGGTGCAGAACTACGGTCGTGCTTTCTCTGCCGCCGGATACGTCAAGGTGACCTTGCTTAACGGCGAATCTGTTTATATCCTTTCCAATACGCATTCTGCGGACGTCAAGAGTGCTTCGGATGGTATTCTGAAGCTTTACGGTGATCAATTGAGTGCGCGGGCAAGGACGGTCCTTCAAAACTATGTGGATGGAATTTCCAACGGAGATGCGTCATAAGGAATCAAGCAGAGTCTTTGCAGTGCTTGATTGTCTACCATTGGAGATACTTGTTCGTTCGTATATCATCTATTCAAACAAGATGATCGCCTTGCTCGCAGAGATCGTCAAAAACGCCTCGGCAGCAAAGTAAGGAAAGGAGTTTTGTAAAAATGAAACACTATATTGCACCCACCGTAAATCTTCTTTACGCGGGGAACGACGACGTTCTTACCTCCTCAGGGGGTGAGTGCGACGTGTGGGGCGACGATATTTTCGCCCCCCTCGACGAGTGATACGTACATTTGATTTCTTGTTCGACAAGCGGACTGCATGAACGTAATAACGGTTGCTTTGGTTCGCTTGCAAAGGACAAATCGCACCCGAAGAGTTGAGACTCTCTGGGTGCGATTTCTTTAATTATGCTTTTTGATCAATTCTTCTTGGTCCATCCCTTGTCGAAGGAGGGATTATAAGCGTAGAAGTTGCGGGAATCCATGTGTTCCTGGGCTATGCGGATCGCATCGCCAAAGCGCTGATAGTGAACGATCTCGCGCTCACGCAGATAGCGAAGCGGGTCGCGCACATCGGGATCGTCGCAAAGACGGATGAGGTTATCATAGGTGACGCGCGCCTTTTGTTCTGCGGCAAGGTCCTCGTTCAGGTCTGCAATGACGTCGCCCTTGACTCCGATATATTTCATGTCTGTTGGAACACCGGACGCTGCTACGGGGTAAATACCTGTGGTATGATCCGTAAAATAGGTGGCAAACGGCGTTCCTGCAAGCTTTTCCTCGGAGATATTACGGGTAAGCTGATAAAGGATTGCCGCAACCATCTCCAGGTGTGCGAGCTCTTCAGTGCCGATATCGGTCAAAAGACCGGTTACCTCTCCCCACGGCATGGAATAGCGTTGGTTGAGATAACGCATGGAAGCGGCAAGTTCTCCGTCGGGTCCTCCAAGCTGAGATATGATGAGAGAGGCAAGCTCGGGATTCGGGTTTTTAATTTTGACAGGGTATTGCAATTTCTTATCGTAGGTCCACATACTATTGATCCTCTCTTTCGTTCAGTTTGCATCGTGTTCCCATGGCCAGGGTCCTTTTACCCAGTCCCAGGAGGTACGGCTTCTGTTGGAATAGATCGTCATAGGACCGCAATTCTTTTCATATACACCAAGCAGCTTTTCCTTTTCTGCGACGAGTGCATGATAATAGGAAAGCGCTTCGGGATGATCCGGATAGGCGTCAAGATAAAGCGCCGTTTCGACAAGTGCAAAGTCCAATGCACGCAGTGCTTCGCGCTGCTCCCTGCAGCGGTTGGAGGCGTTGTGATTGTTGTTTTCCATAATTCTTTTCCCCGCTCAAAGGCAACGGCGGGTATTTACCTCCTTGCTACCGTTTTTGGAGACTGCTTCCAGGGGAAGGATGAGCTCCGTGAAGATGGTACCTGCCTTGAGTCCCTCGTGAGGCTCAAGAAGCTTTCTCCAACACTGGCGTGGGGAATAAACCATGGCGAGGGAGGGAGCAGAAAGCTGTGTGGGACAAGCCGTTGCTGTGTTCTGATCTCCGGCACACGAGACACGAGGGGGCAGATCGCGTATAGGACGACTCGGTTGCCGGGGCATATCCTTCATATTCATGACCGGAAATCCATTGCCGGTCAGCTCTCCACCCATCATACGGCGCAGAAATTCATCATCCGAACGGCGGGTAGCGGAGCGGCGGTTGTTTTCTGAATACATGTTGGCTCCTTTGATTGTGTTGAGTTTTTCCGATCCTGTGATGGGGATCGGCTATTTTTATTGTATGCTTCCACGTCGGTTTTTGTCATTTATTGACATATTTATAATGAGAATTGTTCTTATTATAGATAATTATGAATTTTGCAAAATATTGAGAAAGGGGATTGTAATTTCGTTGTAAATGGTGTATAATATCAAAAAAGTATGTGTGACATGCGTTTTATTTCATTTGAAAGTGAGGATAACATTATGCCGGGACCCGGTGGTGGCTCTCGCGGCGGCGGCTTTGGCGGCGGCTCTCGCGGCGGTGGATTTGGCGGTGGCGGAGGCTTCGGTGGAGGTCATCGCGGACCGCATTACGGCGGCTTTGGCTTCGGTCCGCGCTTTGGCTTCGGTCCGAGATATTACGGTGGCGGCGGTTGCCTTGGTGGACTGATGGGGATTTTGCTGTTTCCCATTATTTTGCTCTTGCTTGTCGGAGTTCTTCTTGTAAGCTCGATTACCTCAACCGTTGGTATTATTGCAGACGGAGGCGTGATCGAATACAGTGAAAAGGAATTCCAATCCTATGCAAATTCCGAATACCAAAAGGCATTCGGTGCGGCTCCCGATGAGCTTTACGAGGATCACCTGCTGATCGTTTTTACAGCATATGAGGATTACGACGGCTATGAGTGTATTGCATGGATCGGGGACAATGTGAAAACCGAGATCAACGAAATGTTCGGTGCTGAAGGTTCCACCTTCTACAGGGCAGTGCGCGGTTCTGTCAACGAGGACTATTATGAAAATTCTATGACCTCGGATCTGTCTTCCGTGATGGAAAAAATGACGTCGGAGATCAAAAAACTCGGTTTGGAATCTTCTTTCCGCGTGCCTCATGACCGTACAGAGGCTCCTGCATCGAAGGTTGTCAATTATACCGAGCTTCGCATCAATGAGGAGATCCTAAACGGAGTCCTCGCCGAGTTTACGGAAGAAACGGGTATTTCCGTGGCGATCGTAGTCGATACGGGTGAAAACGTCTTTGGAAAGACCATACCTTTCGCTACGATCTTTACCACGATTCTGATGCTGGGTGTTGTGGTGTTCTGCATCTATTGGATCGTTAAGGCTGTGAAGAACCGTAAAAAAGGCGGTTCCCAAGGAAACAGCGGGCAGAACAACGGCTACAACGGAAGCTACAGCGGTAACGGCGGCTATGGGAACAACAACGGCTACTCTCAGGGCAATAATTCCCGCTTCTGGTAAAACATCCTTTGTGAAATAGGTAGATTTTTGACTTGAAAAATTGAGCCGACTGCACAAAAATCGTGCGGTCGGCTTGATTTTTTTCGTTTTCCGTTGACAAGTTTTTGGGTACATGCTATAATATCTATTGTAAAATCCGTCCGTGTGCGCATATATGAGCGATTGCTTTTTTTGTTCCCCAAAAACGAAAGGGGCGTGTGTTGGCACGGAACGAGATTCTTTTCAAGGAGGAGAAAAAATGAACACTAAGAGAATTCTTGTTGTGATGTGCATGCTTCTGGCACTTTCCTGTGCTTTGTTGAGCTTGGCTTCTTGCGGTGATCTTAGCGGGTTAATGGGACCCTCGGGGCGTGGTACAGAAGCTGCATCCTCGCCCGATGAAGACGATGCGGGTACCGGTGACGGTGGTGCGGATACGTCAGGTGACAGTGTTGAGAGCGGCACCGTCGGCGATGGGGGTGAAGAAGGGAACGAGGACGAACCCATCATTGACTGCTCGAAGGGCTACCACGATTACGGTACTGACAACAAGTGCAAGCTGTGTGCCCACACTGTGGTGGGAACGAGCGGCTTGGCCTACAAGGAACTGAACGACGGTACGCTGGCGGTTTCCGGCTATAATGGCTCCGAGGCTGCCGTTGTGATCCCGCCTTACCATGAGGAGAAGGCTGTGACCCGGATCGGTCGTGACGCATTCCTTTTCAACGCTTCTGTCAAGAGTGTTGTTGTGGGGGCAAAGGTCACCTTGATCGATTCGATGGCATTCACGCTTTGCGAGACGCTTGAGAGCATTGATTTCGGCGTTTCCGTGCAGGAGATCGGTGCGAATGCATTCCAGGGCTGTGCGTCTCTTAAGGACGTTACCTTCCCGCCGAGTCTGAAGAAGATCGGAATGAACGCATTCAAACAGTGTGAGTCCTTTACAAAGGTCACGATCCCCGAAACCGTGGAAACGGTTGGTGCGGGTGCTTTTGCGGAATGTGAGGGCGTTGTTACGTTGAACCTTGCATTCGTCGGTGGCTCCTTGGAGGAAAATTCTTACCTTGGCTACATCTTTGGCGCGGGTGACCCCAAGCAGACGCCCGACGTGCTTCCTACAGGCTTGAAAAAGATTACGTTTACCGGCGAGGTTCTCGGAGAGTCCGCTTTTGCGAACTGCTCTCAGCTCGAACAGATCTCTCTGCCGAAGGATCTTGCTGTGATTCCCGCACAGGCGTTCAAGGGCTGTACGGCACTGACTGCCTTTACGGTTCCCGAAGGCGTGACGGAGATTGGGGCCAATGCCTTTGAGGATTGCGTGTTTACCTCCTTTACCATTCCGGATTCCGTGACAACGATCGGTGCCGGTGTTTTCAAGGATTGTACAGCACTTGAAACGGTAAAGCTCCCCAAGAATCTGACGGTACTCGGTGCTTCTGCGTTTGAAAATTGTGCTGCACTGAAAGCAATTGACCTTCCCGCATCCGTTACCGATATCGGCGATGAATGCTTCAAGGGTTGCGCTCTGCTTTCCTCTGTTACGTTGCCTACCGGTCTTAAGACGATCGGTGCAGGGGCGCTTTCAGGAACGGTGATTACGACTGCGACCATTCCCGACGGCGTTGCCGTTGTTTCCAAGCAACTGTTCAAGGATTGTGTGCTTCTGGAAAGCGTTACCTTCGGTGCGGGCGTTCAGGAGCTTGGCTCCAATGCGTTTGAGGGCTGTGCCTCCATTACGGAGCTTCAGCTGCCCGAGAACATGACTGCAATCGGAGACAGCGTATTCAAGGGCTGCGATGCACTTGTGGATCTCAACATCCCCGCGAAGATCACCACGATCGGTAACGGTTCCTTCGAGGGGTGCAAGGGCTTGGTCGAGGTCGTTCTTCCCGATACCGTGGTAAAGGTCGGCTCAAGCGCATTCAAAAATTGTGTGAACCTTGAGAGCTTCACCTTCTCCGGCAAGATGACAGAGACCGGAAATGCCGTTCTCAGAGGATGCGAGAAGCTTAAGAACGTTACCATTACAAGCGGTATCACAAAAATTGGCGACAATGCGTTCTACGGCTGTAAGGCGCTTGAAAGCTTGACGATCCCCACAGGTGTTATCGAAATTGGCGAGTATGCTTTCAGCTATACAAACTCGCTGAAGACCCTTGAGATCCCTGCGAGTGTTACCTCGATCGGCGGATACTCCTTTATCAAGGGTGGCATCGAAGCAATCACGCTTCCCGACGGATTGATCTCACTCGGTGAATATTCCTTCCAGGATTGTGCTGCTTTAGAGAGCGTAACGCTTGGTAAGAAGCTTACAGGCATCGGCGAATCTACCTTCAAGGGATGTTCCGCACTGAAATCCGTTACCGTTCCGGATACGGTGACTGAGATCGGAAGATATGCATTCCAGGATTGCGCCGCTATGGAGACCGTTGTCATCGGAAACGGTGTAAAGACGGTTGGAGACTATGCATTCGACGGATGCGAGCTGATGACAAGTCTTACGCTCGGCTCCTCCTTGGAAACGCTCAATCAGTATGCGTTCCAGCACTGTGAGGCTTTGACTACGGTGACCATTCCCGCCTCGATGAAGATGATCGGATTTGCCGCATTCTATAGCTGTGACGGGCTTGAGGAGGTCATTCTTCCCAATACTCTGGAAAAGATCGACGACTCCGCATTCTACTTCTGCAAATCGCTTACGACCATCGTTCTTCCGAGTAGCTTGAAGGAAATAGACGGATATGCATTCAACGGATGTGAAAGCCTTGAAACGATCGTCATCCCCGAAAAGGTAACGGTCCTTTCCGCTTACGTATTCCGCAACTGCTCCTCCTTGGAGAACATTACCATTCAAGGGAACGTGACTGCTATTCAGCAGGAGGCATTCTACGGTTGTAAAAAGCTGGCGTCCATCACGCTTCCCGCGACCGTACAGACTATCGGGGATATGGCGTTCAGAGATTGCTCTGCTCTTGCGGCAATCGAAATCCCGGCGGCTGTTACCAAGATCGGTGACCGTGCCTTCTACCGCTGCTCTGCTCTCGAAACGATTTCGGTGGCGGATGGCAACACAAGCTTCTCCGATGCAGGCAACGCTTTGATCAATCTCAAGACCAAGACGTTGGTTCTCGGAAATAAGAACACGGTGATCCCGACCGACGGCAGTGTGGAATACATCGCTACGTATGCCTTTGCATATTGCACGGGACTTGAATCGATCTCAATTCCCGTAGCTGTGAAGTACGTGGTGGATCCCGATGCAACGGACGATGCGGATAAGTACGGATACAGCGGTATTCTCGGTATCGACGCTTCTGCCTTTGAGGGATGTGAGAATCTTGCTCGCGTAGATATTCTGAGCGATAAGGATGACCTTGCGGAGTTCTTTGCGATCGAATTCGAAAACGTTGCGGCGAACCCGCTGTCGAACGGTGCTGCACTCTATTTCAAGGGTGAGCTCGTAACGGATGTGATCGTTCCCGAAAGCGTCAAGAGCATCAACAATTTTGCTTTCTACGGCTGTTCCTCGATCAAGACCTTGGTAGGACACGCGGAGATCGAAAGCATTGGCGAGGCTGTTCTCGGTGAGTGCGAAAGCCTTGAGAAGCTCTTCTACTGCGGTACTCAGATCGATCTGATGAGTGTTGAGATCGGTGCGAAGAACGATGCGCTTCTTAACATTCTCTATACCTATTCCGAAGAGGAGCCTTCGGCGCAGGGAAATTTCTGGCATTACGTAGGGGATGTTCCCACTGTTTGGTAATCTCTTCGATGCAAAATAAGAGCTTAATACAGGGGGGGAGTCAAATGCGAAAACGCATTTGACTCCCCCCCTTTTTTGAAAAACACTTGCAAAGAGATAAAAAATGTGATACAATAAATCGATATACCGCTTAGAGGGAGGAAAAAATGAAGGATCATCTGACCCCCGACTATATGTTTGGCAGCTACAGGGAGATCACTCCCGATTTTTTGCGTTCGATCGGTGTACGCGCGCTTTTGATCGACATTGATAATACCTTAGCGCCTTATGAGGTGGCGGAGCCGACGGAGGAGATTCGCGCGTGGTTTGAAGCACTTCGCCATAATGGGATCGTTGCCTCCCTTGTTTCCAACAACCATGCGCCTCGCGTGGAGAAATTCAACCGTACGCTGGGGCTGGATGCCTATCCCGATAGCCACAAGCCGCGCCGTGGGACGTTGGAGAAGGCCATGAAAAAAATGGGTGTTACGCATGGGGAGACTGCAATGCTTGGAGATCAGCTGCTGACCGATTCGTATGCGGGAAAGCACATAGGTCTTGTTTCGATCATTGTTCCGCCCATCAAGGATAAGACCAATCTCTTCTTCCGCTTCAAGCGGTTGTGCGAGCGCCCGTTTATTCGCAAGTATGCCCGTTTGCACGGATATGCCGAGTGGATGCGCTTTTGGAAGATAAAAAATAAAAAGAACGTGTCAGGATGAGAAGTATATGAAGGATATTGCAACGTTTGGTCCCGGCGGAAACGGCGAATGGTTTTACGCCGAGGGAAAGAAAAGCACCCTGCAAAGTCCCGGGTGGCTGAGAGAAAAGGAACTTGATGCATTTGAATATGAGGCGGGAAATGGCATTTCGGGAAGCGAAGCAACGCTTCGTGCCATCGGAGAAAAGGCACGGGAGCACGGAATTCTGATGTCCTTGCACACTCCTTACTTCATTTCGCTCTCGGGCGTGGAGGAGGAAAAGCGACTGAAAAGCATCGACTATATCCAAAAATCCCTTTGGGCGGCGGAGCTTCTTGGTGCCGATACCATTGTGATCCACAGCGGAAGCGCCGCGAAGATCACCCGCGAGGAGGCAATGGCGCTTTCTAAGGATACGCTTTCTCGCGTTGCCGAGGCAGTGGGGAAGACCTCGATCCGACTTGGAATCGAGACGATGGGAAAGGTCAATCAATTGGGGACTCTTGCAGAGGTGATCGAGCAGTGCAAGGTTTCTCCAATCTACTCTCCTGTGGTGGATTTCGGACATCTCAATGCCCGCAATATCGGCGCTGCATTCCCCGATGCAGACAGCTACCGACGTGTTTTTGACGAGATCGGCACCTCTCTTGGTGATGATTTTGCCAAATCTCTGCACTGCCACTTCTCAAAAATCGAGTATACGGGAGCGGGGGAGAAAAAGCATCTGACCTTTGAGGACATGCAGTACGGTCCCTTTTTCGAGCCGCTTGCCGAGGCGATCGTTCGCGAGGGGGTTGCGCCGCGGATCATCTGTGAGTCGGCAGGCACGCAAGCGGAGGATGCCCTCTTTATGAAGAACGCGTATCTTGCCGCGCGTGAGAGCATGGATGCATGAACGAATATCTTATATCCTATAGCAGGAGAAATATCACATGAGCAACGTCAAAGAGGAATCACTTAAAAAGCATTATGAGTGGGGCGGAAAGATCGAGGTCGTGTCTCGCTGTGAGCTCAACGACCGAAACGATCTGTCCTTAGCATATACACCGGGTGTTGCAACGCCTTGTCTTGAAATACAAAAGAATCCGGAGCTCTCCTATGCCTTGACGCGTCGGCACAATCTTGTGGCGGTGATCACGGACGGAAGCGCAATATTGGGACTCGGTGATATCGGCCCGGAGGCAGGGATGCCCGTAATGGAAGGGAAGTGTGCCCTTTTTAAGAGCTTTGCGAATGTGGATGCCTTTCCTCTGTGCATCAGAACACAGGATGTGGATGAGCTTGTTCGTACGATCTATTTGCTGTCGGGGAGCTTTGGGGGCATCAATCTCGAGGATATTGCGGCGCCACGTTGCTTTGAGGTGGAACGAAAGCTGAAGGAGATCTGTGATATTCCCGTTTTTCACGACGATCAGCACGGGACTGCAATCGTTGTCGCGGCGGCACTTCTGAATGCCTTGCGGATCGTAAAAAAGGAGCTTTCGGGTGCAAGGATCGTGATCAACGGTGCGGGAAGCGCAGGGTGTGCGATCGGTCGGCATCTGTTGAATATGGGAGCGCGTGACGTTACCATGGTTGACCGCTTCGGAATCATCGCGAGCGGTATGGAGGGACTTAACTCCGCACATGGGGAGATCGCAAAATTGACCAATCCCCGCATGCTTCGCGGAACGCTTGCAGACGCAATGAAGGACGCCGACGTCTTTATCGGTGTATCGGCTCCCGGGGTGGTTTCGGGCGATATGGTACGTTCCATGGCAAAGGATGCAATCGTCTTTCCGATGGCAAATCCGACGCCGGAGATCATGCCCGAAGAGGCACTTGCGGCAGGGGCGCGTGTGGTCGGTACGGGACGCTCGGATTATCCGAACCAGATCAACAACGTGCTTGCGTTCCCGGGGATTTTCCGCGGTGCTTTGGATTGCCGTGCTTCTACGATCAATGAGGAGATGAAGGTAGCTACCTCCCATGCGTTGGCAAATCTGATCTCGGATGATGAGCTTTGTGAGGAAAATATTATTCCCTCGGCGCTTGATCGCCGCGTGGCATCGGTCGTGGCAGAGGCTGTGACACGTGCGGCATACAGGACGGGTGTCGCGAGAATTGAAAAATAAAGAATCGGGTCGGCTCACGCATTTGAGACGACCCGATTCTTTATTTGTTTAATTCATCCACGCGCTGTGCCGCGGAGAGGACACCGATGCGACCGCTTTCATAGGTCAGCCCTCCTTGGAAGAAGGCGGTGTAAGGAGGACGGATGGGACCGTCTGCCGAAAGCTCGATCGAGCTTCCCTGCGTGAAAGCGCCGGCCGCCATGATGACGCGATCACCGTATCCCGGCATCGCCCAGGGCTCGGGTGTGACGAAGGCATCCACGGGAGAGCCCTCCTGAATGCCACGGCAGAAGGCACAAAGTCCCTCCTCGCTTCCCATGATGACCGATTGAATGATATCGTGGCGACGCTCGTTCCATCGCGGCTCGACCGTATATCCAAGCTCCTCAAATACGTAAGCTGCCAGAAGTGCTGTTTTGAGAGCTTGCGCGGTAGTGTGAGGGGCAAAGAAGAGTCCCTTGTACATCGATTTATTCTGTCCAAGCGTTGCCCCTGCCTCGGCACCGATACCGACCGAGGTCATGCGGTAGCTTGCAAGCTCGACGGCACGGCGCGTTCCGGCGAGATATCCCCCCGTTTCCGCAATGCCGCCACCGGGGTTTTTGATGAGAGATCCAATGACGAGATCGGCACCGACTGCGCAGGGCTCTACCGTATCAACGAATTCACCGTAGCAGTTGTCCACAACAACGTACGTGTCGGGGCTGATCGCCTTGACGCGGCGAACGAGCTCTCCGATCTCCGCAACGCTGAGTGTTTTGCGATTGAGATAACCCTTTGAGCGCTGGACAAAGACCATTTTTGCGCGCGTGCCGAGAGACGTGAGCTTTTCCTCGATCTCCGCAAAGCGGAAGCTACCGTCGGGAGAAAGATCGGTCTGCTCATAGCAGACGCCAAAGTCACGAAGAGAGCCGTTGCCTGCCTCGCCTGCGATGCCGATGACCTCCTCCAGCGTGTCGTAGGGCTTGCCTGCGACCGAGTACATCACGTCACCGGGGCGGAGAATGCCGAAAAGACCGATGGAAAGAGCATGGGTCCCACTGATGATGTTGTGGCGAACGAGCGCGCACTCGGCGCCGAATACGTCAGCCCAGACCTCCTCGAGAACGTCGCGTCCACGGTCGTCGTAGCCGTAGCCGCTGGTGGATTGGAACATCGTGTCGCTTACGCGGTGCTCGCGAAAGGCATCCATTACCTTTTGCGTGTTTTCAAAGGCGACGCTGTCAATGTATCTGAATTGCTCTGAAAGAGCCTGTTCTGCCTTAGCGGCAAGCTGTGTCAGCTTATCTGAAAAAATCATGTTGCTTGGTGGGGAGTCTTTGGTAAGTCCTTTGTCCTTTCTCAAAGTTCGGTATCCGTACCGTTTGGAATATAATCGTTGGGGTCAAGGCTTGGGAATTCGGTCTCCTTGGCAGCTTCTCTGTTGGAGATGTCGTTATAAAAGAGGGCGCGCGCTGTGTGGAGATAGGGAAGCACGAAGATGATGCCGATCCCAAGTGCGAGAGCACCGAGGAGCATCCAGCCGAAAAAGCTCATATCCAGACAGAACATTTTCCACTTTTGCCCGCGCATCAAATGCCTGGAATTGCGCATGGCCTCCAGTGCGCCGATCTCGGGATATTCCGAGAGGATGTAGGGGGCGCAGACGTACATATACTGCACGGGGAAGGCGATCAGTGCGGTGACGGCACCGCCGCCGAGCATGATCAGAGACGACGTAATGAGAGACCAAAGAAGCGTCTCGAGCGTATGAGGAAGCAGGAATGCCGTAACAAGATGGGTAAGTCCTATCGCAGTTGCGGCAAGGAGAGGGAGCGAAACAAGCAGCCCTATCGCAGAGCGGAGAAGGCGCAGAAGCACTGCCTTGAGATAGTGCTCACGGAAGGAGCCGAAGAGCGTGGAGACGGAAACAGCCGCATCGTTTCGGTCGATCACCTCCAGGTGGAAGCGGTGGTATCCGACCTCTGTGGGACCCGATACGAAGAGATCGAAGGCGACATTGGTAAGGATAGCAAAGACTCCGATGAAGATGAAGAGCGGAAGCATGGGCATGAAGAGCGAGAGATCGAAGCTCTCAAGCGCCTCAAGATCCTCTGTGTCAATGTTCGTGGAGAAGGAAAGACCGGCACTCGCTCCGCCGAGAAGGATGGCGAGAAAGGAAACGAGAAAACCTGTTTTCCATTTTCCCGCAAGGCGTGCACGTGCCTCGCGGCGGTAATAGCTTGCGTTCTTTTTTTGCGGGGGGAAGAAGATGGATTCCCCGTTTGTCTGATCGTTTTGTGTCATACGTATTGCTCCTTTCTTTTACTCAAATGAACGGACGATGTTGCAGAAGGTGTCTCCGCGTTCCTCAAAATTGCGAAAAGTGTCAAAGCTTGCGCAGGCGGGGGAGAGAAGCACGGTGTCACCCGATTTTGCGATGCTGCGTGCGCGGTTGATTGCCGATTCAAACACCGCTTCCGTATAGATCGGGAGAAGTCCTGCCGCTACCTCAGGGCATGCGTCAAGCTCCTGTCGGATCTTTTGGGCGGTGGCACCCGTAAGCACCACGGCGAGCGCGCGCTCGCAAAGAGAACGTGCCAGGGGTGCGTAAGAAACGTGCTTGTCATAGCCGCCGCAGATGACGATGGGCTTTTCCTTCAGTGCGGAGAGCGCCGCCGCCGTGCGTGCGGGAGTGGAATCAATGGAGCTGTTGTAGTAGGTGATACCGTCAAGCACGCGCACAAGCTCCAGTCTGTGGCGCACGCCGCAAAAATCCTTTGCAACGGTGCTATAATCCTCGGAGGTGGCGAATTCATGCGTCAGCGCAATGGCTGTCATGAAGTTTTCAACGTTGTGGATGCCGGGAATACGGATGCTTGATACGTTGAGCATCGGATGCGGGACTCCGTCGTCAATGACGATACAACCGTCCTTCTCATAGACGGTGAGAGTATCCGCCTTGACGTCAAATTCCTCCCTCGAATGCTTTTTTGAGGAAAAAAGAACCGTTTGGTTGGCGTATTCGCGGCTTAAATCCTTTGTGATGGCGTTTTCTGCGTTGGTAACGAGCATGCGGGAGGGGGCGTGGCGGTAGACGTTGGTTTTTGCCAAGATGTATTCCTCCATCCCAAGATGCCAGTTGAGATGATTTTCCGTAACGTTCGTTACAGCGGAGATCGCGGGGGAGCGATGCATGGTTTGGAGCTGGAAGCTGGAAAGCTCGACGACGGCAAAGTCACGCTCCGTCATTTCGAAAACCTTCGGAAGCAGAGGGGTGCCGATGTTGCCGCCCACAAAAACCTTTCCCGCGCCGCGCCGTTTACACGCCTCCTCCAGAAAACGCCCCGTGAGGGTCGTGGTGGTCGTTTTTCCGTCGCTTCCCGTGATGCCGATCACCGTGGCGGGTGTCAGCTCTAAAAAAAGCTCCATTTCGGAGGAAAGGACGGCGCCGTTTTCTAAGGCGTTTTTGAATGCGGGAAGATCGGGACGGAGTCCTGGAGAGCGGAAGATCACATCCTCATCGATCCCGTCGAGATAATTCTCGCCGAGAAAGAGGGAAACGCCCTGTTTCTCCAGTGCATCGGCAACGTCTCCGAGCGCTTCTCTTGATTTTTGATCTCTTGCGCTGACGATGGCGCCGTGTGAAAGAAGAAAATCGATCAGGGGGCGGTTGGAAACGCCAAGCCCCACCACCGTACAGCGCTTATTCTGTAAATACTGTAAAAGAGTATCCCGGTTCACGTGTCCTCCCCTTGCGCGTGTGCGCGTGTGAAATAGTACAACCGTTTATATTATACATAGTTTTTGGAAAACTTGCAATAGAAAAAATACGGAAAAAGCATATTTTTTGATTTTTCGTCGTTTTTACCCCTTTTCAAAAGCCGTTTTATCTGTTATAATACAAGATGGATATAAGATGAATCGGAGAATCGGTTCGCATGAAAGGACGCGTGTGAATGGCAACAAGAAAAAACGAAGAACAGCAGTATAACGATCAAAGTATCAAGTCGCTCAAGGGAGCGGATCGCGTCAGAAAACGCCCTTCCGTTATTTTCGGATCTGACGGGCTTGAGGGATGTGAGCATTCCTTTTTTGAGATACTGTCCAACTCGGTGGATGAAGCACGTGAGGGACACGGTAACGTGATCAAGGTCACGGTTTTTCAGGATAAGAGCATCGAGGTGGATGACCGCGGACGCGGTGTTCCGCTTGGATGGAACGAGGCAGAGGGCAGATGGAACTGGGATCTTATTTACTGCGAGCTTTACGCGGGCGGTAAATACGAAAACAACAAGGGCGGCTCGGCATATGAGTATTCCTTGGGTCTGAACGGCCTCGGGGCATGCGCGACGCAGTGCGCATCGGAATATATGATCGTCAAATCCTATGACGGACGCATGGAGCGCAGTATCCGCTTCCGCCGCGGCGAGGTCAACGGTGAATTGCAGGAGCGTCCTCTCTCTCCGAAGGAAAAGCGGACGGGCACGGTGGTGCTTTGGAGACCGGACTTGAAGGTGTTTACGGACATTGATATCCCGCATGAGTTTTTCCGTGACGTACTTCACCGACAGGCGGTGGTCAATCCCGGGATCGCCTTTGTCCTTCACCTTGAGCAGGAGGACGAGAGCTTTACCGAGGAACGGTTTGTCTATGAGAACGGTATTGCGGATTACCTTTCCGAGAAGGTGGGAGAGGCGGCATTGACCGCACCCGTTTCCTGGCATTTGGAAACACAGGGGCGCGACCGCGCGGATCTGGAGGAGTACAAATTCAAGGCAGACATCTCCTTCTGTGTGTCCAATACCGTCAACATGCTCGAATACTATCACAATTCCAGC
Organism: Oscillospiraceae bacterium; assembly: GCA_015064025.1. Lineage (GTDB taxonomy): Bacteria > Bacillota > Clostridia > Oscillospirales > CAG-272 > UMGS1865. The sequence goes on along the minus strand of SVSZ01000017.1, from coordinate 6,499 downwards.
TTCCTTGAATACGGCGGTTCCCCCGACCGTGCTGTCAAGCTGGCGTTTACCAACGTGACGGACAAGTACCTCAAGGCAAACAACCTCTACACCAAAAACGAGGGAAAGATCACCTTCGGTGACATTTCGGACAGCCTTGTGCTTGTCATTAACAGCTTTTCTACCATGACCTCTTATGAGAACCAGACGAAAAAGGCGATCAACAATGCCTTTATCGCAGATGCACTCAATGAGTTTATGCGCCAGAAGCTGGAGGTCTATTTCATTGAAAATCCGAAGGCGGCAGAGCTGTTTGCCAAGCAGGTTCTGGTCAACAAGCGCAGTCGTGAAACGGCAGAGCGCGCGCGCGTGGACGTAAAAAAGAAGCTTGCGGGCTCGATCGACGCGGCGAATCGCGTGGAGAAATTTGTCAACTGCCGTTCGAAGGACCCCTCCGTGGCAGAGCTTTATATTGTTGAGGGAGACAGTGCCCTGACCTCCTGTAAGCTTGGAAGAAACGCGGAGTTTCAGGCGATCATTCCCGTGCGCGGAAAAACTCTGAACTGTCTTAAAAGCGATTATGACAAGATCTTTAAGAGCGAGATCATTACGGATCTTCTCAAGGTCATCGGCTGCGGCGTGGAGATCACCAACAAAAAGCAAAAGGATCTGAGCGCGTTTGATCTTGCCAATCTTCGCTGGTCCAAGGTCATTATCTGTACCGATGCGGACGAGGACGGCTTCCAGATCCGCACCCTTCTTCTGACGCTGTTCTACCGCCTGCTCCCCACTCTTCTTGCGGAGCACAAGGTCTTTATCGCGGAGTCTCCGCTCTTTGAGATCACGACGAAGGACGAGACTTTGTTTGCTTACGATGAATTCGAAAAAGCAGAGATCCTTAAAAAGCTCGGAAACAAAAAATATACTCTGCAGCGCTCCAAGGGACTTGGCGAAAACGATCCGGATATGATGTGGCAGACGACGATGAATCCTGAAACGCGACGTCTTATTTCCGTCTCTCCCGCAGATGCCGCCGCAACGGAGATCATATTCGATACGCTCCTTGGTGACAATCTTCCCGCAAGAAAGCAGTTCATTACCGAGAACGGCAGTCGTTATATGAAGGATATTGACGTATAAATCATCCTCTTAATGGGAATACGGTCAGCATCAGAAGCATGAGAAGCACCGAGATGAGCGCCATGCATACCTTGAAAAGAAAATAGGGACGCAGGGAAAGTCCGCTTCCGTCACAAACGGATTGCACCTGACAGTGGACCGAGAGCCCTCCCCAGCCCGCCGCGAATGCCGAAAGGAGCGCGGCGGGCTTTGTATATCCCAGCGAGGAGATACGGCTCATGCCGTCGGACAATTCAAGAAGTGATGAGAGAGAGGCGCGAGCGGTCGCCGAGACGGAGAGCGGAGTCAGCAAAAGCTCTGCCGTTCCCGTAATGACCGAGAAAAAAACAACGTAAGCCGTCACGGTGAGCATGGTTTCGGCAGAAGAGCGGATCGCACTTGCAAAAAGAGATGCACTGCTCTGTGGCAAAAAGGGAGCGAAGGGAGGGGCGCACGTCTCCGCCTTTTTTTGCGTGCGGAAAACAAACAGGGTGAGAAGGATCGAGGAGAGAAGCGTAGAGAAGAGAAGCAACACGCCAAAGCGCGCGTTGTCCCAGAGCACCGTCCCCACGGCGCTGACGAGAAAGGCGGAGGATGGCACGGTGGCAGGAGCCAGAAGATATTCGCACTCCCGTTTTTCGATCGCTCCGCGCTTGTATGCGTCGGCAAGGCAGCGTGCACCGACAGGTGCTCCGCACAAAAGCCCTAAAAGGTATGCGCAGCCTCCCGCGTCACTCAGACCTAAAATGCGGTAAAGCGGGCGAAGGAAGAAGCAAACGTTCCCAAGTGCTCCCGACACGACCAATTCGGAGAGTACCATGAACGGAAACAGTGCGGGAATCACCGTTTTGGTTGCGATGCGAAGCCCGCGCGTTACGTATTCGATGGCTGCTTCCGAATTTCTCAGAAGGAGAAGAAGACAAAAAAGAGACAGAAATGCGGTACAGAGCGCACCGATGCGCAGGTCTTGCCCTGCACGTTTGCCGCATCGCGGGTTACGTGTCATTTTGAAGCACCTCGCTTGCATAGAATGGGATAAAGTGAGGGGAGCTTCCCCTTATTCAAACTACGCGCGCCGTGTGCTTTTTATACCGCTTGGTGTGCTGTGCGGAGGAGAGAAATGGAAAAACGAACGAAGAACGGTCAGATGCGAAAGCGTGTGACGGATGCCTTGAGGGACGTGGGAATGATCTATAAGGATACGGCGGTTCTGCACGGCGAGCGGGGGGCTACCGTTTACGGATGCCGCAGAATCCTTTGCTATTCTCCCGAGCGCATATGTCTTTGCATTGGCAAAAGACACGTTTTTGTGCAAGGGAAGGGGTTGATCTGTACCTCTTTCAATGCGGGGTGCGTCACGGTGGAAGGACAGCTGGAGGGGATCGGGTATTGCAGAAGTGTATGCACGGGTGCGTGCACGGAAAAAATGAAAGGAGAGGGCGAGGCGTGAGCGTTGCGCTTTTTTTGTCGGGTGGCGTATCCATCGAAGCGGGACCGCGGGATCGCACCGCACTGCTCAATCTGTGCCTTGTCAGAGGATATCCCTATACGGGGTTTTGCTGTACTGCCGAGGGTGGGATCCTTCTTCGGTTTTCGGCACGTACTGCAAGACGTGTGCTTGATGATTGTAAGGCACGGGAAATTTCCGTTGGGGTCACTGCATGCACGGGGCTTCCTTTCTTTTTTCTTCGCCTTTTGAAACGCCCCGGATTTTTGGTCGGAATCGTTCTTGCCGTTTTTCTCCTTTTCCTTTCGGAGCGGTTTGTCTGGGAGATCAGGATCACGGGAAACGAGGAGATGGGAAACGATGAGATTTGTGAAATTTTGCGCGAGAGCGGTCTTTATGTGGGAACCTACCTTCCTGCGCTGGATGTGCCAAGCATGGAAAATCGCGTTCTGATCTCTACGAACCGTCTTTCCTGGGTCAGCGTCAATCTTGACGGCACGGTCGCAAACGTTCAGGTGATCGAGGCGATCCCGAAGGGAGATGCAGAGGGGACTCTTCCCGCAAATCTGATCGCATCCCGTGACGGACAGATCGAATATCTTGAGCTTTTTCGTGGGGAGAGCGCCGTAAAGGTTGGGCAGGCTGTGAAAAAGGGTGAGCTTTTGGTCAGCGGTGTGATGGAAAGCGAACGTGCAGGCTGCCGTTTTACAAGGGCTTCGGGACGTGTGATGGCGCGCACCGAAAGGATCCTTTGCATCAACGTTCCGCTTACCTACACGGAAAAGGTGTATGATGACGAAAAAGTGCTTGACATCACACTTAATTTTTTTGATTTTTCCATGAAAATTTTCAAAAGTACTGGAAATGTCAATACACCTTGTGATATAATAGAAAAGGAAAGCGTTCCCACGTTCTTTGGGACGCACGTCTTGCCGCTCTCGCTTTCCTTCACGGTCGCCGACTGCTACACGGAGGAAACGAAAACGAGAACGGCGGAGGAAGCTGTCTCGCAGGCTTTTTCGGAATTGGATAGCATGCTTGCCGCCCTTTCGGCAGAGGCTGAGATCCTGTCCAAAAGCATATCGCAGCGCATGGAAGACACAGGGGTGCTTTTGGAGTGCAGACTGGTGTGCGTTGAGGATATTGCGCAACAGCAAGAGTTTGAAATCTCGGAATAGAGAGGATATTTATGAATCGTAGGATCGTAAAAATGGAGCATACCGACGCAACGGCGAAAATATTCGGCAGCTTCGATTGTCATGCTCACAGGATCGAAAAGCAATTTGACGTGACGCTCCGCAACCGCGAAAGCGAGACGGGGGACTCCATTATCATTGAGGGAGAGGACGAGGCACAGGTTACCTCAGCCGCCAAATGCGTGACGTATCTGCATGAGCTTTCGGGGAAGACCGAGGTGATCACAGAGCAATCTTTACAGTATGCGCTGGATATGATCGCCGCCGGCGAGGAGGAGGGGCTTGCCTCCTTGGGGGATGCCTGTATCTGTCTGACAACGCGCGGCAAGCCCGTAAAGGCAAAGACCGTTGGACAGCAGCAATATATCGAAACGATCAAGAAAAACACCATCGTCCTCGGTGTAGGTCCTGCGGGCACGGGCAAGACCTTTCTTGCCGTTGCCATGGCGGTTAAGGCGTTGCGGGAGAAGCAGGTAACACGCATCATCCTCACGCGTCCCGCGATCGAGGCGGGGGAAAAGCTCGGCTTTTTGCCGGGAGATCTGCAAAGCAAGATCGATCCTTACCTCCGCCCGCTTTACGATGCGCTTTATGAGATGCTGGGGGCGGACGTTTATCAGAAGCTTGTAGAGAAGGGAACGATCGAGATAGCGCCCTTGGCGTATATGCGAGGCAGAACGCTCGACGACTCCTTCATCATTCTTGACGAGGCACAGAACGCGACCCCTGAGCAGATGAAGATGTTTCTTACGCGACTTGGCTTCAATTCCAAGGCGGTCGTGACGGGAGATCTGACGCAAACGGATCTGCCTCACGGACAAAAGAGCGGACTCGGTGCCGCTGTCAAGATCCTTTCGGGGATCGACGATATCGGTATTCACTATTTTTCAGAGCGTGACGTGGTGCGACACAGACTTGTACAGAAGATCATTCAGGCATACGAAAAGCACGACAGAGACCTTGCGCGCCGTGAGAACGAGCGGAAGCAGGCGCACGCGCAAAGCTTTAAGGCGGAGCGCACCGTTGCCCCAAAGGATAAAAATCACTGAAGGAGAAGGACATGAAAAGAAAATTGAAGCTTAAGATCTACTTTGAAAATTCACAGGAGAAGCTCCCCGTTTCCTATCGTCTCAAGATGCTTGTGCGCGATGCGATCGAGGCGTCTCTCGATTTTGAACAGTATAACAATCCCACTGAGGTCTCCGTTACGTTTACAGACAACGCGGGGATCCATGAGCTGAATAAAAAGTTCCGCGGTGTGGACAAGCCGACGGACGTGCTCTCCTTCCCGCTCTTTGATTACGATGGAACGAGCGAGGAGCCTCCTGTGGACGAGATGCGCGGGATGCTTGGCGACATCGTCCTTTCTCTTGAACAGGCACAGGCACAGGCAGAGAGCTTTGGACACAGCTTTGAGCGCGAGGTTGCCTTTCTGACCGTTCATTCCATGCTCCACCTTCTCGGATACGATCATGAGACAGGTGAGGTGGACGAGGCGGATATGCGCATGCGTCAAAGAGAGATCATGGACATGCTTGGACTTGCGGTTGGGCATGAGGAGGATGAAGCATGAGGCGTCACGTCGACGGAGAAATGGGCAAAACGGAAAGCTTTTGGACGCGCAACGTCAAGCTCATTGCCTTTTTACTGACGGTCGTGATCCTTTTGGGAATCCCCGTTGCCTATTTTGCCATCCGCGATTACAAGCCGGAGGACACACGGCCGCAGATGACTCTGGAGCAGCTCAAGGAGCTGGCAGGACGTCCCGGGCAGGTGACACAGGAGGAGCTTGATCGCTACAGAGGAGAGAACGAGGAGCGGAAGATCGACGGCGTGACCGTAGAGGTGTATTATTACATCACGGTGGGAGATCGGTATCACCTGGATGCCGTGAAGGTCTTGGTTCCCGAGACGGGAACGGTACAGAACGACAAGACGCAGATTACGGGGGCTGAGCTTTCGTATTTGAGCGTGTATGACAGAGTGACGCGTGAGCGTTTGGATCTTCTTTCCAAGAACGCCGACGTAGATGCTTTCTTCGGAGACTGAACACAGGAATTGAAAAGGACACGGAACAACGAATGAAAAGGACAGGCTTTATTTCTATTGTAGGACGGCCGAATGTCGGAAAATCAACCTTGCTCAACAGCATTCTCGGCGAGAAGATCGCCATCGTTTCCTCCAAGCCGCAAACGACGAGAAACCGTATTGCGGGGATCGAAACGCGCGGAGAGGATCAATTTGTCTTCCTGGATACTCCGGGCATTTTCAAGCCGCAAAACAGCCTTGGTGATTTTATGGTCAAGGTGGCGAATACCACGATGCAGGAGAGCGACGCGGTGATCCTTGTTGCGGATGCGGGCTTTGCTCCCGGCGACGTTGAGGAAAAGATCATCGGCTATCTTCGCCAAAGCGGGACCCCCGCGATCCTTGCTCTCAATAAAGTGGACCTTTACCGACGCGAGAAGATCGCCGAGACGATCACTGCGTATGCTGCACTGTTTGATTTTGAAGCGGTCGTGCCGATCAGCGCAAAGCGCGGACGCGCTGTCAGTGAGGTTCTTGACGAGTGCGCGAAGCTTTTGCGCGAGGCGGATTGGTTCTACGAGGAGGATATGATCACGGACCAGCCGCAGCGTCAGATGGTGGCGGAGATCATCCGCGAGAAGATCCTTCGCACGCTGGATAAGGAGATCCCTCACGGTGTTGCGGTCGTGATCGAGGAATACCGCGAGGAGGAAACGCTTGTGCGGATCCG
>SVSZ01000125.1 GCA_015064025.1 Oscillospiraceae bacterium | reverse complement strand
CCAGTCATGCAACGGATACTTGCAACCCGTAAACGGGTTGCTATTGAGCCTCCCTCCGAGAGGGAGGTGTCATTTTGCTTGCAAAATGACAGAAGGAGCCTGCGTGTAGAAACAAAATGACACACCGCTTGGGTGTGCGTACTCACAGTCGCGCGGGCTCCTCCCTGCACCGCTTGCGGTGCCTTCCCTCCTCCCGGAGGAGGGCTCTTTTCACTTCTCCTTATCGGCAATACCCTTTTTTGAACCCCGCCATAGTGGCGGGGTTTTCGCGATACAAAAAACGGCTCAAGCGCGTATTGTGCTTGAGCCGTTTTTACGATTCTATTTCGGGATCGTCGTTCCCGTTTTTCAGTTTTCTTCCTCTTCGGAGAGCTTCTTGAAGTCCTCCTCGTCAACGATGCAGCCGAATGCCTCTCCGCATGCGGGGCAGACAAGATTCTCGGGATCAAGCTCCTGGTCGAAGCAAACGGTCTCACCGCAGGAGGGACAAACGATCTCATAGTAATCGTCATTCTCGCAATCACAGCCGTCGCATGCCTCGCAGTCGCCGTCGCAGTCAAAATCCCCGTCGAAATCATCGTCGGAAAAATCGTAGCTGTCGTCCTCGTCCTCGCACTCCTCGTCAAGGTAATCCTCAACAGCCTGAAGATCATCATCCAGCTCCTCTACGTACTCGTCAAGGTAATCAAGTCCCTCGTCGATCTCCTCAATATCCTCCTTGATGGAAGCGATCTCGGATGCCATATCGGTGCAAAGCTCCATGAGAGCCGCGATGATCTTGCCTTCCTTGCTTTCCTTATCCAATTCAAGGCCTTCCGCCAGTCCCTTGATATAAGCTGCTCTTTCAGTCAAAGTCATTGTTTTTTTACCATCCTTTCAAGTATGTTTTGAAAAATGGGGAAAGCCTTATCAAAAAAGTCTTCCCCCATGATTTTTCGGAATTATGCTCTGGAAAGATACTCGCCCGTGCGGGTATCGATCTTGAGAACGTCACCAACGTTGATGAACAGCGGAACCTTGATCTCGGCACCCGTCTCAAGCGTTGCGGGCTTGAGGGTGTTGGTTGCGGTGTTGCCTGCAAAGCCGGGATCGGTGTCGGTTACCTCAAGTTCCACGAACGTGGGAGGCTCGATGCCGAACACGTTGCCCTTGTAGGAAATGATCTTGCACATCATCTCTTCCTTGACAAAGCGGAAGTTGTCGTCCACCATGTCGTGAGAAATGAGGGTCTCTTCCCACGTCTCGGTATCCATGAAGTGATAGAGAGCACCGTCGTCGTAGGAATACTGCATATCCTTTCTTTCGATATATGCGTTCTCAAACTTATCCGTGGGGTTGAAGGTCTTTTCAATCACCGCACCGGAGATCACGTTCTTCAGCTTCGTACGAACGAACGCCGCACCCTTACCGGGCTTTACGTGCTGAAATTCGATGACCTGAAGGACATTGCCCTGACCGTCATCAAAAGTAATTCCGTTCTTAAAATCGCCAGCTACTACCATATTTACCTCCAAGTAAAACAGAAAGTCAAAATTTGCGCCGGCAAGCATGTCCGGTCACATAGTTACAATATATTATACACCCTGGGAAGCCTTTTTGCAATAGCTTTTTCATCTTTTTTTCTTTTTTTTGTATTTTTTTTGCGGATTTTTTCTGTGTTGTTTTTTCACCGAAAATTGAACTTGACTTTTCGAAACGGAAACTGTATAATGAAGTAGACAAAAATCGGGGCGCTCCCCGACCGAAAAAGGAGAAACGATATGAGCGGACAGTGGTCAAAGCAAAAAGCATGGGAGTGGTATAATTCACACCCTTGGATCCGAGGCTGTAACTTCATGCCCTCCGATTGCGCAAACCGCATCGATATGTGGCAGGAGCACGATTTTGAAAAGCATTTTGAAACGGCGGAGCGCGAGATCGCGCTGGCGGAGTCCATCGGCTTCAACTCCGTACGCATCATTCTTGAGTTTGACGTCTGGGAGCAGCAGCACGACGGCTTCCTTGACCGCCTTGACAAGTATCTTACCATGTTTTACAAGCACGGCATCACCGCAATGATGGTGCTTGCCAACGACTGCTCCGTGCCCCGCGCCTTCTGGAAGAGAGCAAACTTCGGAGAACAGCCCTACGACGTCGGCTACCACGGCGGCCGCAAGGTCTCGCCCCACGGCGCTCACGGAGAGCTGAGCTATCACCTTCTGGACGATCCGGAGATCGCAAAGAAATATTATGAATTCGTCCGCGAGATCATCACCATTTACGCACACGACGAGCGCGTCCTCATCTGGAATCTTTTCAACGAGCCCGGCAACAATCGCCACGATCTGAGTCTTCCGCACATGGAAAAGTTCTTCGAGATCGCCCGCGAGATCGATCCCGATCAGCCCCTTTGCGCGGATGCTCTCGGCGACTACTATAAAGACGGCTCGATCATCGGAGACCGCGCTCTGGAGCTTTCCGACATCATAAGCTTCCACAACTACAACTCCTATGCGGAAAACATCGAGGTGATAGAAAAGATCAAGGCGATCGGCAGACCCGCACTTGACACCGAATGGCTCCATCGCATCTTCCATAACGACGTGGAAAGCATTTATCCTCTTCTCTACCTTGAAAAGATCGGCGCTTATAACTGGGGCTTCGTTCTCGGCAAGTATCAGACGCACGAGCCCTGGAACGGTATTTGGGAGAGAATGGAAAAGGGCGAGGATTTCGACGTTACCAAATGGCAGCACGACCTCTTCCGTCCGAGCCTGCGTCCCTATGACCCCCGCGAGATCGAATTGATCAAGAAATTCAACAGCATGGCAGACGAACGCTTCCAAAAGGGTCTTGACAAGGTTCTTTTCCACGAATAACATATAAAACAGAACCCATCCAACCGTCGGATGGGTTCTGTTTTATATATCTTAGGTGAATTTAAACCAATCCACCGTCACATCGACAGATTCACCGCTTGCCGCGGTAAAGGAGAGGTAAATGGGACTTGGATGTGCGTCTGTGTCACGACTTTCCACGCTGAGGGTATGCCACTGTCCGTCCGTGGGAAGCTCCACCGTTGCCAGTATCTTGTCCCCCACACCCGTCTCATATACAGTCAGCGTACCGCCCGTCGTCCCGGAAAGGCGGATCTCAAAGCCCGTCTTCCCCTCGGCGATCACGGAAAGGAATCCGAGTGCGGCGCCGTCGGCGGTAACGTGCACGGTATTGCCCTCGGCTACCGCATTCGTCATCACGTCCGCATCCCGGGCAGCGATCGTGGAAAATCCGTTCACGGGAGCATTCGCGTCGGCAAAGCGAACACAGTCCAGGTTGTAGTGACCGGGATTGGAGCCCTCCACCATGATCTTGAAGGTATGCTTCCCTGTCGAAAGGGCAACGTTCTCGATCACGTAGTCGCGCCAGTCGCCGTTCTTGTCACTGTCTCCCCATGTCTCGGTGATCGCAAAGGCGAGCTCACTTAGCTTTCCGCCGTCCAGATAAAAGCCTCCCGTACGGTCGGCGCGATCGGTGTTGTCATTCTTTTTACCGCAATTCACGCGCAGGACAATGTCGTACGTGCCCGCCGTCTTGACGTTGGCGTCAAAGGTCACGTAATCGCCCGTACACTTAAAGCCCTTGACAAAGCCCGTACCCGTGTACCCCTTCCATTCGGTATCGATGGGGAGACCGATGGAGGTGTTGGCGGCATAGCGTGTCACATCCTCAAGCTCGACAACGGTTCCGACCTCTACCGCGATGAGATCGTCAAGATCCTCGGGATCAACCCCCTTCCCCTCCTCGGGAAGCACCATGCCGCCATGCTCAACCGTGAGCACCGTTTCTTTTGCGCTATCGGGGAACTTGACGTAAAGGGTATTGCCGTCGACGAAATATCCGCGCTGAGCACCGTCGAGTGCTTCCTTGGAGATATAGGACGTGAGCGTCTTTCCGTCAAGCTTCACACTCGAAACGCTTCCCAAATG
>SVSZ01000016.1 GCA_015064025.1 Oscillospiraceae bacterium | reverse complement strand
CGCAATACGGCGTTGCTCCTCGAAAGCGGCTTGACGTAGGGAACTACGCCTGCGCCTTGCTTTCTGCGGTGCGCCTTGTCTTGCTTGCTTCTTGAATGAACGGGGAAGTTAGAGCAAAATCCGATCACGCGTCCCGTAAGCATTGCGGATGCCATGTTCATCCAATAAGCGGCGCAATACGGCGTTGCTCCTCGAAAGCGGCTTGACGTAGGGAACTACGCCTGCGCCTTGCTTTCTGCGGTGCGCCTTGTCTTGCTTGCTTCTTGAATGAACGGGAATGTCGGTGCAAAGTCCGATCACGCGTCCCGTAAGCATCAGGGACGAGAAGTTGATAGTATAATCAGTAAAATCTTATCATCACACAGAGAAGGAGGTTGTCGATGGAGCTGCCGAGTGCCTTTGAAGCTCGCATGAAGCAATTATTGCCGTGCGCGGAATACGATGCGTTTTTGCGAGCACTTACACAGGAGCGTGCGGTCAAGGGATTGCGCGTTAATACGAAAAAGATCCGTCCCGAGGTGTTTGAGAGCATCTCGCCGTTTGCGCTCGAAAAAATTCCGTACGTTGACGGTGGATATATTGTCTCGGACGATGCGGGGGCGGGGAAGCACCCTTACCATCACGCAGGGGCGTATTATATGCAGGACCCGGGCGCGATGGCGACCGTGGCGGCGATCCCGCGTACGCTTTGGACGAGGCGGGGCTTGCGGATTCTCGATCTGTGTGCGGCTCCGGGAGGGAAGACCACCCAGTTGGCGGCGGCATGCGCAGCTACGGGCGGTGCTGTGCTTGCAAACGAATACGTGTCCTCGCGTGCACGGATCCTTGCGGGAAACGTGGAGCGCATGGGACTGTCGAACGTTTGTGTGACCAATGCGGACAGCAAATATATCGCAGAGTGGTATCCGGACTTTTTTGATCTTACGGTAGTGGATGCCCCCTGTTCCGGAGAGGGAATGTTCCGAAAGACCGAGCAAGCCGCGCTGGAATGGAGTCCCGAAAACGTGAGGATGTGTGCCGCGCGTCAGCGGGAGATCCTTGAAAACGGGGCTCGTACGGTATCTCCCGGCGGGTATCTTCTTTATTCTACGTGCACTTATTCCACCGAGGAAAACGAAGAGGTGGTTCTGGAGTTTTTGAGGTCACATCCCGATTTTTCCCTGGTGCCGTGTGACCCGTCTGTCTCCTTTGTGACCGCCGATGGAATTGAAATTGGGGGCGGTGATGACTATGCGCTCTCGCTTTGCCGTCGCTTTTATCCGCACCGTGCGGCGGGGGAGGGGCAGTTTGCGGCGCTTCTTTTGCGCGACGGTAAGGCGATCGATCGTAAAAAGCCCTGCGTCGACGCGTGGCGCGCGCCCGAGCGGGGAGATGCCGCCGTTGCTGCGGCGTTTATGAAGGAGACGCTGGGAAGGAGCATGGACGGGCTTTGCTTGTGCGGTGGCGTGCTTTCCCTTTTTCCGGCGCATGGGGATCTGCATTTTCCGATCCCGCCCTTCGGGACCGTGGCGGTCGGTTGTGCCTTGGGAGAGGTGCGCAAGGGTAGGATCCTGCCGCACCACCACTTCTTCTCCTGCTTTGGGGCAGAGCTTTTGTCCCGTGTGTGCAGAAACGTCGATGACGGGGACGTGATACGTTATCTTTGCGGCGAGGAGATCGATGCCGACGGCGCGCGCGGAATGACCGCATTTTTACTTGCGGCGGGAGATACGGAGATCCCTCTCGGCGGCGCAAAGGCGGCGGACGGACGCTTGAAAAATTACTACCCGAAGGGGCTTCGCATCCAACGGTAAATAAAGAGGAGGGGACTATGAAAATTTTAGCTCTCGGAAACAGCTTTTCCGAAGATTGTACCGCTTATCTTGAGCAGATGACAGAAGGGGCGCTTGTTCGCAATCTTTACATCGGGGGTTGCAGTCTTGAGCGACATGCCGCAAACCTGCGCGGCGACGTAGCCGATTACGAGCTGCAGAAGGACGGACGGTGGATCGGTGAACGGCACGTCAGTGCAAACGAGATCCTTTTGTCCGACGCGTGGGACGTGATCACCGTACAGCAGGTGAGCCAATTATCCGGAATGTATGAAACACACGGGGCACATCTTGCGGCGGTCCTTGCCTTTCTCCGTGCGCTTTGCCCCACGGCGTGCATTGTATGGAATCAGACCTGGGCATATGCGACCTACAGTACGCACGGCGGCTTTGTAAATTACGGAGGAGACCGTGAGCGCATGCATGAAGCGATCGATGCTACAGCTCACCGCGTGGCACGGGAAAATGACCTTGGGATCATTGAAACGGGGCGCGCCATTGCGTATTTGCGCCGAAAGCTCACGCCCGACGGGACAGAGCTCTGCCGTGACGGCTTCCATCTTTCCTTTGATTACGGAAGATATGCGGCGGCGTATACGTGGGCAAAGTATTTTGCATTGCAAGTCAGCGATTTTGTCCCCACAGGGGCAGACGGCACACGCATCCGTGAGATCCGCGACCTTTTGGACAACGTTTAAAAAAGAGGCGACTCAAATCGTTGGATTTGAGTCGCCTCTTTTTTAAAAATTCTATTTTGCAAACGCAGCCATATTGTAATACTTGATGATCTTGATCGCCTTTTCATTGAGCTCAAGGCAAAGCATGTGGCGCACCCCTGTTTCCTTATCCTCCCAAAGTGCTACGTAAAGATCGGGGGCTTCCGCAGAGGAGGCGGCAAAAACCGTTTCCTTGGCGCCGTACCCCTCGGCACGTTGAAGTGCTTTTTCACTGTACGGGAATACGGTGGCAAGATCGCGGATATGTACCTTTGTCAGATTCTTGCGCTTTCTGCCTCCGAGGATCTTTGAAACGGTGAGGGTTCCCGAGAAAAAGGAGTATTCATATTCGACCTGCGTATATTTCCAGGTGAAGAATACGATGATCCAGATGGAAAGGGGGATGAAGCAAAGAATGGGGAGAATGAGCTTGACCGCAACCCCTACGATGAGAACAGTGGCGCCGTAGAGGACGTAGGCGAGAAGGAAGAGAAGCTTTTTAAGCCTGAGCTTCGCGTTTTTCGCTTCCGCGACCGCATATTCAAAGGGGGCGCCGTTGGCGCCGAAGCCGGAATCGCTGTTCATAAGTACCTCCGAATAAAAAAGATTACCTGTTTATTGTAGCATAACGGGGGGCACTTGTCAATAGAAAAGCCTCTTTTTTGTGATTTTGAGCTTGTGTCTTGACTTTTGAGAAAAAATGCCTTATAATATAAGGGATAGCTGTGTGTGCCATACAGCGACGCGCGGCGGATGGGTTATACTTTGATCGGAGGAAAAAACTATGAAGGCTGTTATTACGGTGACGGGTAAGGATACCGTCGGTATTATTGCGGACGTTTCGGCGGTATGCGCGAAGCACAGAGCGAACATTCTCGACATTACGCAGAGTGTTCTTTCCGAATATTTCGCGATGATCATGCTGGCAGATATCGATTCCTTGAACATCGGTTTTTCGGATTTTGTCGACGCTCTTGAGGAGCTTGGACGCGGGAAGGGCTTGGTCATTCATGCCATGCACGAGGATATCTTCAACACGATGCACCACATCTGAGGAGGACCGAAATGATCAATACGCAGGACATTTTAGAAACCATCAATATGATCCGCGAGGAAAATCTCGATATCCGGACCATCACCATGGGCATCTCCCTTTGGGATTGTGTGAGCGAGGATACCGACCGTCTTTGCGAAAAAATCTACGATAAGATCACAACGCGCGCCGAGCATCTTGTGCGCACGGGCAGGGAGATCGAGAAGATGTACGGGATCCCGATCGTGAACAAGCGCGTGTCCGTCACGCCCGTATCTCTCATCGGCGGCGCGAGCACGCCCGAGGGCTATCTCAAGATCGCGCACACGCTTCAGCGTGCGGCGGACACTCTGGGGATCAATTTCATCGGTGGCTTTTCCGCGTTGGTGCAAAAGGGGATGACTGTCGGTGCGGAGAATATGATCGCCGTTATTCCCGAGGCGCTTTCCGAAACGAGAAACGTCTGCTCCTCCGTCAACGTCGCCTCCACAAAGGCGGGTATCAATATGGACGCGATCGCACTGATGGGCTCTGCCATCAAGCGCGCGGCGTATTTGACGAGAGACGACAATTCTATCGCCTGCGCAAAGCTTGTGGTCTTTGCGAACGTCCCCGAGGATAATCCCTTCATGGCAGGTGCCTTCTGCGGTGTAGGGGAACCCGAAACGGCGATCAACGTCGGCGTTTCCGGTCCCGGTGTCGTTGCTTCCGCGATCCGTCGCGCAGGGGATTGCAACCTGTCAGAGCTTGCGGACGTGATCAAAAAAACGGCATTCAAGATCACGCGTGTCGGACAGCTGGTTGCCAACGAGGCGGCAAAGCGTCTCGATACCCCCTTTGGAATCGTGGATCTTTCCCTTGCGCCCACACCCGCTGTGGGAGATTCGGTCGCTTATATACTTGAGGGCATGGGGCTGGAGTCTTGCGGCGCGCACGGCACGACCGCAGCGCTCGCAATGCTCAACGACGCTGTCAAAAAGGGCGGCGTCATGGCGTCCTCTCACGTCGGAGGACTGTCGGGTGCCTTTATCCCCGTCTCCGAGGACGCGGGGATGATCGCCGCTGCAGAGCGCGGAGCGCTCACGCTTGAAAAGCTGGAGGCAATGACGGCGGTCTGCTCGGTAGGACTTGATATGATCGCGGTTCCCGGAGATACCCCCGAGGAGGTCATCGACGGCATCATTGCGGACGAGATCGCCATTGGTGTGGTCAACACCAAAACGACGGCTGTACGCATTATTCCCGCATACGGAAAGAGCGCGGGCGAATCCGTGGAATTCGGCGGACTTCTCGGTACGGCTCCCATTATGAGCCTCAATACCTATTCTCCCGCCAAATTCATCCGCCGTGGCGGACGCATTCCCGCACCCATTCACAGCCTGAAGAACTGAGACGGAGGATGCTGCTATGAAGCTGATGATCGCATCCGATATTCACGGCTCCGCTTACTATTGCGAGCGTATGCTGGAGGCGTACCGCCGCGAGGGCGCGAAGAAGCTGCTCCTTTTGGGGGATATTCTTTACCACGGTCCCCGCAACGATCTGCCACGCGACTATGCGCCCAAACGCGTGATCGCTATGCTCAACGAGGTCAGACGTGAGGTGCTTTGCGTGCGAGGCAATTGCGACACGGAGGTGGATCAGATGGTCCTTGCCTTTCCCGTGCTTGCCGACTATTGTATCCTGCTTGCGGGCGGTCGCACGGTCTATGCTACCCACGGGCACGTTTACAATGAAGGGAAGCTCCCCCCACTCTCGCGCGGAGACGTTCTTCTCCACGGGCACACGCACGTGCCCGCATGCGTAGAGCATGAGGAGTACGTATATATCAATCCCGGCTCCGTGTCGATCCCGAAGGAGGATTCTCCGAACGGCTATATCCTTATGAACGGGGATACGCTGGAATGGAAGACGCTTGACGGAGAGGTGTACAAGAGCTATACCCTCTGAGCAAAAGAACAGGGGGCGCTTTACGCATCCCGCAAGCGAGCATGAAGAAACGAAAAAACATCAATCCGCAGAACGCTTTTTGCTTTTTGCGGATTGATTTTTCTTCGTTAAAACGCACAAAAAACAGGGAGAATTTTGTATTGTTTTTCGATTGACAGAAACGTCGATTTCATGTTATAATGTATGTAACTCAGTGGGGAAACTATGCCTTGTTGAAAAACCACAAAGGAGAAGCTGTTATGAAAAAAAGAGTAATCGGCAGAATCATCGCTTTGATACTTACGCTTGCGACGCTTGCCTCTACACTCTCGCTTCCGGCAATCGCGGCTGACAACGTCGGCTCTGCCGAGGTTTATGCGAGTGAGGATTTTTCGGGCGCATTGGCGGACGGTACAACGCTTGATCTTGACAGTGTAAATCTTAGGGGAGCACACACTTACGTAAGTGTTGGCGAGAAGAGCGGAAATAAGTATGCTCTGATCCCTTACCGCGGTGCGGAGGGGGAAGGCAACTGGGACGATTCGATGCGCCTTGAGCACAGAGCGCTCACCGCAGAGGAGGATCAGGGTGTCTTCCTGGAATTCGATGTTTATCTGCATTACGTGCCCGTGGATCCCGAGGCGGAGAATCCTGCGGTTCCCACGGTGGAATTCCAGCTTGAGGGCATCACGCACGATCCGAACTCCGCGGGACAAACGAAGTCAACCTACATCAGCCTTTTGAAATTGAACGTGCAAACAGGCGCTGTGGTCGGTGGCAACTACGGAGTGATCAAGGACGGTGTGGCAGGTCCCAAGGCAAATTCCTGGAATACCATTCGCTTTGAGCTTGATCTTATCAGCGGCACCTATGCTACCTATGTCAACGGCAATCAGTATGCCGTTTACGGTAAGATCTCCAGCGGTGAGGCGGTAAAGAACGTCAACATTGCCAAGAACAGCGTGTTGCTTGCAAAGTGCAACAAGGTCAACGGTACGTATGCCGACCTGAATGATGACGACGAGGTGATCAAGGACACCGATATGTCTTACGTCCTTATCGACGACGTAAAGCTGTACCGGAACGCAAACTATAAGATGCCCGTTGTAGAACCCACGGTTCCTTACGCGATCTTCAGTGATACCTTCGAGTCCAAGCAGGAGGGCGAGCAGCCGAAGTACTTCGGTTATAAGGCGGCGCCCACCACGGCAACGGTCGTGAAGGATCCCACCAACCCCGATAACAATGCCGTACAGGTCGATTTCAAGTCGAAGTCAACTTACAAATACTACTTCTGGAACACGGGCAACAGCGGAATGGTTCCGATCAAGGAAGGCGAGTATACGATTGAGAGCGGCGTACTGACAACGGGGACCGTTTCCGGTCCGATCTGGGGTGACGACGAGGCGGAGAAGGCTACGAAGCCGAACACTGCGCCTGTTTCCGGCGGAACGCTTGATTCCTCCAAAACGTGGCACATCGTAACGGGTGAATGGGCGGACGCAATGCACGGCGCCGGCAACGTCGGTACAGGCTTGAATCCCGCGCATCCCGACCTTCTCTCCGCAGTGCACGATACGGTCGTGTTGAACGTGTCCTATTACTTCTCACCCGATGCGGCGGGTAAGATCGAGATCCAGATGCAGGCGGGCATTGAGTGGGCTCAGAAGGATGCCGACGGCAATCCCATCTACGAGCAGGGAGACCCCGTGCTGGATGAGTTTGGCGAGCAGGTGTATGACGAAGAGGGCTACCCTGTATACGAGCAGAAGCTGAAAATGGCAACAGCGACCATTTGGGTCGATACCGTTACGGTCCAGGCAAAGGCAGGCGAGGATAAGCTGACCGTTGCCAACGGCGGTAACTATACCTACGTTTGCGGAATCGCTCCCGAGCTTTACAAGGGCGAATGGTTCCAGATGAGTGTTGTTTACAACATGAAGACGGGCTATGAGGACATTTACTTCAACGGAAGCTATGCTTATACCTTGAAGCCGAAAGCGGAGTACAACGGAATTCCCGAGACGGAATTCTCCGTTTATAAGATCAATGCGAACTCTCTCAACACGGGTAAGATTCAGAGAGGTATATACGCACCCAGCATGAGCGGCTATTTCCTTGTGGATAACATCAACTTCTCCACAAAGGAGGTCCTTCAGGGGGCGACCTACGAGAAGAAGGAAATTTGGAATTTTGACGATCCTGCGATCTTTGACGATCCCGATACCGAGGATGAGGTTGAAACTTCCTACAGAGACGGTGTGATCGCGTCCAATTCGCCCGCATCCGTTAGATTGACCGGCGCAAATAAGGTGCAGATCGGTGTGGACGAGGATGAAAACCCGATCTACGCTCCCGATAATGCGTTGCGGTTTACCGTAGGCGAGTCTATGACAGAAGTTGAGCGCAATATGGACGTTCTCTGGAGTACTTCAAAATACTTTGAGGGCAAGAGAGCCATTCAGGTAAGTGAGGTCGAGTACGATCCCGATACCGGATTGCCGCTTAAGGTCAAGGTTGGAAGCAATTGGATCACCGGTGATCGCGGAAAGTTTGACGTTGGAGATGCCAACTTCAAGGGCTATGAGCTTGGTAAATATGCGGATTTCGTCAATTATTGGGGCGTGACAGGTTATGGAACGACAGCGGGTAACGCAACTCCTGCTGCCAACCTTGACAAGGCTTGGACCTTCTTCAACACAGGTATTTCCTATGCTACCAAGGAAAAGCTTGCCATCGACATGGAGCTTTATCTTCCTGCCGAGGGAGCGGGCTTGATTCAGGGACGCATTGCGAAGGGGGTTGGTAAGGTAGCTGATGCAACGACCCTTTCAACCTTTGCGGATATGGTGATCTATACCTTGGACGTTGGTACCGGAAGCGTCTATGTTGGCGGCGATACCGAGACGGCTGCCGGCAAGCTTGTTGCAGGTGAGTGGAACGTGCTGTCCTGCGTGATCAATATGAGAACCGGTGAAATGGAGATCTATTCCAACAGCATCTATTCCGGCAAGGGAAATCTTCCTTACAGTGAGCTTGCGTTCTATGAGAACACACTTGTTCCCCTGATCGGTCTTTCCGGGCAGGAAAAGATGGCAGGAGATATCCTTCTTGACGACCTTAGATTCATTACGGTCGCGAAGGAGCTTGTTACGGTTGATTCCACCCTTGAAAACATCAAGGATATCAAGTTCAAGGGTATATCCATTACAGATCCTGCAAGCTTGATCAAGGAAGGTACGAGGGTGTTCGTCACCGATGATACGCCTTACGTTGAAGAGATGTACGATACCGCAACCTATAAGAACGTAGTGAAGAGCGCATACAATGACAACGTTCGTTACACCGTTCGATTGGGTGAGCATTCGGGACTTCGCTTCTGTACGGCAGTGGACACCAAGCTTCTTGAGAAGATGAAGACTCAGTATTCCGACAAGGTCGTTTTCGGAACACTTATCGTTCCCGCGAATGCACTTGATAATGTTGATAGCTTTACACGTACGGAGCTTGATCGAAGCGGTATCAGCTATATTGACGTTCGCACGTCTGCTTACTATGAGGACTTCTACTACGATTCCGATGCAGAGAAGCTTTTGAAGGATACGAAGGTCTTTGCAGGCTCGATCGTTGATCTGGCGCCCGATGAGGTAAACAATAAGTTTGCCGATAATGTTGCTTCCGGCTTTGCAGCGGTCGGATACGTTGAGGTCACCTTGGATGACGGTCTGGTGGTTATTTACTCCGATACAGCAACGGCAACTCTTGCACTTGAGGCGCAGAAGTATCTTGATAAGGTGGATGATATCAGCAATGCAGATCTCATCACATTGAGAAACTATGCAAGAAAGCTTTTGCCTGAAGGATAAATTAAAAAAATAGCGTGATCCTTTTTGGGGTTGCACCGAGGCCATGGGGTACGGTGCAACCCCTTCACTTTTTGATGCATAGACAAATGGGCGCGTTTGAAAACTGCGTTTTCGGACGCACCCATAATGAATTGCCCTGACAGGCATGAGTTGGCTTGCGCCATGAATTGCATTTCAAGTGCATGAATTGCCTTCGGCATTGAAAAACAGGGCAATTCAATTCATGATAAACCTGCGTTAGCGGACATCAGCTGAATTCAACGCTCTTTTCTTTCGCGGACAACGTTTTTTTATTGACAATCGGGTGTGGGTGTGTTATAATAATTTCGATGCGTCTGGCGGGAGCCGAAGGGCGCGTTGCATACGTTGCCGCTTCGAACGATATTTGAGAGGAATGAGAATATGAGCATCAAGGCAGTTCTTTTTGATCTGGACGGTACGCTTTTGCCGATGGATCAGGAAACGTTTATCAAGGCGTATTTCGGTGGGATATGCCGTCGGATGGCGCCCTTTGGATATGAACCCGAGAAAATGGTGCAGGGGATCTGGCTGGGAACTGCCGCGATGGTAAAAAATACGGGAGAACAAAATAACGAGGCTGTTTTCTGGGATACCTTTGCCGTACATATGGGCGAGGGGATCAGAGATTACATAGGAGAGTTTGATGCCTTTTACCGTGAGGATTTCCCACGTGTACAAGCTTCCTGCGGATATGACGAAAGAGCAGCAAAGGTTGTTCGCCGTGTCAAGGAAAGGGGCTTTCGTGTTGTTCTTGCGACGAATCCTATTTTTCCCTCCATGGCAACGGAGCACCGCATTTCCTGGGCGGGGCTGAGGCCGTCTGATTTCGAGCTTTATACGACCTATGAAAATTCCTGCCACTGTAAGCCGAATCCTGCGTATTACATGGACATTCTTGAAAAAACAGGCCTTTCCCCCGAGGAATGTGTGATGGTTGGAAATGACGTTGGCGAGGACATGATCGCACAGAATCTTGGCATGAAGGTCTTTCTTCTCACCGATTGTCTGATCAATAAAAAGGAAGTTGATATTTCTGCATATCCGCACGGCGGATTTGACGAACTGCTTGAATTTATCGAGATGCTGTAAGGATGAACGTATGAAAAAAGAAACGAAACAAATGATCAAAAAGGTGATCTTTTCCTGCCTTATCATTGCCCTGATCGTTCTTGCGCTTTGGTTTGTGCTTTATCTTTTGGGATGGACCGACTTGACGCAGGAGGAATTGCAGGAGATTATTCGATCCGCAGGTGTTGCGGCACCCTTGATTTATATTCTCATCAGCTTTTTGCAGGTGACCTTCGTACCGATTCCCGGATCGATTACGATCTTGGCGGGAAATTTTGTATTTGGCGCCCCTCAAGCCTTTCTCCTTTCTTACATCGGAATGCTCTTGGGCTCGCTCTTCGCGTTTGCGCTTGGAAGATGGCTGGGAAGACCCTTTGTCGATTGGATCGCAGGGGGGCACGATAAGGTGGATGAATGGATCGCGAAGCTGCACGGAAGAGAAACGGTATTGCTTTTCTTCATGTTCTTCTTGCCTCTTTTCCCCGACGATATTCTGTGCTCCGTAGCAGGTATTTTGCCCATCGGTTGGGTCGGATTTACCTTGATGCAGATCATCACGCGCGTTACCTCCGTGGGGGCTACGCTCCTCTTTTTGTCGGGCGAGGTGATCCCATTTGATGAGATATGGGGGATTGCCCTCCTGCTTCTTGTGGGAATCTTTTGCGTGGCGGCTTTTGTCATCAGCTTCCGTCATGCCGATCGGATCAATGCCTTTCTGGAAT
This sequence comes from Oscillospiraceae bacterium, assembly GCA_015064025.1. Classification (GTDB taxonomy): domain Bacteria; phylum Bacillota; class Clostridia; order Oscillospirales; family CAG-272; genus UMGS1865. Next base: position 19,427 of record SVSZ01000016.1, on the reverse strand, counting down.
CTCTTTCGGATAAGATCACGGCGAAATTCAAAAGAAAAGGGAAGGACTCCCGCAACGTGCAGGAAGATCCTTCCGAAAAATAAGATCGCGGAAATTGCGAATATTTGAGTAGAAAACGACACATGCGTGGTCGTGTACGACGCATTCTAACACTGCGTCTTGCGGTGCATCCCCCTCGTGGAGGAGTCTATACGTGAGGCAAAAAACAGCCCTCCTCCGAGAGGAGGGGCGGCACCGCCGTGCGGTGCGGGGAGGAGTGGGCGTGCACGAACGATGGGGCAGTGTCCTTTATTTTGACTGCAGCATCCTCATATAGAAGAAGCTCGCGGTAAATATTTTCGGGTCTGTGGGCGTCGATGGGATTGTAGCGTCCTCGCGCACCGATCTCGATAAGCTCTCCTACGTGGGAGTAGCCCAGTGCTAAGGGAGGTACGTGCGTAACAAGATCGTCTATATTTCTGTAGACAAAGAAATTCTCCCAGCGCGTGCGATAGACTCGCCCCCGTACGCCCCAATAAACGCGCGGACAGCCGAAGCCGTAGCCTGTGAAGCGTCCGTGCAGATCTGCGCGATGAAAGTATACGTATTCGTGGCAAAGGACGGCAAGTGCCGCACCGTGGGAATATCCAACGGTAACAATTTCCGTAAGGGAGCTATCGGCAATGAGTGGGGACAGATGCTTTTCCACGCTTTTCCAGACACGCAAAAAACCTCTGTGTGCAAACCAAAGCCCTTCCCCCCGATGATAGGGACGTGCGGGAAAATCAAGATTGTTTTTCCAATCGGTCTTTCCGCGGGAGCATTCAAGATAGATATAAAGTGTGTTCCCGCGACGTTCTGTGGCATAGTCTCCGCCGTTTTCTACGTGAATATAGGATTTTTCAAGACAGCGCCGAAACAATTCGCTTGCATTCATAAAATCTCCCCCGTGGCTTTTTTACAGTTTATGCAATCAGCCGCGGGGGAGATATTGTTTTTTACTGTGCCAGCACCTTGCCGAGAAATTCTCGGGTGCGCTCGTTTTTGGGATTGGCGAAGAATTCTGCGGGAGGTGCATCCTCCGTGATCTTTCCTCCGTCCACAAAGAGAATACGGTCTGCGACCTCGCGGGCAAAGCCCATTTCGTGGGTGACGATTACCATCGTCATGCCCTCGTGTGCCAGCTCCTTGATGAGGTCCAACACCTCGCCCACCATTTCGGGGTCAAGAGCACTTGTAGGCTCGTCGAAAAGCATGACCTGCGGATTCATAGCAAGCGCGCGAATGATCGCGATACGCTGCTTCTGACCGCCCGAGAGGGTTGCGGGATAAACGTTTGCCTTTTCCTCAAGACCGATGCGGCGCAAAAGCGTCATGGCACGCTCGTACTCTTCCTTTTTGATCTGCTTTTTGATCTCGGATTTTGCAAAAAGCCCGCCTGCCTTTTTTGTGCGGATGTGTACGGGGGCAAGCATGATATTCTGGAGCACCGTTTTGTTGTTGAAAAGATTGAACTGCTGGAAGACCATTCCGATATTTTCGCGGTGCTTATTGATATCTACCTTCATGTCGGCAATGTTTTCGCCGCCGAAGATGATCTCACCTCCCGTGGGATCCTCCATACAGTTGAGGCAACGCAAAAACGTGCTCTTGCCGCTTCCCGAGGGACCGATGACGGCGACCTTTTCACCACGGCGGATCTCTGTATGAATGTCATCAAGGACGGTCAGATTGCCGAACCTTTTGGAGAGTCCGATCACTTGGATCAAAGGAGTGTCTTGCTCTGCCTGCGCGTTGATTTTATTTTCTGCGTTCACTTTTTGCAAGTCTCCTTTCCATCAGCTTTACAAGATACGTGATGATCATAACGATCACGAGATAAACCAGTGCCAGCATCAGATAGGGAATGGTATAGCTGTAGTTTGCGTCACCGATCTGGCGGAATGCCTTTGTGACGTCAACAACGGCGATAAAGCTGACAATGGAGGTGTCCTTGACAAGAATGATAAACTCATTTCCAAGGGTGGGAAGAATGTTTTTGATTCCCTGAGGGATGACGATCTTCATCATTGAGGTCCAGTAGCCAAGACCTACGGCACGTGCCGCCTCCAGCTGTCCCACGTCGACCGCCTGGATACCGCTTCGCATGATCTCCGATACGTATGCACCGCTGTTCATTCCGAAGACGGCGGCGGCAACGACAATGTTTTCTACTTGAAGATCAAGGGCGGGGAGCAGGATGAACCAACCGATCAGGAGCTGTACGACCATAGGCGTACCGCGGAAGAAGCCAACGTATACGTCGCAGATCGCGGAGAGAATGCGGGGCGCCACGTGGTACTTGGGGATCATCTTGATCAATGCGATCACTGTACCGATCAAAATACCGATCAGAAGTCCCACGATCGCAATGATCATGGTGGTTTGAAGACCTGTGAGGACCTCCTCATAGCCCTTATGTGTGATGAATTTGTCGTAGAAAAGCTCCCACTCGATCTGGAAGTCGCTCTTTTTCAAGCCATCGAAGGTTTCCTTGACTGCATCCTCTGTGGTGCAGGCGTCAAACACGGTGTTATCCGCTTTGGTAAGGATCACCAGCTCTTCAAGACCTGCGGGGGATGCAAGCGGCTTTGAAACCGCCTTCAAGGGGGCATGCTCCGAAAGGACCGCGATGGCGACACTGCGGTCTACCAAAAGAAATTCGATCTTTCCGTCAAGAAGGGCATCGGCGGCACTGTCGCCATCGGTAAATTGCTGTGTGTCGAATTTACCGCGGTATCCGTCGAAGCCGAGCGTACTGTCGCCTGTGATGTATGCTTTTCCCGTGGAGTCCTTCAAATATCCTACGGGATGACTTTGAAAGCCGCAGGAGGAAAGACCGAGAACACAGGTCAAAAGTGTGATCACGAGCAAGGAGAGGCTGATAATTTTTTTCATTCTGTATCTCCGTATGATGATGTTCTCATGAAACTACCGGACGGTTTTGGAAAACAGTCCGGTAGATAAGCTCTTATAATGTGTTGGGTGTGGATTACTTGAGATCCTTCAGAACTGCAAGTACATCCTCAGCACTTTTGCAGCTGTCAAAGGTCGTGTTATCCTTCTTTGCAATGATGACCTGGTATACACCCTCTTCGTAAGGATCGCTGAAGTCAACGACCTTTTCGCGTGCAGGGTTGATGGTAAGACCTGCAAGGGCGATATCTACACCGTTCTTACCGATGGAGGTAACGACGGAGTCGAAATCCATGTGCTGGATGACAAGCTCAAGCTGAAGCTCATCTGCGATCAGCTTTGCGATCTCCATATCGATGCCTGCAAATGCCGTGCCTACCTTGAATTCGTAGGGAGCAAACGCTGCATTGGTTGCAACGACAAGCTGGGTTTCCTTCTTATCTGCATCAAACTTTGCGGAGACGATCTTGTTACCGGTCCACTCGTTTTCATCAACGCCGTCATCATTGCCGCTGTTTTCAGCATAGCTTGCGTAGATCGCGTCGATCTCTGCCTTCTTTTCCTTGAGGATCTTGTTGATGGAGTTGAGAAGCTCCTTCTGGTTCTTGTCAACACCGATACCGTAATCTTCCTTGGTCAGCGCGTAATCGATCATCTTGATGTCTGCGTTGTTTTTCACAAGGTCTGCGGCAACTGCATTGTCAATGACAACGTAGTCGATCTTTCCGGAGATAAGGTCCTGTACGGCAAGAGCGCCGTTTTCATAGGACTGTGCGTTTACGTTTTCGTACTTTTCGTAGCCCATATCAGCGTTACCGATGAGGAACGCCTCACCCGTGGTACCCTGTTGTACACCGATCTTCACAGAAGGCGTGTTGTCCGCGCAGGAAGAGAATGCTACAGCAGCACCGCAAAGCATGATTGCCGCAAGTACGAGGCTGAGTAATTTTTTCATGATGAAATCCTCCAATAAATTTGTAAAACTTTTTACAACCTATATTATAATGCATAAATATTCCTTTGTCAATAGCTTTTGCAAATTTTCCGCGATTTCCGCCGACCGTGGGAGGACGCTTGGCGGCTTTCTCGGCAGATTTAGAAAAGTACACAAAAAACGATGTCGCTTGCGGCTTTTCAAACGGATCTTTTTGGAGCGTTTCAACAAAATGTGTTTTTTTGAAACATATAAAAATGCACAAAAAAAGAAGCGCGGCATATACTCATGAAGGGGTGTGAAACCGCTTTTTCTTGATTTTTTCGTGACAAAATAGCAAAAAATGTGGATAAAACCCACTAAAAGAGGTCGTTTTGTGTTCCTTTTTTGTTCAAATTGAAAGAACTTTCTGAAAAAATAAAAAAAGGGGTTGCAATTGCGAAAGGAATATGCTATAATATGCAAGGTCAAGCAAGGCCCGTTAGTCAAACGGTTAAGACGTCGCCCTCTCACGGCGAAGATATGGGTTCGATTCCCGTACGGGTCACCAGCGACAGCTTCAATGTCTGTCAGATTCCAGTAGGATTCCTATCGCATTCGGTATGTGGTTTTTACCGCTGATACTCCATGCGCCGTTTCCCCGGAACGGTTGGATCTCCTCATTAAAGAGTATCATCCTCGTTTTACATAGGAACCCCCACAGGGCGTGCGCTACGGCGTGTCTCTGTGGGGGTTCTTATGTTTTTTGTTTTTTATTCCGCTTGCGTTTCGATGAGGATCACCTCGGGGGCATTGAAGATGCGGGGGATGAAGGTGTGATTCCCGATGCCGCGGCTGATGATACAGCGTCCGTCAAGCACACCTGCGGTATATTTTGGAAACAGCCCTTGCCCCGGGGAGTAGATCCCCCTGCCGAAAATGCGCCACTGACCGCCGTGCGCATGCCCGCATACGGTCAGGTCAATCTTCGTTTCCTTGATGTAGGGAACGTAGTATTCGGGATGGTGACAAAGTAAGATCCGATATCCTTCTCGTTCCGCAAAGCTCGAGAGTGCGGCAGCGTTCGGCTTGTTTTCCTTTTTGTTGATGCCTGAGGTAAGACCGCAAATACAAATGCTGCCGTGCATAACGCAATCATTGTCCAGAAGAACAGCCCCCGTCTCTCGGATCCGCTCCCGACATTCCTGTGTCGGCGGGATCGGGGTGGGATGTCGCCATGGGTTCCCTCTGTGATAGCAGGCGATCTCATGATTTCCGAGAGAATAATAGGTGGGAGCGATGCTTGCACATTCGCGCAGAAAGTCATACGCGGGGGCATCTGCCTCCAAAAGGCCCTCGTCATCGGTCAAGTCTCCCGGGATGAGAATGAGATCGGGGGCTGCTGCTCGGATCGCTTCAAGCGTTTCCCTGTGCCCTTCGTCGTGAAGATCTGCGGCAAGTGCGATGCGGAGCGGCGAGGGGGAGGGTGAGGCGAGCGTGTAGCGGGTGACCTTCAATTTGAATTTTTTTCTTTTGTGAAGGTATACGCACAAAAGAATGATGAGCGTGGCACCAAGTGCCCCTGCCATATCGATCAGTACGTCGGTCACACTGGCATTTCTGTCACTGATGAAAAACTGATGAAATTCATCGGAAATGGCGTAAAGCAGAGTGAGCGAGAGGGAAATTGCAGCAGAGAGGAGTGGCGAGCGGTGCCATGTCAGAATAAATACAAGGATCAGTGCACCAAGTGACGCAAATTCTAAAACGTGTGCGAATTTGCGAAGGAAGACCGTAAGATAGCGGTCAATGGTGAGAGAATATTCTACAGACTCCTTGTCAGCGTTCGGAAGGAAGGTGTCGACCACGGCAGATTCCACCTTTTCCGCTGTCTGCGTTGATTTTTCTCCGTTCTCCGCGGAGAGGAGAAAAATGAGTGTCATATTCAAAATGATCAACACAAGAAGGAATGTACGTAAAAGGAGGATTTTTTTGTTTGTTTTTTTCATGGACCCGATTCCTTTTTTTACGAAATATGCAAGATGAAACGGTAAAAATCACTGTATATATTGTACCATAGCTTGACGGTAAATGCAAGTGCTTTTTACGCCTTTATCCGCACAGAAGTAAAAGACCGAGGCAAAGGATCAGATCCGTATCCGCCTCGCTGTTCAAAAGCAGCAGGATCAGTCCGAGGATCAGGAGTTGATCGAAATCCAAGCCGCTCGCAAGCGAACGAGAGTTCCCCTTTCCTCTGAGGAAGGAAAAAGGAGAAAGCAGAGCGGTGGGCAGAGAGGGCGAGTCGGTGGGAGCCTTTTCCGATTCGGAATGCTCCTCTCCCGTTTCCTTTGCGGAAGGCGATACCGTCGGAGGCGGTACGGGGATTTTCTCTTCCGCCTCCTTCACAGGCGGCGCTTCGCGTTCCTTTTGGAAGCTTGGCTTTGCAACCTCAAGATAGCGCGGAGAGGGAGCACGCTCCGTAGGCTCTTTTGGGAAGGCGCATCCGTTGTAGTTTTCGGGGATCTTGATCTCCCCTGCGGGACGATGTCCGTAGTATCTGGAGTACATAGCTTCCTCCTTCAGCGGAGCCGCCCGAGAACGCTTCCGAGGGCGGACAGTCGGATGATCATATCCACCGCCTCACAGCGCTCCTTGGAGAGGAAGGGCTTGAGTGCCAAAAGAAGATCGTTGCGACAGGTACCGATCGCTTTTGGAGAGGGGAGGACAGAAGCGGGGACCGTGTCTTCTTCGCTTTTTGTCGGGGTTGCGGTTGGCTTTGATGCGCTCGCTGTTCCTATGAGGGAAGAGAGGAGCGTAGGGAGTTTTTCCATCAGCTCCCGATTAGAGAGCAATTGTGCCAGCCCGTCAAACGAGGGAGGGGGAGCGGGTGCTGCCTCCTCCGTGCCGTTTTCCGGTGCGGAAGTGGATGGCTTCGGATTGCCGCTCATTCCTCCGAGAAGCCCACCGACCGTGCGCAGAAGCTCGGGATTGGAAAGGAGCGCCGCGAGCGGCTCCTTTGCGGGGACGTTGGTTTGTTCCATGGCGTCATCTCCTTTTTCGGGATTTCTTCAGCGTGTCTTGCCTTGACGAAAGCTTTGGTAGACCTCATTGAGTGCTTCAAGATCACGATCGCTCACGCTTCCAAGGGCTGTGCGGATGCTTTCTATGCTGTCCTGCGTGATGCCGAGGGCTGTGGGGTCAATGCCCGCATCGACGGCGATCTTTTTGATGACTGTGCTCAATTGCTCATCGTTCATCGCGAGCAAGCGGGAGAGAGTTTTTTGATCGATCTGCATAAGATATCTCCTTTGTCGTCGATTTGAGACGGAATGGAAGGCGTTCCGTCCTCTTCACGGTCAGTATATGCGAAAAAAAGAAAAGGTGGTACCTTCCGGTCGAAATGTCTGCGGAAAGTAGATAAAATTTGAAGAATTCTCCTTTTTGTGTCAACAAAAAGTCGCTTGACTTTTTTCCTTCTGAGGGGTATAATCAAGTCAGAGACGTTACAGAGGAGGATGTTTTATGAAGGAAAACGAGAAAGCTCTTTCGATCGGTGCCAATATTGCCAGATTGCGCCAACGGAGGAACATGACACAGGCGGCACTTGCGGAACGTCTTTACGTCAGCAATAAGACGGTGAGCAAGTGGGAGCGTGGGCTTGGTTATCCCGAGATCACACAGCTTCCCATGATCGCGCGCTTGCTTGGTACGACGGTGGATCATCTTATGCTCGGTGACCGCCACGGCATCGCTCTTGCGGGGAATATCCTGACGGATTGCGTGAAGGTGACGGATATTTATCCCGAGAAGGGAATGCTTGCCAACGTCAAGTCGGTTTCCACAGCAGTGGGCGGGTGCGTGCCGAACACGGGCATTGATCTTGTTAAGATCGATGGACAGCTCAAGGTCAGCGCACTCGGGCGCATCGGAAACGACGAGGGAGGAAAGTATCTTCTTTCGGAGATGCTTAAGAACGGGATCGACGTCAGCGGCGTCGTAACTTCAAGCACCTCTCCGACGAGCTTTAGCGACGTGATGAGCGTCGAATCCACGGGGGAACGTACCTTTTTTCACCACCGAGGTGCCAACGCGGAATTCTCTCCCGCAGACGTCAATCTCTCTCTTCTCAATTGCAGAATGCTTCACATCGGATATATCCTTCTGCTTGACAGCTTTGACCGTGCGGACGAGGAATACGGCACGGTGATGGCGGCGTTTCTCGCGCGCGTACAAAAGGAAGGGATCCTTACCTCCGTTGACGTTGTCAGTGACAGCACGGGGCTTTTTGCCGAAAAGGTGATCCCGGCACTTCGCTATACGGACAATGCTTTCATGAACGAGATCGAGGGGAGCGGCGTGTCGGGAATTCCCGCAAGAGATGCTGCGGGGCGCCTGATCCTTGCCAATATCAGACGCACCATGGAGATCATACTTTCCAAGGGCGTGAGACAGCGTGTGATCCTGCACTGTCCCGAGGCGGGCTTTTGTCTGAGTGCCGACGGGGAATTTACCTGTGTGCCCTCTATCAAGCTTCCCGCAGGCTACATCAAAGGGTCTGTCGGTGCGGGAGATGCCTTCTGCGCGGGATGTCTGTACGGGATCTACAGCGGCTTTGATGACCGCCGAATGCTGGAATTTGCCTCGGGTGCCGCCTGCTGCAATCTTGCCGCACAGGATTCTGTCAGTGGAATGCGTGACAAAAATTATATTCTTGAATTCATTGCCTCGCACGAGCGTATTTCGCTTGAGGAATGCACTGTATAAAAAAGGAGAGAAAAAATGCTTGTAAATCTGAATGACGTATTGAAGGACGCAAAGGAAAAGAAGTACGGTGTGGGACTTTTCAACACCACCGACACGGATATGCTGGAGGCTGTGATCTCGGCTGCGGAGGAGCTCCGTGCGCCTGTGATCATCGGCACAGCCGAGGTGCTTTTGCCTGCGGGCGAGCTCAAGCTGATCGCGCCCTCGATTCTTGCGGCGGCGAAGCGCGCAAGCGTTCCCGTTGTCGTTCATTATGACCACGGTCTTACCTTTGAGCGTTGCATGGAAGCTCTTTCTCTGGGCTTTTCCAGCGTTATGTTTGACGGCTCTGCGGGTGACTACGCAGAGAATATCCGCGATACCCGTGAGATCGTAAAGATCGCGCACAGCTTCGGTGCGAGTGTGGAGGGAGAGATCGGGCACGTCGGAGAGGCGAGCGTGGGAGACAACGACGCGAAAGCGCTTTACACAAAGGTAGAGGAGGCGCTGGATTATGCGAACGGAACGGGCGTGGATGCCCTTGCGGTATCCATCGGTACGGCACACGGCGCATATAAGAGCAAGCCCTGTCTTGACCTTGTGCGTCTTTCGGAGATTCGCGACGCATTGAATATTCCGTTGGTGCTTCACGGCGGCTCGGGACTTACGGACGATGATTTCCGCAACTCCATTGCCAATGGCATCAGCAAGGTCAACATCTTCACAGATCTCTGCCTCGCGGGCAACCGAGCTATGAAGGAAGGGCTTGAGCAAAAGCTTGCCTATCTTGATATCCGCAACCACAAGGTTGCACTTATGAAGGAAGAGGTCAAAAAGAAGATGCTTGTCTTCGGCTGTGCGGGCAAAGCGTAAGCGAGCGTCAAAACCTTCTGTCCGGGTAGAATACAAAACACGGTGCGATAGCGTAGAACCCTCAACGGTAGTACGTATCGCACTGTGCTTTTTATTTTTAACGTTTTTTCTTCTCGCGGTAGACAAATAAACAAAAAAGTGGTATACTGATACCGTACGGTGTAAAGAGCAGTCGGGGGAGGGCATATGGAGCTTTTGATTTTTTCGGATTCGCACGGGCGTGCAGATGCCATGCGGCGTGCCATGAAGCTTCAGGTAAGCGACGTGCATGCCGTTTGCTTTCTCGGGGACGGACTTTTCGACGCCGAGGCGCTTGACACGGGAAGGGCGATGCTTTGGGCAGTGCGCGGAAACTGCGATTGGGGAGCCTCGTGGAGCGAATATCCGACGGAGCGCCTGATCGATCTTGCGGGACACCGTCTTCTTTTGACGCACGGGCACACCTTCGGGGTCAAAAGCGGTTGCGGCGCGCTTCTCTCACATGCCGCGCAGGTCGGCGCGGACATCGTTCTGTTTGGGCACACGCATGAGCCCGTTTCCCTTTGCGTTGATGCCGGGGAAACAGTGGGTGGGTGCACTCTTGAGCGCCCTATGTACCTTTTCAATCCCGGGAGCGTGGGGCAGGGGGGCTCCTTTGGAACGCTTTGTCTTTCCGAGAGCACGGTTCTTCTTTCGCACGGCAGGCTTCGCTACGAAAGATAATAAAAAAGGACAGAGAACGTACGTTCTCTGCCCGCTTTTGGATGCATTGTGCTTGACGGCTTTTCTGACTTATACTCTTTCCGCTGCTTCTGCGGGATCAAAGGCACTCTCTGCATTCTGTGCCGCTTCTTCAAGGGCTGCTTCGTATGCGCTGATGACTGCCGCTTCCATCATCCCACGGAACTGTGCGTTGATGGGATGTACGATATCACGGTAGGTGTCGTCGGGATTTTTGCGGCTGGGCATAACGATGAAATATTTGTCGCGTGCATGGATCACCTTGATATCATGTACCGCGAGCTGACCGTCAAACGTAACGGAAACGATTGCCTTCATCGGACCTTCTTCAAAGAGCTTTCTGACTTTAATATCGGTAATTTGCATGTTGGAAAACCTCCGGTGTTTTTTTGTTGCTGTATATATTATACCTCTTTTCTGTGACTGTTATTCAATGAAAAAGGTATCTTTATGTGAATTTGGAATTTCTTTTCGCGCGTTTATTATTACATACGTCACAAGTCGTTAAAAAACGTCATAAACTATCAAATGAGTCGAATTTTGAGCCGTGTTCGGCAGAAAAGGGGAACGTTATGGCATTGGAAAATACACATTACGGACACAGAGAGATCTCGCGGATGCTTGCGGGGTGCCGTAGCATTTTCTTCATCGGAATCGGCGGGATCAGTATGTCGGCGCTGGCGCAGCTTTCCAAAAATCTCGGATATACCGTCGGCGGCTCCGACCGATCGGAAAACCCGCAGGTCAAGGCGCTGCGAGAGGCGGGGATTCCTGTCCATGCGTCTCACGATGCCGCGAACGTGGCGCGCTACGATGCCGTCGTCTATACGGTTGCCATCGGTGCGGATAATCCGGAGTACATAGCGGCGCAGAAGAGCGGCAAGCCCTTACTTTCCCGTTCGGACTATCTCGGATATCTGATGATCTCTTACCTCCACCGCATCGGCGTGGCAGGCATGCACGGAAAGACCACCTGTACCGCCATGTGCGCTCAGATCTTTCTGGAGGCGGCGGATCCCACCGTTATGTGCGGTGCGGAGCTTCCGATTCTGGGAAACGATACCTGCCGTATCAGCCGCTCGCGAGAGCACTTTGTGTTCGAAGCGTGCGAATATATGGATTCCTTTCTTGATTTCAACCCGACGTTGGCGCTCATCCTCAACATCGGTCTTGACCACGTGGATTATTTCAAGAGCATGGAGCAGATCCGTACCTCCTTCCTCCGCTTTGCCGAACGCACGGGTGAGAACGGATGTGTGCTCTACAATGCCGATGACGAAGAGTGCGAGAGAGCGCTGGCGGATTTCGGTGGAAAAAAGGTAACCTTTTCTCTCGGGGGGCATGCGGATTTCTGCGCACGAAATATCACCTACGGTGACGGAGAAACCTCCTTCGATTTCTGTCGCGGGGAGTGTCGGCTCGCCCGCATCAAGCTGCACGTGTTCGGCCGTCACAACGTCTACAATGCACTGGCGGCGGCAAGTGCGGCAACCCTTTGCGGGCTTGATGCCGATCGGATCGCCTCGGCACTTGCCTCCTTTACGGGTGCGCGGCGTCGGATGGAGTTCCGTGGACGGGTAGGAGGTGCGTCGGTATACGATGATTACGCGCACCATCCCGACGAGATCCGCGCGACCCTTTCGGGGGCGAAGGAAATGGGGTACAAGCGCGTTTTGTGTGCCTACCAGCCTCATACCTACAGCCGCACGGCGGGGCTCTTTGAGGACTTTGCAGGTGCCTTTGGGGATGCCGACCGCGTCTATTTTGCCGACATCTATGCCGCACGAGAGCAAAACGTCTACGGTGTCAGCTCCGCGCTTCTTTCGGAGGCGGTCGGAGAGAGAGCCCAATATTGCGGATCCTTTTCCTCGGTTGCGGACGCGATCCGACGTGACGCAAGAGAGGGCGATCTTGTGATCGTCATGGGAGCGGGGGATATTTACAAGGTATTCGAGCTGCTGGGCGTCTGAGAGGATAAAAAAGCATGGAATTTTGATTTCGCACTTGACATTTGTTTACGTATGTGATAAAATACGCTTGTAAGCGAATGCATTTATTGCATGATTTATGTGAAAGGAGTTTGACATATGGAATTCTTGAAGACCCTGTGGCCCACACCCTTTAAGGTGAAGGAAAAGGACGTAAAGTCTCTGATCATTCAGCTGATCATTTTCATCGTGCTGATCGCGATCTTCAGCGTATTGATCGGTGTTCTTTCCTTGGTTCCGATCGTCGGCATTGTTTTCTGGATCGTTGGTTCTCTGATCGATCTTTACAGCATTGTCGGTATCGTTCTTTGCGTTGTAAATTTCTTTGGCGTACTTAAGTAATCAATGCTTTGAAAAGAATCCGCTTTTGGCGTTGTGCGCAAAAGGCGGGTTCTTTTTTTTGATTTTATTTGCATTTTTAACAAAATAGAAAAAACATGAAAAAAAATATCAAAAGCTATTGCAATTTTGATTTTTGTGTGGTAAAATATAGCGGTATATGGATGAAGCTGTGCGCACCCTCTCAGGCGCCGCTTTGAAATATCAGTTCTCAATGTTTCAAATTCAAAGGGAGGTAGAAAACGATGCCGAATATCAAGTCTGCAAAGAAGAGAGTTAAGGTCATTCAGACAAAGACTCTTCAGAATAAGATGTACCGTAGTGCTCTGAAAACCGAAATGAAGAAGTACGACGCGGCACTCGCTTCCGGTGATATGGAAGCGGCACAGGCAGCCTACAAGGCAGCTGTGAAGAAGGTTGACCAGGCAGCAGCTTACGGAATCATCCATAAGAACGCGGCCGCTCACAAGAAGAGCCAGTTCACAAAGAAGCTCAACGCACTCAATAAGTGATCCGAAGCAGGACCAACCCACCTGCAAGGAGGAGATAAGCAGCATGGAGTAGAAGTCTTTCATGCTGCTTTTTTCATCTGATTCATCCAAGAAATTCCCCAATGCTTCGTTGCTCCTCGAACGCGGCTTGACGTAGATAACTACGCCTGCGCCTTGCCTTCTCCGGTGCGCCTCGCCTTGAACGATTTCTTGGACGAATCACTTCTTTCGTTTTTACGCCTTGTCTTGCGAAATTCCTACTGATCAGATGTGCGGTGTAGGCAGGGGTGTTGAACGATTGACAACGGCTTTGCTTTATGATACAATAGAAACAGCCGCCTGTCGGCGGCGAACACATATATTTCATTGAGGTTAAAAGAATGCTTTATCACAATATTGAACAATTGATTGGAAACACACCCTTGCTCCTTCCCGAAAACTATAACCGTCGCTTTGCGGGTGGAGGGGAGATCCTTTGCAAGCTGGAGTGCTTTAATCCTGCGGGGAGCGCCAAGGACCGCGTTGCGCTTTTTATGCTCAACGATGCCCTGTCGCGCGGATCGATCGGAAAGGGCGCGACGGTAATCGAGCCGACCAGCGGAAATACGGGGATCGGTCTTGCCGCTCTTGCAGCGGCGAGAGGCTACCGCTTGATCCTGACCATGCCCGACAGCATGAGCGAGGAACGCCGCCGCTTGTTGCGTGCTTACGGTGCCGAGATCGTGCTCACTCCGGGTAAGGAGGGAATGCAGGGCGCCGTTGCGCGTGCGATAGAGCTGCAGCGTGAGATCCCGAATTCCTTTATTCCTTCCCAGTTTGATAATCCCGCCAACCCCCGTGCGCATTTTGAGACCACGGGACCCGAGATCTATCGGGATGCGGATGGACGGGTGGATGCCTTTGTTGCGGGTGTTGGCACGGGAGGTACGATCTCGGGCGTTGGTGCGTACCTGAAGAGCATGTGTCCTTCCTGCCGTGTGATCGCGGTGGAACCTGCGGGCTCTCCGCTTCTTTCCAAGGGGCATGCGGGCGCGCATGGCTTGCAGGGGATCGGCGCGAATTTTGTTCCCGAAAATCTTGACAAGGAGCTTCTTGACGAGATCGTGACGGTGACTGAGGAGGAGGCATATGCCGCAGCAAGAGCCTTTGCGCATACCGAGGGCTTTCTTGTCGGCATTACCTCGGGAGCGGCGCTTCATGCGGCGACCGTGCTGGCGGGTAGAGAAGAATTCCGCGGAAAACGGATCGTTGCCCTTCTTCCCGACACGGGCGAGCGCTATCTTTCTACCTCACTTTTTGAGGAGGGGACGAAATGACGGGAAAAGGGTCCCACAAGGGACGGCTTCAAAGATTTTTTGCGTGCTTTGTCAAAAAGGCTCGTGCCAATAAAATATCCTTTGCGGTCTATGCGGCAATGGGAGGTATCACCACCGCTGTGATCGCGCTGACCTTTCTTTCGGGACACTATGAGAGCACCTTTACAGCGGTGCTCTCTTTGTTTCTCTTCCTGCTTCCAACCTTTGTGGAGGAAAGCTTTCGCATCAAGCTCCCCGCGTCACTTGAGATCGTGGCGGTGCTCTTTGTCTTTTGTGCCAACATATTGGGGGAGATCGCGGGCTTTTACATCATTTTCCCATTCTGGGACGATATGCTCCACTATACCAGCGGCTTTATCTTTGCTGCCTTTGGTTTTTCCCTGGTAGAGCTTCTTAACCGCCATACGCGCTTTGACTTTTACCTGTCTCCCATATTCATCTCCCTGGTGGCGCTCTTCTTTGCAATGACCGTGGGGGTGATGTGGGAGTTTTTTGAATTTTCCGCAGATATGCTGCTTGGTACGGATATGCAAAAGGACTTTACCGTGGAGAATGTCAACAGCATTCTTTTGGGAGACGGCGAGACGCTTCCCGTGAGGATCCACGGGATCGAGCATACGGTGATCGTGACCGAGAGCGGCGAGGAATACGTGATCGAGGGCTACCTTGATATAGGGCTTCTTGACACCATGAAGGATCTGTTTGTGGATTTTCTCGGTGCGCTTTTCTTCTGTATCATCGGCTTTTTCTATACGAGCCGAAGCTCCAAGGGGCGCATCGCGCGCCGCTTTATCCCACGTGTGGATTCAGCGGAATGAGCGATGCCGCAGGTAAGCAATGGCATCCTCTGCCGCGCGCTTGCCCGCTTCGGCTGCCATGGGAAGCCCACCGGGGGAGGCTTGCCACTGAGACGCAACGGAGAGCCCCTTCAGCGTGGAAATGCGGGAGGGAAGGGTGCCAAGCGGTGCCTGCGGTGTCATGGCATAGGAGAGAAACGCGCCCGACCGTGCGTTGAAATAACGGCGGTAGGTCGCAGGCGTCCAGACGTCAAGAAGGGTGAGGGAATCCCGCAGTGCGGGCATGGCATCGAGGATCGCGGAGGCGCACAGCGCCCCGATCTCCTCCTTTTTCTTGCGATATTTTTCGGGCTCACGGGAGAGCGCGATCCATTCACGCGATTCCTCCTCCGTCAGAAAGGTGAGCGTCTGAAGGACGGTCTTGCCGCTTGGTGCAAATCCCTCCTCGTGCGAAAACTCACGGATGGCAAGGCGTTCTCCGCCGCGCACGGAAAGAGCAGGGGCTGAGATGATGCGCGTTCCGAAGGGCTCAATAGATGCGCGGTCGCAAACAAACGCCGTGTGCAGAGCGGAAAAAACGGGTGTTTTAACGTTCTCGGCACGGCGCTTCCATCGCCACGGCATCAACCCCTCCGGCAGGAGCTCGCCGAAGGTAAAAGAGGGGTCGCACGCGGCGATGACGTAATCGGCGCCGATCTCCTCGCCGCGCTCCGTCACGATCCCTCGCACCCGTCCTCCTGTATAGACGATACGGGATACCGCCGTACAGGGGTGCAGTGTACAGCCAAGGCTTTGGCAGGTTGCCGCCATCCGCTCTGCTGCCGCCGCTGACCCCCCCACGGGGACAGAGCCGTTTCCCGAGGCGTATGCCGCATAGGCAAAAAGAAGGGCGATGGCAGAGAACTCTCCGCCGATATAATCGGTCAGGGACAGGCGCAGGAGTGGATGACGAAATTTTTTTGCTACCTCGAAGAGCGTTTTTCTTTTGTAATACCAAAGATCGGAAAGATGCAACAAAAGACCCGCACGGGTGCGCCACGTGCCACCTGCCGCAGAGGCTTCCAACGCTCGCACCGTGCGGATGAAACGATTGATCTCTTTTTTATCCTTCGGTGAGAGTGCGCGCATTTTTGCCGCCGTTTCCAAGGGGCTTGCAAGAAGGGCAATGCGCTCTCCTTCATATTCGCTCTCGTAGAGTGCCTCGCGGCGCTGTACGGGGGTATCGGTGCTCAGCATACCGACGTCGTGCCAGATACGGTTGAGCCGATTTCCCTCGCGTGTGCCTGTGAGCCAGTGAATGCAGTTATCAACGGTGCAGCCCTCCCGTTTCCATGCGGTGAGATTTCCTCCCATACGCGCGTTTTTTTCATAGATCTCACAGTGGATCCCCGCGCGGGCGAGATAGACCCCCGCGCACAGTCCTGCCACTCCTCCACCGATGATGATCACCTTTTTCATAAGCGACTCCTTCTTCCTTTTTTTCAAAGGATTGACAGGGGAGGGGGCGTTTATGCAAGTCGCGCGTTTCAAAATGAAGCAAGTAGCTTTTGTACATGTAGGCAGGTTTGGTAATAAAAACTCCGCACCTCATAAGAAGTGCGGAGACACTAATAGATTTCTACTTGTTTATTTCATCATAGCTATCTATTTTGATAAACGTATATTCTTCATCATTAAGTTCAATTTGTGTTTTGTAATTATCTTCGGGGTTGGCTTTGCTATAAAGAAGAATGATAAATTTATCGGTGCTTTTGAATTCTCTCCAACCACTATATATTTCAACAATCTGTTCTTCGTGGTCTTTACATACAATATCAAATCCCCCGTCGATCCAATTTCTAACTTGTAAATCCATATGAGATAAATTGTCATCATATGAATAAACAGAAGTTTTGCTTTCTCCAAATTCTATCACAAGTTTTAATTCTTCACAATACCAGATTCCGTCAGACGGACTATCGGGAGCTATGGTACAATTTGTAGATACAATCATTACATACACTAGGATGAAAACAAGTAGAATTTTTTTCATTTTCCCTCCTGGATTTTGTTTTTACTATTTTTTAGAAATAGAAATCAAAACGCCTATTTTCCTTTTTTGGTTATTGTGAAATTTTTTAGAAAGAGATTCCCCCAAAAAATATTGCGTTGATAGAAACAACGAAATGGATTTTCCACAATAGAAAATGTTATTTTTTATATTATACCAAATACGGCTTGTTTTTCTCAGGTTTTAGATGCCGTAAAAAAATATTTTGTCAAATGCTTGTATATTTTTTTTCTGCGATTGTAATCCGGATGGTCTTTGGAGTCATATATGTCATCCGTGAGAGAAAAAAAGACACCTTTAGTAGTTCTTTTAATATAACAATCCGGTAATAAAGAAATGTTTTTATGTTCTCTCTCAGAATAACAGCATTGTCCAAAATAATTTCCCCAATAAACTGTTTGAATATATTTGGGGTTAAATACTTTTTCTTTTGTTCGATCTAAAATATCGACAGCTGTAGAAACATCCTCGATCCTTCCATAAAAAGCCTCAAACAAATCGGACAATTCACAAAACAATTCGACATATTTAATTTGACATTCTTTGTTATTTAGTCTCTCATATGAAGTTACTATTGATAGGTGGTTAAAGCTATAATCACTTACGCTTATCCCGCTCGGCATAGTATAATTTTTATACCAAGTGATATCCCAAACCCAACTTCGATTTTTTTTATTAACAAAAGAAATATATGATATTTCATCATCATTCATCCACCGGAACATTTCACTTTTTAAATCAATCACCGACAATTCCTTTTTTTTATAGCGAACAACATAATCCTTTAGTAGCCCGTTGACAATTTTATATTTTCCCAACTCAATATTTGTAATATTATCGTAACCATATTTTTTAAGCACAAGCAAAAAATTTTCACTGAAATTTAAAGATATACAATTGCCTTTGTCATAATAATACAATATTGAGCTTATTGTAGGCTGCTCGTTTATTTGATACGCCATTTACGCCTCCTTGATGTTCCGGATGAGCAATATGCTCATCCGGATTTTTGGTATGCTTGTGATCTTTTTTGTGCAATGCGTTATTTTACCCACTCTACTGCAATTCCGAGAGCTTTAAGTGCATCAATAATTACCTTAGGCGGTTTAGAACTAAAATAGAAAGTAATCCCTTTTATTTTTTGCCCTCTAATAGATTTGCCTATTGCCTGCAAGTATTTTTGACCTTGCGATGCAAATTGCTTGGCTATATTTCTAATCTGCGAAGAACCATATTTTGCCCAATCATAGTTTTTAAGTTCAATAATTCTATTTTTAAAGATCGCGTCAAATCTGAAATTTCCCCAAACAACCTGTTGAAACTTCAATGCTATACCGTTAAACTCATAATAGAATTTTTCAAACATGCGACCAACGGTGGCAGATCCAGTAGAGGCACCGACACCGATTTGAGCAGCCTTATATGCACTCCAAGTTGCAGCAGCACCTTTAACGGTAGTATATACCCAGTAGCCGCCTCCGACAAGTAGCGCTCCTATTATAGCTCCTCCGGCTATCCAAGAAATTTTTACCTTTTTGTACTTAACATAGGATGCGACTCCACCAAGAACAGCTCCAGCCAATAGTCCAATACCAATTGCAAGAAGTAAACCAGTGCCCATATAGTCAGCATTTGATATAGGAGTGTTTCCGCAATACGCATAAATGTTGTATCCAATAAGATCAGCTTCGCTATCAAATTGAGAATCAGCGTTGACAAACCTACCGACCTGAGGATCATAATACCGACTCTGCAGATAATACAACCCGATCTCAGAGTCATAGTAATACCCTCTGTATCTGTAAGGATTGACCCTTGCAATGATGCCTGTCTCATCGGAGACAACGGTACAAACACCCCAAGCGTCGTAGGTATATCTTGCTACCACGTTGCCGTAGCTGTTGGTGATCGCAATGACGGCGCCTTGCAGGTTCTTCTGGAAGTAGTAGGCAAAGCCGCCCAAATCGATGCCGCAAACGCTGTCCTCGTTGTCGTAAAGGGGAGTGAGGACGTTCTCATCGCGGATTTTCCGTAGAAGCTCTTTGCTATATTTTAGCATTTCCAAACGGAAAAGTCAATAAAAAACTCCGCACCTCAAAATGAAGTGCGGAGAAAACGCGTAAACATTAGTTTTTTGTTGGAGAATTTAAAATATTAATAGCAACTGTATTATTTGGATTTTGAATTAAAACTTTTTTTGCAAAAAAGAGTATTTCATCTTCTGAAAAAGGAGAACTTGGATCAGCACCAAATACTTCAATAA